>JAHJLN010000100.1 GCA_018821715.1 Pseudomonadota bacterium | reverse complement strand
TAAAAGCGGGTGATATTATTATTCACTTGGGAGAATTCAAAGTAACCAATTTACAGGAATATTCAGAAGCCTTCAAATCCTATCAACCAAGCGATAAGGTTGATTCAATGTATAAACGTAAAGAGGTGGAACATGAAATTAAAACCGTTCCCCAAAAAGCATAAAAAATTAGTGTTTTGAAATTTATCATATGAAAATATATTGTATATAAATTAATAAAATCAATAAAATTAGGTACCAGAACCTACTTTTTTATACAAGCAAAATACAAAATGCTCATCCCAAAAAGTAAAAATTGAATTTTTCCGACTCGGGAGGTCTTGCTTAAATCGTTCGACTTCTGTTTGAAAGAAAAATTTTTGTATGAATACAATTTTTTTGACTAGTGGAAAATCGAAATGCATTGAAAAGATTCTCCCCTCTCAGACGGTATTGACGGTGGCTTTGTTTATGCCAGAGAATAATGAACTGCGGGATACATTTCAGCGGCGGTATCCAGGAATGATGACCTCAGAAAAAGAAATAAATTCAGTGCCTCAAGCTTTGATGAATTAGCCCCCGGTTTTAGATGGTCTCCCAGTATATTTTGTCCTAATGCCAAAAAGAATGCTGATTTTTTAAAATAATTGCCATTTTTATACAAAACTCAGGGTTTACCCCGATTGACCGCGCAATTTACATTTACTGCATAATGATTCATTATTTGCAATTTACTACCCAAAATGATCGTGTAGTACGACATAGAAAAACAAGAAACAGAGTTTTTTAGATAAGTCACAGGAGATAAACAATGAGCGCACTTTTAATGATTTTTTACTGGGTAATATTCCCTTGGGGTGTTTTTAAATTGGCGCGTTGGCTGTTCCGGCGAACGCAACACCCTGTATTTAAAAAATTAGTGGTAGCTGGAACCCTGGGAATCTATATATGGTTTTTATGGATAGCTGTAGCAAGAAATATGTGGCTGGATCATCAATCTTTAAAAATAAGGAGAAACAACCATGAGCATAATTACTGAATATTTTCAACAGTCTGAATTAGCATTTGCAGCTTACGCAAATTTGTTTCCTGGAATATCAGATGACGCTTACATAATAAATCTGAAGAAGGCGGGCATGTCTAACGCCCAAGCCGAGGCATTCGCAGCCAAATGGCAAGTCGCTGATTCATACCCAAACCCCATAACCGGTGTATCTGCCACAGTATTTCGGGAGATAGGGACTAACAATACCCACCTGGCCATACGAGGCACCACAGTCTCAGACCTCAGGGATATGTTTGCTAATGTCGAGTTGGCAATTGGTATCCCCTCTTATTTGAATTTGCAATTCGCCTTGTTGCTCCCAGAGGTCGTTGAATGGGTTGATGATGGAACTTTGACAAATGGTTTTAGTGTTGCCGGTCATTCTCTCGGCGGTTATGTGGCCACAGCAATAAAAACATGTTTTACTGAAAGCTCAGATGTCTATACGTTTAATGGGCCGGGTGTCGGGGGTCTTGCAGGCAATGTTTTTGATTTGGCCGGTGATGCTTTTAAAGCTGCATTTGATTTGCCTGACATCGCACTTGTTGACGGAATTAAAAATATTCGTGGCAGTGCAGGCCTTTCTGTCATTGGAACACCGCAGCGTTACGCTTTTATTTTCAACGATCCGGACTTCCTGTAACCCACCCGGATCAGGGTCACACCGCTTAACACCATCAGGCTTGACAGGATCATCCGGGTATCAATAATTTCCTCTAAAAAAAGCCATCCCAGGAATACGGCCACAATGGGATTGACATATGAATGTGTGGCCACAAGGGCGGTATTGATATGTTTGATGAGAAAATTGTATGCCCCGTATACCAGAACCGAACCAAAGATGGAAAGATAGAGAACAGCCATGACAAAGGTGAAATCCATTCCAGAATAATTGATCTGTTTATATTCTCCCAGAAAAAGGCCGATCATCAAGTTGCAGGCCACACCCCCGGCCATCTGGATGGCCACGTCTGTAAAATTGTGTTCCGGCTTTTCCAGGGTTGAGCCCCACACTGAAGCAAAGGCCCAGAAAAAGCAGGAGATCAGGATAACCAGAAACGGCAGCAGGGGTACTTTTGTAAAGGCATTGATATCGGTAATTCCCATGAGCAGCAGGCTGCCTGCAATACTGATCCCGATCCCCACACAGCTGACAACCCCCAGTTCAGCTCTGTTTTTTAACAGCTTTTCAAACAGCACAAACCACACCGGCAGAACCGCAATGATCATGGCCGTCACCCCGGTGGGGACATACCGGACAGCCCAGGCAACAGGGCCCGTACCAAGTCCCATGAGCATAAAACCCACCGCCAGGGAATTGATTGCCTGTTTTAGCGTAACCTGTCTTATTTTTCCAGGTTTGATCCATATGAAAATCAGGACCGCGGCAATGAAAAACCGCAACCCCATTGAAAAAAATGCAGGAACAGCGTCCAGGGTGAGCCGGATGGCAAGGTATGTGGATCCCCAGACAAAATAGATGATCAAAAAGGCCGATACGACCTTGAACTGGTGTGTGGCTGTCACTTAAGATTCCGGAAGATGAGGGAGAAATATGTTCTGGTTATTCATGATCTAAAAATCCATATTTTTCCATAATCTGATCCATGACGCCGTTTTTCCGGATTTGTTCCAGGCCTGCGTTAAAAACAGCCACTTTTTTTTGAAAGCCGGGAACTGCTTTTGAAAACATCACATGAACCGGCATCACTTTCAGTGGCGGCTGTAAAAACTCCACCCGATCAATATCCCCTTCACTGAAAGGTGAATTCTTCAGATAATAGAGTGCAACGAACTTATCAATGACGATGATGTCGACGCGCTTTGCCATGAGCTTGCCAAGATTGTTCAGGTCGGAGAATGCCTCGTCCCTGCGCAGATAAGTGGCCCGGTCAAATTCAGGACCGTTCACATAACCGCGCACAACGCCAATCAGGTAGGGTTGTAAATCCTTTAGACTCTTATAATTAACCGCACTCTCCTTGAGCGCACATAAAAACACTGCGCTTTGGGTATAGGGGTTGGAAAGCGCATAAACCGATGCGCGTTCTTCAGAGTAATAACCGCTGTAAACCGCATCAAATTCTCCGCTTTGGGTCAGGTACAAGGCACGTTTCCATGGAAGGATGGTAAAGGTGACCGTGTCCCCTGCCTGCTGAAATGCCTGGGAGATAATTTCAGATGTAAAGCCAAACCCCGGTAAATTCTCTCCAACATAGGGATGCCAGTTACAGCTGGTCAAAGAAATCTCTTCTGCGTGCAGGCGACCCTGGGAAAGACAGGTCATCCACAGCAGGAAGCACAGGCAGACAAGAATCATGTTTTTCACGGCATTCTCCCCCTTCCTGTTTTAAGGATAAAGGAAATCCTTCGTATGGATTACTCAAAATCAATTATCAGATTTTAAATTTATTCACAAGCTCCATCAGCTTTTCAGACAAGGAGGACAGGTCTTTTGATCTGACATCCACCTGGGAACTGCTGTCGGTCATTTCATTGGCTGCAGCCGTGACTGCGGCTATATCCTTTGCGATTTCAGCGGAAACGCTGGAACTTTGTGAAATATTGTCGTTTATTTTATCAATGCCCTGGGTAACCTGGACAATATTCTGGGAAATGTTCCGGGTGGTCACAGACTGCTCTTCAACGGCAGAGGCGATAATCAAAACGATCTCATTTACCCTGTTGACCACATCTGAAATGCTTTTGATCCCGCCCACCGTTATGCCGGTGGAGGACCGGATCTTTTCCACTTTTTCCTTGATCTCCTTTGTGGCATCTGCCGTCTGTCTGGCAAGATCCTTTATTTCATTTGCCACCACGGCAAATCCTTTTCCCGCCTCCCCGGCTCTGGCTGCCTCAATGGTGGCATTTAACGCCAGAAGATTGACCTGGTCGGATATATCGGTTATCACTTCAACCACATGACCGATATCATCGGCTGCCTTGCCAAGCTCCACAATCTGGGCCGATGCGTTATCGGTCTTTGAAACCACCTCATCGGTGATCTGTTTTGCCATGACTGTGTTTTTTGATATTTCAGTGATGGTATTGGTCATCTCTTCTGTGGCCGCAGCCACCATCCCCATATTACTTGAGGCTTGTTCCATGGCAGAAGCAACCGACACCATGCTGACACTCATTTCTTCCCCTGCCGCAGACACGGAATTTGCACTTGTTGACGTCTGTTCGGCGCCATGTGCCATGGTCTTTGAAATCTGTGCCAGTGTTGAAGACGACTGGTTCAGTTCCTGGGCATTTTTGGCCACATCTAAAATCAATCCGTGAATTTTATCGATAAACGAATTAAACCATTGGGCCACCTGGCCGATCTCATCTTTGGATTTGATTTCCAGCCGGCTGGTCAAATCCCCTTCTCCCTCTGCAATATCCTTGAGCTTTTCAACAATATCGATCAATGGCAGTACGAATTTTCCTGCAGCAATATAAGCCAGGGGAATGACAAAAATCATACAGACCAGTGCCACAAGGCCAATCATGATGATCATCTGCCGGGTATTGGTTTTAACGATCTCATCGGACTGGAGAATTAACAGCCCGCCGATGAATTTTCCGCTTGAATAAACCGGCAGCATTGACTGAAAATACCTCTGGTCTGCCAGTTTGATTTCGCTGTAATGGAACTTCTGTTTTTTAATATCCCATAACCCGTCATGGGTTTCCGGAACAGATGAAATATCGACTTTTTCATACTGCGGCATCATTCCCGTGCTGAACGCTCCATCGACAAACAGATTCAGTTCCATACCGGTTATCCGGCTCATCCTTTTAACAAACTCATTGGAGAGCCGTTCTTCAGCAATGACAAACCCGCATTGTTTTGGTTCTGCCTTTTCCAGCTCGGCGTTGTAGTAATTTGCAAATACCGGAATAATGGTTTGAATGCTTAGATAATTTTCCGACCGGCTGAACGATACCTGTTTCTGATCCGGGATGTTTGCTCCATACGCTTTGGAAAGATTGATCCCGTCAATTTTTGATGCCTCAATCACCTTTACCTGATCGTATTCTTCCCCTGTTTTAAAGGGCCTGTAATGGAAATCGGATTGATATATAAACCCCATCACCATTTTCTCGGAGTCAATCCGATCCATATAGCTGACCAGATTTTTTTCCATGGTATAAACCCGGACACTCCACAGCTTTTCCAGTATGGCGGTATTGGTAATGATATTGCCTATTTTATCATAACTTTGACGGGCCAGATTCAGGCCGATGTCCTTGTTTCCGGCCAGAAACTTGATAATATCCCCCATCTTGTTTATCGTCACCATATGTTCGATAAGGCCGGAAAATACTGCCTGCTTTTCAACAAGAGATTCCTGAATGACGGACAGGGATTTTGTCATACCGGTATGAACCAGATCCCTGTTCTGCTTGTTGATAATAATCGATGCAACCACTGTGATGGCAGCGCATACCGTAAACACCAGGATCAGTACACCCAGAAGAATTTTATACCGTAATTTCGTATTCATCATCCATCCTCCTCATATTTGAGCTTTTTTAATCTCTTTGTTGTTCATTTTTTTCCGGGTGTCTTCTATTACTCATTTTACAGACAAAACAGGGCAGTCTGCTTCAAGGATGACAAATTGTGCTGTTGAACCAAATACCAGTTTGCCGACCTTTGATTTATTTTTAATCCCCAGGATGATTTCATCCACATTTTTTTCCCTGGCATACCTGACAATATCTTCTCCAGGGGTAAGCCCCCTGATCAGAATATGGGTTTCACAATCGATATTATTATTTTTAAATACCTCCTGTGCCAGTTCACTGAGCTGACTTTCCATCTGGCTGATTTCAATGTGTTTTGCATCAGACGGGCAGGTCCTGACCAGATAGACGGAGGCGTTAAGTTTTTTTGCATGCAACAGCGCTACATCCATGACCTTTGACGTGGACATGTTTTTATCATATGCAATTAATATTTTCATGATCTGATCATCCTTTCAGTTTAATTGTTTTTTCCCATTTCATGAACGACTCAACATTTTTCAATGTATGATCGGCATATTTTGGATTCCCTTTTTCTGCAATTTCACGAATCCCTGCCATGGCATCAGGATCTTCCGGGAAATAGAGGGGATGGGTCCAGATACCTGCCGGGTCATTGGCAAAGTCTGCCATGCTTTTTCTTTCCATTTCACAGTCTTTGATGAATTTTTCCTGGCTGAAATAATTCAGGCTGCCAAGTGCCCCCATGGCATGCCGAAGGATATGGACCCCGTATTTCCTCAAGGTATCTCGGCTTTGTGCAGATTCAAGCACCGCCTGGTCATTTACCTGTGTAAGGCTTGTGCTTCCCCCGGACTGGGCAGAAGGGAATTTTGTGATCCACTGGTTCAGCCGGGCCATGGCTGCATTGATCAGGGGCTGACTTTTTGAGCTGTAGGACAGGTCTCCGCCGGCCTCGTCCACCCCCGGGATACCGCCATGAATACAGGGGACGCCCGGGTTAAGGGTCTGGGCCATCACCATCATGAACATGACCTGGGCATGGATCTGTGTCAGCAATGCTTCAGGACTTCCGGGAGCAGAGGATCCGGCAATGCTCAGGTCAAGCAGTAAAAGATTCACCCCGGCCTTGACACTCCGGATAAAGGGTTCCACCATGGTATCCATGGGGGCAAGGGAGGTAATCAGACTTGTGCCGTCCAGCCAGTCATCCTTGCCTTTTAAAAAGACCATTTCATCATCGGCAAAACTTTTCGCTGCAGTCATTTTTAAGCCTTTAAATCCGTCATCCATACATTTGGCAGCTTCATAGCCAGTAATGCTTTTATCCGTGGCAACGGGCAGGGAAAAGATTTTTACCACATCTGAATGCGCTTTCACCATATTCACAATTCCCTGGAATTCTTCTTTTGTCGCAGCTCTTAACTCTTCTTTACCCGGCCGCTTTAAAAACGGCGGGGTAGCTCCCGTGCCAAAGGCATTTTTCCCGGGATCACCGGGCATATGTCGCGAAACCTTTTCCAGGCAGGCTTCAAGATAGTCTCTTTTCAGGGGCAAAGAGATGGCTGTTTCACTTTCAAAATTTACAGCATCCGCTTCCATGAGAATATCCATCAGGCGCTGATTTCCTGCAATATTCACCCCGATATCGGTTAACACCTTTTTTGCATTCTCATCAATGCGCTGATAAACCTGTTTTTCCCTGATAAGCTCATCAATGACACAAAGCCTTTCTTGCGCAACATCTGCTTCACTGGAACCCTTAAAATGGGTAGTGATCTCGGAATACATTTTTTTTGCCGACGCAAACTCAAATCCGGCTTCATTTTGACTGGCTGATGTTAATAATGCTTTGACCTGGTCACTCATTTTAAACCTCTCCTTTTTTTACCTTATCCGCTTGTGGCTTCATCAATGATCTGTGCGATATCCCTTACCAAAATCTTTGTGTCGGTTTCCATGAGACCGTCATGGATCATGGTGGCACAGAAGGGACAGGAAGATGCCACGGTTGCTGCACCTGACTCAACCACCTGTTGGGCTCTTGTGTTGTTGATTCTTTTTCCAATGGTCTCTTCCATGAACATCCTGGCGCCGCCCGCACCGCAACAAAACCCGGTGCGTTTATTTCTGTCCATTTCAATGAGATGACCGGTATTGACTTTTTTTAAAATGCTTCTGGGTGATTCGTAAATATTATTCCACCGGCCAAGGTAGCAGGAATCATGAAAGGTAAGGGTTCCAAAATCCCTGGCAGTAATGTTAAGACGTCCTTCTTTTATCAAGGTATCGAAAAAATCAGCTGTGTGGACCACATGGTACCTTGCACCGAAATCAGGATACTCATTTTTCAGGGTATTATAGCAATGGGGGCAGCCTGTCAGGAGGGTATCAAATTTATACTGGCCAAAGGTTTCCACATTCTGCTGGATCATCATCTGGGCAAGGTACTCGTTTCCTGCACGCCTTGCCATATCCCCGTTACAGCTTTCTTCAGGGCCCAGGATGGCAAAATCAACGCCTGCTTTTTGAAGCACCCGGGCCGTGGCCTGGCTGATCTTTTTGCCCTGATCATCAAATGATCCGGCACATCCCACAAACCACAGCACCTTGGCCTGGGATTTATCCGCCATCAGCGGCACATCCATCCCCTTGCACCAGTCTGCCCTTGAGTCGGCAGAAAACCCCCAGGGATTGGCCTGATTTTCCATGTTATTAAATGTTTCCTGCATCTCTGAAGGGAAACTGGCTTCCATCAACACCTGGTGTTTTCTCATCTCAAAAATAAACTCCAGATGCTCATTGCTCACCGGACAGATATCTTCGCAGGACCGGCAGGTGGTGCAGGCCCACAGGACATCATCGGTCACTTGTGCGCCTTGTCGCATAATGGGCTGGATATCCTCTTTTTTACCTGTTAAGAGCAGGTCTGACTGATCCAGAAGGTCCACCTTTAAATCATGGATGATTTTTTTGGGGCTCAAGGGTTTTCCCGTGGCAGCGGCCGGGCAGAGTTCCTCGCAGCGGCCGCATTCCGTACAGGCATAAAGGTTTAATACATTGTGCCAGTTAAATTCACTGACACGGCCCAGTCCGAACGTTTCAGCCTCTTCATTCTCAATATCGGTTTTCACAACCGCTTTTTCAATCTCAAGCCGCTTAAAGAATACATTGGGAGCTGCAGCCAGAAGATGCAGATGCTTGGAGCCGGGAATATAGATCAAAAATCCCAGGATCGTACCGATGTGAATAAAATAAAACAGTTCATACCCGATCTTGAGGCTTGTTTCAGACAATGCCCCAATGCCGAATACAGATGCAAAAACCCCTGATACGGGGAAGATCCCTGCATAGCTGAACTCCCCTGCTTCAAAGGGCATGACCATCTGAAAGGCATTGATAAAATGAAAAGAAACAACAATGATTGAGGTAAATAAGATTATCAGGTTGGCATCCCGGCCCAGGGTCAGATAGTCGGGCTTTATGACAAGCCTTCTGTAAAGGGCATAGGCAAATCCCATGAGGACAAGAAACCCCAGAATATCTGCTGCATAAAGGTAGCCTGCATAAATTCCCGGAAGAATATGCCCCATATCAAAGACAGGGACCACGCCTTTGACCATCAGCTCAAGGGAATGGGGCTGGATGGCAAGAAACCCGAAAAAAATCAATGTGTGGGCAATGCCGGGGCCAAATTTCCGCCGCACATTGGTCTGTCCCACAACATCGGTAAACAAGACCTTTACCCGCTCACCAACCTTGTCCACAAAGGGTTTGGGCTCCCCATCCACTGCCATCATAATGTGATAGAGTCTTGCCACTTTCTTGAAAAAAAAGCCAAATGCACCCACAAGAACAATGAGCATCAGCACAGACTTGAAAATGATATATTTTTCCATTTTATAAAGATTTTCTCCCAAAGCACTGACGCAGTTGATTTTTCAAGATATCAACTGCGCCATTATAGGTGTATGATATTAAAGTTTTTCAGTCAGCACAGGAATGACTTCAAAAATATCACCCACAATGCCATAATCGCACTTGGAAAAAATAGG
>JAHJLN010000099.1 GCA_018821715.1 Pseudomonadota bacterium | reverse complement strand
TTTGTTAATTTCAGCAGCTCCTGATATATTAAAAAAAAATCCAACCGCCTCTTTTGTCATTGTTGGCGCAGATGGTGCTGGTGAGAGTGGTTATACAGATCAGATGAAATGTATGGCCCAAAAAAATAAAGTTTTGGATCATTTTATTTTTCTTGGCAAAAGAGATGATATCCCTGAAGTGATGAACACTTTTGATCTTTTAGTTGTACCTTCGAGGGCCGAGCCATTTGGAAAGGTCATTATCGAAGCCATGGCCTGTAATAAATGTGTAATTGCTTCTGAAGTCGGTGGAATTCCAGAAATTCTAATTGATGGGGAAAATGGATTGTTAGTGCCTTCTGAGGATATCGAAGCACTTAAGACGGCAATTTTAAAGGTTATAGAGAATAAGGAATTTGCAAACAATCTTGCCAACAATGGGCTGTCCACTGTTAGGGACCATTTTTCTATAGATGCTTTGGTAAACAAAACTCAACAGTTGTACTCCAACCTGATAAAAGACCAATAAGGTATAGGTGTTTATGATAGATAAAGCTGAACAAGCAAAAGGTATCTACAGCCTTCGTTCAAAAGGTATTGCTTACAGAAATCTTGAAATTTTTTATCATTACAGATCAGTAAAAGAGATCCTTCCCTCTGGAAAGGGGATGTGTCTTGACCTTGGTGCGAGAGACTCAAATTTTAAACAGTTTATTATTGATCAAGGGTATGATTATGTCGGAATTGATATCAACGCACATCCTTCTTTGGATATAGTCGGAGATGGCTGTATGCTGCCTTTTGATGAAAATAGCTTTGATTGTGTCGTTCTTGCACAAGTTCTTGAACATGTTTTTGATCCTCAGAAGACTGTTTCTGAAGTGAGCAGGGTCCTTAAACCCGGTGGTGTAATGGTTGGCGGCGTATCTTTTTTAGAACCCTATCACAAATCCTACTTTAATATAAGCCATAGGGCGATCGAAGATATCATTTCAAAGACAGGGTTAAATAATATTTGCATAGAAGCTGGGGTTACGGGTGTCGTATTGATAATGGGGCGTATTCTTGGTATGTTTGGTTCTAACAATCTTACGCTTTTTTCTACTGTGACACGATTGATTTTTCCAATAAAGTATATTCTTAAATTGGGTTACTTTATGATGCGGGTAAAGAATCGAATCAAACGTCGAGACTCTGATGAGTTTGAGAAAAATATAAAAGATCATTATGAATCTATTTCTTTGAGTATTGCCGGACATATTTTGTTTTATGCAAAGAAGTAGCTTGTATTTGAACTTACTTTAAAATTATTGTTCAACGCCCATGCAATTTTTTTGTTTAGCCAGCATAATAATATCAATAAATGTAAGATTAAACCATATTGTAAAAACCCCAAATGGAAAGGCTCTATGCGAAAGTATATTTTTATATTAACAATTGTATTGTCTTTTTGTTGGTCTATTAATGCAAATGCCGGCAAAAGCCCGTCGAACTGGAAAAAATGGGATATGTATCCAAAGGTTCCCATCATTACCGGAGAACAAGTAAAGCAGCTGATGCTATCTGGAGAGAAAATAATCTTTATTTACGCTGGGTATGAAATCGAAAAAACCGTTTGCGGATCTATTTTTATTCCTTATACCAATGTTCCTCCTCATGCAAGCGGCTCAAAATATAATCTTAAATTTCCAAAAGATACTTGGTTGCTCGCTTATTGCCCCTGACCGTCTGAAGAAGACAGTGCCCGTGTGGTGCAATTTTTGCGTTGGTTAGGATATAAGAATAGTGCAGCAGTTCACTTGGGTGTTAAAACTTTAGGCAAATTTGGTCTTCCCTACTGTCCTTTCGATAAAATGCCTGGAGTAAGAAAAAAAAGGGGGAAATAGAATACGAATACATTTTGAATAATTCTATAAATAATTATCGGTTTGCTAAATTTGACATTGAATTTCTTGATGCAACGTTCCATTTACAATCCATCTTTCCCAGGCCTTTTTTGCGCGCACCATTGGGAGTGCCATCCTGGGACCAAATTCAAAAAAAAATAATTCTGGGTCAAATTTTAAATAAAAATAGTCAGATTTCCTATTCCCAGGCTATGGATATCTTTGAAAAAATGATTTGTCAGGAAATCGGGAGTCGTTTTTGTATTGGAACTTCAACTGGCCGGGATGCAATTAAGCTTTCACTTCTTGCCATGGGACTCAAAACAGGGGATAGGGTGATACTTCCGGATTTTTGTTGTCTCAGTGTCCTGACGCCGGTCCTTGAGCTTGGTCTTGTTCCTGTATTCGCAGATGTTGCCAGTGATTTGCAGCTTGACCCTAAAAGTGTTCAAAGGGTCATGCAGGAAGGGGATAAAGTTCTTATTGTTCCCCATTTGTTCGGCGGACTTGCGCCAATGGGAGAGCTGATCAAAATGGCCCGAGACAATGGTACGATGGTGATTGATGATGCAGCTCAGGCAATCGGACTCAAGCATTCTTCCGGGTATGCCGGAAGTGGTGGAGATTGCGGGATTTTAAGCTTTGGACTTTTTAAACCGGTGAGTGCCATGGGCGGAGGGGCGTTTATTACGGATGATGAAAAAATATATAAGCGTGCCAAAACAGTGATAAAAAATACTCCAGGAAAGGAGTTCTCAACCGCCGCAATTGTTAAAATTTATTTAAAAATGGTCTGGCGGCGATGGAGCTATGCTTTGTTCCTAGTCCATCGATGGCGCCAGCAGCGGGGGGAGAGCCAGGAACCCATAAAAATTTTCAAGAATCAGATGGTTGGTAAAATTTCAAAATTTGACGCAATGATGGTTGTGTCACAATTAAAAAATGCATTACAAGATAAAGAAGGCATGAAAAAATCAGCCTTTTTTTTTGCTTCCCGCCTGAAAGAGATTCCATACCTGGCATCTTTGATGCAAAAGGAGGCTGTCGGCTTTCCCAGGTGGCCGGTTGAATTTGTTGATTCAAAGCATGCAGTTTATCCTGATTTTTTTAAATTTATGCTGAAACATGGAATAGAGGTTCAAGCTGCGTACAGACCATTGCATAGTTATATAAAAGAGATGGGTGTGCCTCTGGAAGGAGAGTATAAAAAAAGCCTTGATCTATATAACAAAGTTGTCTGCTTCCCCTTTGATTCTAAAAAAAATGATGCAAAGATATTGTCTTGTTTGGAACAGTTCAGCGCAAAGGTGCAGGCGGATAAAAGATGATCAAACAAGACATCGATCTGACAAGTTCCTATCTTACCTTTTTTCCTGGTTTGAATTTATCAGATGTATCGGTTTTCAGGCTTTTAAATGATGGCGACGATGAAAAAGGATCTGTTTCAGGGGATATTTCATCATATAATGTTATATTAACCCGTTGGGAAGAAAGAAAAAAAACAATAGAGCAGATACAAAAGTTTACCAGAACCATTGGATTGCAAAAACAGGTACAGATTGTTTTTGAGCCGGCAAAGACCAAAATTGAAAATATTATCCGGTTCTATTATATATGGAGAACAAATCAATATTTGCAAAATGCCTGGCCGGTAACCTGTCACTGGATAGGAGTGATGGGAAGTCCATGGAGACCGACGGTTGTTGTCCCACTAAAAAGACATATTCTCACCTATGTCATGACGGTTGGGTTCCGTTTTCTTGACGGGCCGTTCAAGGTCTTGGCTAAAAAGGTGATGGGACAATTTTTTGGTGCATTGACCTGGTCGGATACAATCATTCTGGTGGCAATTGAAACGAAAACACAAAAAAGATAATTCAGTTTGTTTAATATAAAAAAAAATGTATCACCTGAAAATGCAGACCTGTTTAACCGGTTTGTTCTTTTTACAAGCGACCGTCAAATCGCCATCCTTTTCAAGGATAAGGATTCCCAGCCATTTGCAGTGAGAAAATCAGGACCCCTGACGGGTATTAAAACCGAGTATCAGAATCATCATATGGCCAGGGCATTATTGGGTGACAAGGTGCCGGATATCTGGGGATTTGAAGCATCAACAGACAAGGCCTCCTTTTATCTTGAATATGTTCCGGAAAGGCTGCTGAGCAATGTCATAGCAGAATCATTTATTTATAAAAAAAAAATATTTTTCAAAGAGATATTGCTGATACTTGATTTTTATATATCTGTTTTTAACTGTTTCTTAGAAAACAGGCCATCTTTTCCACCTTCTGATAAAGAAAAGGATATGGTAAAGATGTCATCTGAAATAATATCTCATCCATTTGCATCAAAAATAAAATCACAGTTGAATCAAATCGTTATTAAAGCAGAAAAGATTAAAAAACCATATATGGTTCAACACGGTGATTTTTGTATCAGAAA
Organism: Pseudomonadota bacterium; assembly: GCA_018821715.1. Lineage (GTDB taxonomy): Bacteria > Desulfobacterota > Desulfobacteria > Desulfobacterales > Desulfobacteraceae > Desulfobacula. Next base: position 8,097 of record JAHJLN010000099.1, on the reverse strand, counting down.
TATTTTGTTTGGCCATAACAAGAAAAAAATTCTTATTGACTGGGAGGATATGAATATTTCAGCATTTCCGCTAGTGGATTACATGATGCTTTTTATGTCAATACAGGAGATTTTTCAGCAACTTTTCCACATGAACCCGGCACAGCTATTTAAAGTGCCGGAACTAAAAAAAAAAGCAGCAGAAGTAAAAAGTGCAATTCTGTCGATGCTTTGTATAGATAATGAAATGTTTAATACCCTGGCGGTTTTGAGCACAGCAGTATTATGCCATCAAAATTTAGAAAAAAAAAGGGATGCAACTGCCCAATTAATCTTTAAGGAGTTGGAAAAGCAGATAGGGAATGTTTCTGATATAATATTATGAAAAAACCAATGATATGCCTTGTTTCCCCTTTCCCGCCACCACTTGGGGGAATGGCGATTCAAGCAGGAAAATTAGTGAATTGCCTGGAAAAAGAGGGCATTGGCGTTATTCCCGTTCGAACCAATATCATCTGGCCCAGAGGCGCTGAGTGGATCAGCAAAATTCCCTTTATCCGCACAATTGTAAACAGCCTGGTGTTTTTTAAATATTTGGTAACAGCAGTCCGGCAATGCGATGTTGTATATTTCCTCTCAGGGTTTTTTAATTTTTTTTTCTGGATTACACTTCCGGCTATCATCATTATCAAAATACTGGGAAAAAAGGTAATTTTAAATGCCAGGGGAGGAGGCGCCGAAGCATTTTTTATGCGATGGAAAAAGATAGTGGGGCCTGTCATTCGATTGGCGGATTTAATTACAACACCTTCTGCATTCCTGCAGGATATTTTTAAAAAACAATTGGGTATTACACCCGTTGTTGTCCCCAATATTGCGGATTTTGGTCAGTTCAAGTTTAAAAAAAGGACTTTTCTTAAACCGCACTTGATTATCACAAGGAGCCTGGAAGACATCTACAATGTGGAATGTGCCATTCTTGCGTTCAAGATTGTAAATGATCAATATCCTGAAAGTACGCTGGCTGTTGTTGGGGATGGTACATTAAGAAAGAACCTGGAAAGTTTGACACAGTCACTTGGGTTAAACCCTTCAGTAACCTTTTATGGACGGGTTTCCCATGATAAAATTCAGGATTTGTATGAAAAAAATGATATTTTTATCAATACTTCCAATGTGGATAATCTCCCCGGGACAATCTTGGAAGCGTTTGCGTCTGGTTTGCCTGTTGTTTCAACCAATGCCGGTGGAATTCCCTATATGGTTGATCATGGCAGGACAGGGCTTCTTGTGGAAAAAAATGATCATAAAGGATTGGCCCAAAACGTGTTGCAGCTGTTAAAAGAACAGGACTTATCTGATTTATTGACCCGTAATGCCTGGACTGAGTGTCAGAATTACTCCTGGGACAGCGTTAAAGATAAAATTTTACCGATTTTAAATCAATATGGTTAAATGATGAAACCAGTTAATGTTTTTCTAACCGTTGACACTGAACATAGTATCGGCGGCGCTTTTGAAAATCCAAAGTTGACACCTGTGGGAAATTTAAAGCGTATCTATGGAAAAATAGATGGTCATTGCTATGGTATCCCGCTCATCATGGATATTGCAGATCGTTCTGGCCTCAGGGTTGTCTTTTTTCTGGAAGTGATGAATAAATACTTTTTTGGAGAGGATGAATCAAAACAGGTGTGCCAGTATATCCTGAAAAGAAACCATGAGGTCCAGCTGCATGTTCACCCCAATTATTTGAATTTTACCGGTAAAGACCCTGGAAAATTAATTTATTCAGATTTTATTTCTGCCTATTCCCCTGACAGGCAGGTTGAGCTTTTACAAGAGGCCAGGGATTTGCTGATCAAATATGGGAGTACAGCTCCGACAGCATTCAGGGCCGGCTGTTTTGGTGCTGATCTCAACACATTAAAAGCATTGAAAAAAAATGGATTTTTGATTGACAGTTCCTACAACAGAGCTTACTGCAATATTACCTGCTCCATTCCTGAATCAGATATGAATGATGTGACCGGCATGGAAGGAATCTTTGAGTTTCCGGTGACCAATTTTATTGAAAATTCGCATATCCGTTCCAGGCGGTTCATGCCAATGGACATTAACGGGGTGAGTTTTCAAGAAATGAAACAGGTGCTTGAACACGCAGCAGAAAACGGGCCGAAAAATATTACTATTATTCTTCATTCTTTCAGCTTCCTCAAGTCGTATGATGTCCAGTACACTAAAGCTAAACCTCGGAAAACTGCCATCAAACGGTTTAAGAAATTATGCCGATTCCTGGCGGAAAATCAGGATAGGTTTAATGTGATGACCTTTGATGGTCTGAATGAGTCGGACCTGGATTGTCTGGCAAAATCTCCGAAGCATTCTTTTTTAACCATGCCCTCCTTTTATTCTATTCTGCGAGGTTTTGAACAGCTCCAGGATAATTTCAACTAAGGATCGATTAATGCATATTATGCATGTTGTGGGTAACTTTGGACCGGGTGGTGCTGAAATGGGGGTGGTCCGCATTATAAAAGCCATGTCAGACACCTCTATTTGCCACTCGATCTGCAGTATCAGCTCTGATCTTCGAATGAAATACTATCTGCCTGAAACTGTTAATTGTTATTCTATTGGGGTTGACAAGCCAAATTACTTTGCATTTAAAGCCCTGTCCGGGCTTTTTAAGAAAACCCGTGTGGATATTGCCCATGTTAACAATATTGCTCCCTGGTTTGATGTGGCTGTGGCATCCAGACTTTCAGGATGCAAATGTATCCAGACCTTCCACGGTGTTGAAGATATTTCTCATAAATTTTCTTTATTTAAGAAGCTGCAGATTTTTTGTTCCTGGAAATTAAGTCATCATTTAGGAGCAGTTTCTCAAGCATCTGCCGACCTGTTTACGACATTAACAGGAATTGACAAATCTTGTGTGGCGGTTATCAACAACGGAATTGATACGAATTTTTTCTCCCCTGAAGATCCTGCCGGGAAAAAAATCTTGAGAAAGCGTCTTGGACTGCCGGAAGATCACGTTCTCCTGGGATGTGTTGCCGCCTTAAGGCCGGTTAAGAACCACAATGGACTGCTGACTGCATTTGAGAGAGTGGTTCGCCATCATCCGAATACACGGCTTGTCCTGGTGGGTGACGGAATGCTGAGGCAGGACCTGCAAAAACAATGCAGCACGTCTGGTATTTCCGATCATGTGATATTTGCAGGCCAAAGGGATGAAATTGATCAATATCTCAAATCTTTTGATATCTTTGTTCTCAATTCAAAAACCGAAGGATTGAGCTATGCCCTTCTTGAAGCCATGGCGTGCGGATTACCGGTTGTAGCGACAGATGTAGGAGGAAATTCCCAGTTGATTGAGAATGGAAAGGATGGATACCTTTATCCGGATGGAGATGAAGAAGCACTCTGTGACATACTGATCCAACTGATTGGAAACCCGGATGACATCATACCCATAGGTGACAGGGCAAGACAAAAAATCTTAGCTGACTATTCCCTTAAGTACATGATTAAACAATATTTTACACTTTATTCAGAATTGTTATGAACATTGTAATTGTAGGTCGATTCAGCCCGCCAATACTTTCCTGCATGAGAAGCTGGGGCAGGAACAGTCACAAGGTTGGATTCGTTTGCATTGACGGTGATATGGGGTTAAAACCGTGTTCCAGATACCTTGACATACAGATGAATTTACCACAATCCGAGGTGTATAAAAATAACGGTATTTCCAGGATATCTCGGTTTTTAAAACGGTTTGATGCAGATGTACTGTCATGCATTGATGATAATATCGCATGTTGGCTGAGTGACAATGCCTTTCAACTTGATAATAAGATATCTGTTGCTTTTCCATCATCTCAGATGATTAAAAAAATTTTATCAAAAGCACAACAGAACGCAATTGCAACAAAAGTGGGTCTCAAAGTTCTTCCGGAATATTTGATTGACAATGACAATATTGAAAGGATATCAATTGCCCCGGAACACTTTCCAATGTGCCTTAGGCCATCAGCGCCTCATGATGTAACACCTTTCTTTAAAGTTAAACTGGTTCATTCAACTATTGAACTGAAACAGTTTATCCAAACAATCCATATAACCCAAAAAATCATTGGCCAGCCTTTTAAAAACCTTCCGAATCTTGTCATTCACGGGATCAGATCCCAAAACGGCGACACAAAATTGATGTCAGCTTTTATGATTCAAAGAAAATTTGAAGGGGTTACGTTAACCTTGCAGCCGTATCCGGATTTACCTGAAGAGTTAATTGACAAATGTACGGCATTTGTTCAATCCTTTGACTTGATAGGTAATTTTCATTTTGAATTTTTATTTGACCCTGAAACGTCGGAAGCTTTTTTTCTTGAAATCAACCTGAGATTTGGTGGCACAACCGCAAAGGTTCTGGCCTGCGGATATGATGAACCCATGTATGCACTTGAAGCATTTGGAATTGTCAAATCCTATGGAAAACCTGTAGTGCAGGACATTGTCGTGACAAATAAACAGGCCATTTTGAAATATATCGGAAAAGCCTTGAAAAACAGTTTAACAGAACTTGATTATCCGAATGAATCTGTGTGGGAAAGAATTTTTTTCGGTATAAAAGGATTTTTCAGGTTCAAAGATGAGGTAATGACTGTTGATGATATCAGGGGCAGTGTTTCATTGTATGGGAATAATGCAATTAATATTTTTAAGAAAATATTCTGACAGTTATTCCGGAGCTTGAACAATTCGCTCCTGGGGAAAGGTTCTCCTGGGTAGTATCTGCTGCCCTAAAGAGTATAAAACAGCTTTCTAATTGATGAGAGAATGGTTGAATGTCATTAAAGCAAGGATAAAAAAATAGATGTGCGGAATATGCGGAATTTTTAATCTGGATGAAAAGCCTGTAGCTGTAGATTTAATAAATAAGATGAACAGCACAATGATCCACAGGGGACCTGATGGGGATGGGATTTTTGTGAATAAGAACGTTGGGCTGGGTCACCGTCGATTAAGCATCATTGATTTGAGTACTGGTGATCAGCCCATGTCAAGCAGCGATGGACAGGTTACCATAGCGTTTAATGGTGAAATTTACAATTTTCAGGAATTAAAAAGCAGACTTGAACAAAAAGGACATCGGTTCAAAACCAGAAGTGATACGGAAGTTATTATTTATGCCTATATAGAGTGGGGACAGGCATTTGTCAATGAGCTCAGGGGCATGTTTGCCATAGCGTTGTGGGACAATAGATTAAAAATGCTCTTTCTGGCAAGGGACAGGGTTGGGAAAAAACCGCTGTACTATTATTATAATGGTAAAAGCCTTGCGTTTTCTTCAGAGTTAAAAGCCATACTTGAAATCCCGGGAGTTTCAAAGGAGATTGATTTTAAGGCGCTTGACACATATTTCAGCTTTGGATATGTACCGTCACCATTAAGTATTTTTAAAAGTATTCGAAAACTAAAGCCGGGTCATATGGCTCAGTGTTCTTCCAAAGGGTTTACTGAAGAAGAATACTGGGACATTGATATGAATGGGTTTGATCCCCACATAACAGAAGAAACGGCCATTGAACGGTTGACAGAACTATTTGATGAATCGGTGAGAATAAGATTGGTAAGTGATGTCCCTTTGGGTGCTTTTTTGAGTGGCGGCGTGGATTCAAGCGCTGTGGTGGCTTCCATGGCACAATTGCTTGACGGGCAACCGGTCAAGACATCTTCCATCGGGTTTTCCGAAGAAAAGTTTAACGAGCTTGAATTTGCAAAAATCGTATCAACCCTGTACAGGACAGATCATCAGGAGGCTGTTGTCAATCCGGATGCCCTTGATATTATTGACCGGATTGTCTGGCATTTTGACGAACCCTTTGCCGATTCCTCTGCCATACCCACCTGGTATGTTTCTAAAATAACGAGACAGAACGTTACAGTGGCACTATCCGGTGATGGCGGAGATGAGACCTTTGCAGGATATGTTCAACGATACAGCATGAACCGTTTTGAAGACAATATCAGAAAACAAATTCCAGCTTTTATCAGAAATACGTTTATAAAGGGCTTGGCTTCAGTGTATCCAAGAATTGATGCATTGCCCCGGCCTTTGAGGCTTAAGGCCTTTTTAACCAATCTTTCTCTTCCGATGGAACAGGCCTACTATAGAGACATGTCTTTTTATTTTTCTCCAAAAGAGAAGAGAGATTTATACAATTTAGATATGAAAAAAGCTGTTAACGGGTATTCGTCTTTTTCTGTTTTCGAGCCGTTCTTTAAACGGAATACGAATTCTGATCCGGTTACAAAAGTTCAGTATATTGATATAAAGACGTATATGACCGAAGATATTCTCGTGAAAGTGGATAGAATGAGTATGGCGCATTCTCTTGAGGTTCGGGCACCGATTCTGGATCATAAGCTCATGGAATTTGCTGCCACGCTTCCATCTGGTTTAAAATTGAATCATCAGGAATCAAAGTATATTCTGAAAAAGGTGAATGAAAAACGGTTGCCCCATGATATCCTTTACAGGAAAAAGCAGGGGTTTAGCGTGCCGTTGTCCCAATGGCTGAAGGAAGGATTAAAAGATTATATCCAGGATACGCTATTTGGACCGAGAAATGGTGTTGGTGATTATTTAAACAGTGGATATGTCAAAAAACTTTGGGAGAGTCATTTAAACAGCAGGAATGATCATTCTTCACAAATTTGGAATATTTTTATGTTTGAACTGTGGAGAAGGCAGTACTTGTAAAGGAGACAAACATGTATAATAAATTTGTAAAGCATCTCATTTTTCCACTCCACGAAAAAATTTTAGGCAGGGATACCTATAAATTTCTTGATCGGCTTACTAAAGAACAATATTTACCGGAAGATGAATTAAGGGCACTTCAGCTTGAAAAACTAAAAGAACTTATGGTTCATGCCCAAAAGAACATTCCTTTTTATTCCAGAAGATTTGCAGATGCGGGCTTTGATGCTGAAAAAATGCAGCGCATCCAAGATATTAAAAAATTGCCACTGCTTTCCAAGGAAGAAATTCGTCAAAATCTTGAAGATATGAAATGGAAGGATTCCCCAGGCGGTCTTTACCGTTACAATACAGGTGGGTCGTCGGGTAAACCCCTTGTGTTTTATTTTGATAAACGACGTCAGGCATATGATGCCGCTGCAAGAGCCCTGACCCATCAGTGGTGGGACGTGGATATTGGAGACAAGGAGTTGTATTTATGGGGATCTCCTCTGGAAATCACCAAACAGGATAAAATAAAAGATTTCAGGGATAAAATTACAAATGATCTGCTCATCAGTGCATTTGAAATATCTGAACAACAAATACCTGAGATGGTAAAAAAAATAAAAAAATTTCAACCAAAGTGTGTATTTGGATATCCTTCTACTATTGCACTTTTTTGCCAGATGGCTTCTAAGCAGGGGTATGAACTGTCAAAGATAGGTATAAAAGTTGTTTTTTCCACAGCCGAAGTCCTTTATGATAACCAGAGAAAATCAATCGGTCAATTCTTTGGCGGTATTCCTGTTGTGGACTGCTATGGCAGCAGGGAAGGCGGATTTGTTTGCCAGGAATGCAAAGAAGGCAAATATCATGTGTTGGATTCAAATTATATCATTGAATATCTGAAAGATGGAAAGAGTGTTGAACCTGGAGAAGACGGCGAGGTGGTTTTAACCCATCTGGATGCCTGGGGCATGCCGTTTATCAGATACAGGACAGGGGATGTGGCACAACCGGGCAAACCAGGCTGTGCCTGCGGCCGAACCTGGAGCACTATTCAGAATATCCAGGGAAGAACAACTGATTTTATTGTCACCCCGGATGGCAGATGGCAGCACGCCTTATCTGTGATATATGTGGTAAGAGATATCGAAGGTGTTGATGAATTTAAGATTCTTCAGCACAGTGTTGATGATATGGAAGTCCTTTTAAAAATCCATGAAAATCTGTATCCTGAAGATGGGGAACAACGCATCGTTAAGGGATTTAAAAAACGAATGGGCGAGTCTGTCAATGTGAGAGTAACCCTGACCGATTCCATACCACGTGATGCATCCGGAAAATTCAGATATGTGGTTTCCAAG
>JAHJLN010000098.1 GCA_018821715.1 Pseudomonadota bacterium | reverse complement strand
TTAAGATGCAACCCATTAAAATGCCTGTCACTTCGTGATACGAGAAGTACTTTTTCAACCTTGCCGGGCTGTTTGGAAAATTCAATAAAAATTTTGCGTCCCAGCACTGTCCGATCTTCAGGGCTGATCCTTGACCGGCCATGGAAAAGTCTTTCAAACGCTTTATTAACTGTTTTATATTTTTTAATCATGTATTTTTCAATGGTGGTCGAAAGTTTGGCAATCTCTCCATATTGCCAGGTTTTAAAACTGCCTATGTTAAAGACATCCGCTTTGGTCCATCCCCATTTGGCCATGCATTTTTCAAGAAGTATTTTCCTTAAGCCAAAGACGGTATTATCGATTTCAGAATCTTTTGAAATGCCGAGCTTTAGAAAAAAACAGGTCAACAACAGGGTTACCGATTGCTCATCTTGCGCTGTTTCATAATAGCTGAGAAGGTTTTTCAATAAAATATAATAGGAATCATTCTGGGCCAGTTTTAAATGTGTCCCTGAATTCATCCATTCATCCTTATACTTGTTACACAGCAGGGACTCTTTGCCATACTCATAAATATATTTTTCAAGAAGTGCCATCTTGATAACGGATTTAAAAGGGCTTTTCAGCCATTTAAACATCTGCCAGATGGAGGCACCAAAATATTCACTTGTTGATATGGCATGGATATCGCCCAGGTCGATATATCTTGCAAGATTCGGGGAAGTTGCAACATTGTTTAAAATACTGGAGTAGTAATTCAGACTGATCGAGGTGGGTAACACAGCCCAAAGGGGTATTTTACCGGCAACATAAATCATTGTTCTGTAAAATTCTTCTTTTAAAAGCCTTGTTTGTGCAGAGCCTGAACTTTCAATGCTCGAATCACCAAAATCATTGTTTCTGGCTTTTAGGATATCAACAATAAAAAAAGTCACTTTTGTATCAAACTGATTTATGGCCATATTTTCCAGAAGTTCCAGTTTCTTTTTAAATAAATTGCTATCCTGCAAACTGAAATGTTCTTCATTTATACAAACCCAGTAGTCAATATCCGAATCTGCTGTCTGGGCAAGAGAACCCGTGCTTCCTATGGTGAAAAGGCCTTCGATTGCATGCGTTTGACACCGCCTGACCATAAGATTTTCCAGGCTGATGTATTTTTTTATGGTATCTATTGCTTCAAGGCCGGGAATATACTCACAAATGCCACAAGGCGTTTTATCATGGGCTGTTTCAACTCCTGGAAAGACAATATTTTCATGAAGCAAAAAAGGGATGATTTGAAACAGGTCTGCTTGTTTGGTGTTGAAAATATCAAAAGCCGTTAACAGGGAAAGTTGATTTTGCTTTAAAAACTTATTTTCACCATAATGAATGAATTCATTGAAAATCAGCATATCGATTTCTGTTACAATGGTTTCATCCATTTGTGGCATATCTTTAAAAGAAAGCTGGAATTTTCTGGCATTGTAATCAATATCATCGGTTTTAATGACAGACTTTGCGTTGGACGGGAATCTGCAGAATCTTGCATTCACTTCTGAAAAATCAGTCTGATCAATATTTGAAGTTACAAAAGATACTGCGGAAATCTTTGAAAAAACAAAGGATGAACAAGAAAGGTTTGCCTGATTAAAAGAGGTTTTTGAAATAATGGAATTCAAAAACGATACGTCCCTGATTTGTGAATGATTAAAATTGCAATTAAAAATAGAAATATTTTGAAAGCTGCAATTTTTAAATGCCGCTCCCCGCGCATCTACATTAATAAAAACGGCATTATCAAAATTTGCGCAATCAAACTGCGTCTTTTGCATGTTAACATTGTAAAAAACACTGCCCTTGAAAAATGTATTGAAAAAAGAAGCCTTTGAAAAGTCACAGTTATTAACAATGCATTTATTAAAAAAAAGAGGGCCGGTAAGAAAAACCAAAGAAGAAAGATCTGCATCTTTAATGATTTCACCTTCAAAATCAATGGATACGGAATGTTTCTTGCTTTTAAGCTCTTCTATTTTTCTTTCGCTTGAGGTTAAAAAAAGGGTTTGTATCAATCCTTTGGATTTTTTTGATTCCTGTTTGACCAATAGAACGAAAGGATCAAATTCAGTTTCAATACTTTGTTTTTCCTGTGTCAGAAGCTGTTTTGTTTTTTCGATAAATTGGGTGACATCCATTCTGATAGAATCTTTGGGATCATTATCATATTTTTTTAAAATCTTAACAACCCGTTCCGGTCGTTTTTTAATCATCCCTAAGACACAGGCAAGATTCACATCAAAGTTTGCATTTAAATACTTTTCTTTATTCAGGGCAATGTCCTGGATAATGAAAAAAGATATTTTTGACAAAGCAGATATTTCAATATTGATAATTGGCATAAGGGCAGGATAATTATCCCGTACCAGTTCCAGCACTGCATACAGCGGCAGTTTTCCGGAAACCACAAGTGCTTTAAAGGCATGGAATGCTTCTTGTTTGTCACACTTATAAAACAATTCTAAGATCGGATAAAAAAGTTCCGGGTAACTCCCCATTGAAGAATTTTCAATAATATTATAAATGGCAATCCTTACTTTTTTCACCTCTTCGGTTGCCAGAATATCTAACAGCATTTCTGAAGATATTTTGGTGACGACCATTGCCAATGCTTTGAGTCCCATGATTTTTATTTCAGGAGATGGAGATCCTATTTCCTTGAAAATAATCTGGTCAGGATCCCGTAAATCAGGATGGATATTATTTAAAAACGGATCTGCATCTCTTTGCCGGTCAAAAAGACTGGCATAAAATGCAATAACCGGTTTTCTTTGTTTAATTGATTTTAAAATCCGGTTAAATGACAATCCAAATTTAAACCGGATACTTGGATCTGTTTGAAGATATTGATCCACAAGGGCAAGGCGACCGGTTTCAGACACTGTGAAGATAATTTTTTCCATGGCACTCACAGAGACAAATCCCTTATACACAGCCTTGAATGCAAAATAAGCCCCCTTACCGCCGAATTCAAGTAATATTTTAAAAAAATAACTCAGTTCATTGAATGTCATGTCCGGATTGATATGGGAATATAGTCTTGTACACACAGAGGCGGATGCTTTCATCCCCTTTAAGCATTGCTTTTTATCGGATGGATCTATTAAAAGATTACAAATCTTGGATTGAATGGTTTCAAGGCTTATTCTGGCATTATTTCTTACGGAAAAATGATAAGAGGTGATCCCGGCCAAAACCGGCAGAATGGCAAGTTCCGGTTCTAAATTTTGTGCTTTTTCAACAACAATGGCTTTTTTTTCTTCGGATAATTTTTCCCATTGGGCTTCAAACGTATTGGAATCAAACTCTTTGACTAAGGAATCCATGATGAATATAATTTTCCCGTTTGTACATTTATAAATAAAAATGATATAGGGGTATGTTTAAAATCTTTATAGTTAATTAACTTTTATATCACAATAGAATAATTTATGAAATTATTTGAACCAAATACTGAGAATAAAAAAGCCGCCAATGAATACAATGCAGAATCAATTGAAGTCTTAAAGGGCCTTGATCCTGTCAAAAGAAGACCCGGAATGTACACGGATACTTCCAGCCCGGATCACCTGGCATTTGAAGTCATTGACAATAGTGTGGATGAAGCCATTGCAGGATATGCTACTACCATTGATGTTATACTAAAAAAGGATCAATCCGTTATTGTTTCGGATAACGGCCGCGGAATGCCGGTGGATATTCATCCTGAAGAAAAAATATCCGGTGTGGAATTGATCATGTCAAAACTCCATGCCGGTGCCAAATTTTCCAATAAAGACTATAGTTATTCAGGAGGGCTTCATGGTGTTGGGGTTTCTGTTGTCAACGCATTATCCTCCTATCTGACAATTCATATCAAACGGAACGGACAGGAATATTGTATCGGTTTTCAAAACGGATTTAAAACCAAAGAGCTTGCCATTGTCAAAAAAATTGATAAAAAAGAAACCGGAACATCTCTTCAATTTTACCCTGATACTTCCTATTTTGACAGGCCATTGGTTTCAAAAACAGCTTTGAAAACCGCATTAAAATCCAAAGCCATTCTTTGCAAGGGACTTGTCACAAGTTTTTATGATGAAGCATCAGATGAAAAAACCACATGGAAATATGATCATGGGATAGATGAGTATCTCAATGAAAATTTAAAGGAAAGAAACTGCGTCTTTTCCTCTCCTTTTGCAGGGGATCTTTCCGGAGAAGATCTTCAGCTCATATGGGCGGTTAACTGGACCCTGGAATCAGGCCCGAATCCTGAAGAAAGTTTTGTTAATCTTATCCCCACCAAATTGGGCGGAACCCATGTGAACGGATTTCGATCCGGTTTATTAGAGTCTGTCAGAGAATTTTGCAAATTTAGAAACCTTTTGCCCAAAGGGGTGTATCTGGCGCCGGAAGATATCTGGGATAATGTGGGGTATATCCTGTCGGTAAAGCTTTCCGATGCCCAGTTCTCCGGACAGACAAAAGAAAGACTGTCTTCACGTCATTGTGCCAATCTTGTGAATATTCAAATCCGGGATGCTTTCAGTCTGTGGTTGAATCAGAATATTGAACAAGGGGAAAAACTTGCAGCCATTGCCATTGAAAATGCAAAAAACCGGGTAAAAAAGGCCCAGAAGATTACTCAGAAAAGGACATCCAACGGCACCACCCTTCCGGCCAAATTGTCCGACTGTACAAGTCTTGACAAAAAAAGGCGGGAACTGTTTTTTGTAGAAGGTGATTCTGCCGGCGGGTCTGCAAAGCAGGCAAGAGACAGGCGGTTTCAGGCGATTATGCCCTTACGCGGAAAAATTTTAAATACATGGGACCTTGAATCTTCTGCCATCATTGAATCCAGGGAAATCAGGGATATCTCCCAGGTTCTAGGCGTTTTGCCGGGATCTGAAGACATGTCCAGGCTCAGGTATGATAAAATATGTATCCTGGCAGATGCTGATTCTGACGGGTTGCACATCGCAACATTGATGTGTGCCCTGTTTTTAAAACATTTTCCCCAACTTGTAAAACAAGGGCATATTTATATTGCCATGCCGCCTTTGTACAGGATTGATGTAGGCAAAGAAGTTTTTTATGCCCTGGATGACTCGGAAAAAGAAAATATTATCAAACGGATCACCCGACGTAAAAAACAGGGTAAAATTAATATCCAGAGATTCAAAGGTCTGGGTGAGATGAATCCGTCCCAGCTTAAAGAAACAACCATTTCTCCGGATTCCAGGCGACTGGTCCAATTATACGTCAATAATACATCAATAGAATCCTTAAAAGAGGTCTATGATATCATGGATATGCTTTTGGGTAAGAAAAGGGCAAAGGACAGAAAAACCTGGATCGAAACCGAAGGCAATATAAAAGAGATTGAGCTATGAAAGAAACGCTTCCCTCAGCAATTGAAGATTATGAAAAAATACCGTTTCAAGACTTTGCCCAGAAGGCGTATTTAAACTATTCAATGTATGTTATTTTGGATCGGGCCCTGCCCCATATCGGTGACGGATTAAAACCGGTCCAGAGAAGAATTGTTTATTCCATGAGCCAGCTGGGATTGTCCTCTACAGCCAAATTTAAAAAATCGGCAAGAACGGTCGGGGATGTTTTAGGCAAGTTTCACCCCCATGGGGATACGGCCTGCTACGAAGCCATGGTTTTGCTGGCACAACCGTTTTCGTTAAGATATCCATTGGTCGACGGCCAGGGGAACTGGGGGGATCCCAATGATCCTAAATCTTTTGCTGCCATGAGATATACTGAATCCAGATTATCAAAATATGCACAGATTTTTCTTCAGGAACTTGAACTGGGTACCGTCGGCTGGGTACCCAATTTTGACGGGACCCTTAATGAACCCACACTTCTTCCGGCCCGCCTGCCCAATATTTTATTAAACGGTTCTACCGGCATAGCCGTTGGTATGGCCACCAGCATCATGCCGCATAACCTGCGCGAGGTTGCAAAGGCGTTGATTCATTTAATTGATAATGAGGCGGCAACCCTTGACAGCATCTGTAAGATTATCAAAGGACCGGACTTTCCCACCGATGCGGAAATCATTACCTCTGCCGCGGAAATAAAAGAGATCTACCAGACAGGAACCGGCAGAATAAAGATGCGGGCAAAATTCCATGTGGAAGATTCGGAAATTATTTATACCGCCCTGCCCCATCATGCCTCTACTGAAAAAATTTATGAACAGATTGCCGCCCAGATGGAAGCCAAGAAGCTTCCAATGGTCAGTGACATAAGAGATGAATCAGATCACGAAGAACCGACACGCCTTGTTGTGATACCCCGATCAAACCGGGTAGACCTGAATGCGTTAACCGATCATCTGTTTGCAACAACCGATCTTGAAAAATCATACTCATTCAACATGAACATGATCGGCATCAACGGCAGGCCCCAGGTTAAAAACCTGCTGGATATCCTGACGGAATGGCTTGAATTCAGGGCAGAAACCGTAAGAAAGAAGTTAAATTTCAGGTTGGAAAAAATCATCAGCCGGCTTCATATTTTAGAGGGGTTACTGATCGCTTTTCTAAATATCGATGAGGTGATAAAAATCATCAGAAAATCGGATGAGCCTAAAACCGACCTGATCAAGGCATTTGCATTAAGTGATGTTCAAGCTGTGGCCATTCTGGAAATCAGGCTGCGCCAACTTGCCCGGTTGGAAGAAGTCAAGATTAAGGCTGAAAAAAAGGATCTGGAATCCCAGAGAAAAAATCTTGAAAAAGTCTTAGGCAATGAAACTGCATTTAAAGATTATATAAAAGAAGAAATCAGATCCGATGCAAAAGAATATGGCGATAAAAGAAGATCCCCCATTAAAGAGCGCAAGGAAGCAGAAAAATTTTCAGTTACCGATGTGATGGATATCGAGCCAATAACCGTTATCTTATCAACAAACGGCTGGATCAGATCTGCCAAAGGTCACGAGATTAACCCTGAATCGGTTAAGTTCAAATCCGGGGATTCGCTTATGGGGCATTTGCGGACCAAAAGCGATAAACCCATTATCTTTTTGGATAATATGGGCAGAAGCTATATGCTGTTTTCCCATTGTCTTCCTTCAGCAAGGGGAAATGGGGAACCTTTAACCGGCCATTTGTCCATCCAGCCCAATGCAGCGGTTAAATTTATGCTGTCAGGAGAAAGCAGCGATCATTTCCTGGTCGGTTCTGACAACGGGTATGGATTTATAATAAAATTTGATGATTTTTTAACCAATTATAAAAACGGCAAGGCGGTTATCACATTAAAAGACAATCATCAATTATTACCCCCTCAGAATATTGTTGATCTGGAAAAAGACAGCATTGCCGCTGTTACGTCTAATGGAAGGCTCTTGATATTCACAGTGAATCAACTGCCGTACTTAAAGAAAGGCCAGGGAAATAAAATCATTTCCATCCCTAAAAAAGAGTTGCGTTCACCAACTCCTGAAAGACTCAAATTCCTTAAAATATTGCCATTATCCGCTAACCTTGTTATACATGCAGGCAAGCACTATCTGAAATTGAGTCCTGGAAACCAAAAGGATTATACAGGCATGAGAGGTCATAGAGGGAAAAAGCTTCCCCGTGGATACCAAAATGTTGATA
>JAHJLN010000097.1 GCA_018821715.1 Pseudomonadota bacterium | reverse complement strand
CATCCGGCACCACCGGTTTCCCGAAAATGGCGCTGCATACCCATTCTTATGCCATCGGACACAGGATAACCGGAAAATACTGGCTGGATCTCAAAGAGACTGACATGCACTGGAATGTATCAGACACAGGCTGGGCAAAAGCTGCCTGGTCCAGTTATTTTGGTCCATGGAACCAGGGGTCGGCCCAGTTTATTCATCACACGGACCGGTTTGATCCAAAGACGACCCTGGGGCTGCTGGTCAAATATCCCATCACCACCATGTGCGGTGCGCCCACCATTTACAGAATGCTGGTATTGCAGGACCTGTCCCAATATAAATTCCCCACGCTGAGACATTGCGTGGGTGCAGGTGAACCCTTGAACCCGGAAATCATCGAGGTCTGGAAAAAGGCAACCGGATGCATTATCCGGGACGGTTACGGCCAGACAGAGACCGTGCTGCTGGCCGGAAGTTTTCCCTGCATTGAACCGCGGTTTGGTTCCATGGGAAAACCCACGCCTGGTATTGACCTGCATGTGATAGACGATCAGGGCAACATCCTCGGGCCAAACCGGGAAGGCGACATTGCGGTCAGCGTGGACCCCCAAAGACCTGTCGGCCTGTTTAAAGAATACTGGAAAGAACCTGAAAGAACCGCTTCTTCCTTTATCCCGGGCTGGTATCTTACCGGCGATAAAGCCTATGTGGACGAAGACGGATACTTCTGGTTTGTGGGAAGATCTGATGATGTGATTTTAACTTCAGGATACAGAATCGGACCCTTTGAGGTGGAAAGCGCCCTGATCGAGCATCCGGCGGTTGCAGAATCTGCCGTTGTATCCAGCCCGGATGAAACCCGGGGGGAAGTGGTGAAGGCCTTTGTCATACTGGCACCCAACCATGAACCCAGTGATGCCTTGATAAAGGAGCTGCAGGACTATGTTAAGAAGACCACGGCCCCCTACAAATATCCAAGGAAGATAGCGTTTGTAAAAGAACTGCCCAAAACCATCAGCGGTAAGATACGGCGAATCGAACTCAGAGACGCTGAGTGGGGCAGATAAGCTTTTTTTCTCATTAAAACACGCATGTACCCAGAAAATATGCTTCAGGATACATGCGTGCTAAAAAAGAAATCCATTTGAAAAATATGCTTTCAGCATGCCCTGTCTCTTGCATATGATCTCAAGGATAATGGACGATGCGCTGTTCAGACACTGAAACAACCCTGAAAATTTATATGGACATTCTCAAATATGAGAGTCATGTCCAACTTGGTGGACATTCTCATCTTTCAGCTTGAGTTGGCCGTCCTCCGAGGTTCTCCTCAAAATACCTTGCTACAAATTTATTGGTAATTCGGTTAAAGGAATTTAAAAAAATCCAACTATTTGGACATTTTTTTTTCTTGCAGAAGAATAAGTATTAAAATACGCATGGTTTTTTAAAAAGTCAGGCTATAAACTTTTATTATTTAAACGTAATACCTCATATATTTTTCATATTTCCAATAGCTTATCAATGGCATCGCTTCATCATGAATCCTGTCTTCCACCCGGTTGGCATATTAATTGTAATTTAAGAGACAAGTTCACAAATGACGGTTCAATTTATTTGGGAAGGAGAGCTTAATGTTTATAAACAAAATTTTCAAAAAATTATTTTCTGGAAAGGAGACTCTGATGACCATGAACAAAATTATTCGGATTAACATGAGTGCCGACCAAGCACCAAGCATCACTGAAGAGGGGCTTGGGAATTATGCGGGTTTGGGGGGGAGAGCCATGACATCCGCTGTTGTTTCAAAGGAAGTCCCCCCCCTTTGCCACCCCTTAGGTGAGGACAACAAGCTGGTAATTGCACCGGGAATATTAAGCGGAAGTGCCGCAGTAATGTCCGGTCGCCTGTCCATTGGCTGTAAAAGTCCTCTTACCGGCGGTATCAAGGAATCCAATGCCGGCGGGCAGCCCTCTCAAATGCTGGGAAGGCTGGGCTATGCCGCTATTATCATCGAAGGGAAACCAAAAGATGATACGCTTTACAAAATCATTATCACTTCTCAAGGCATCACTATCCAGCCGGATAACAGCCTGAGAATGCTGGGTAATTATGATCTGGTATCAAAGATAAAAGAAGAATTCGGGGAAAAGATCGCCTGTATATCCATCGGCCCTGCCGGGGAGATGAAAATGTCTGCCGCCACCATTGCCTGTACAGACCCGGAACTAAGACCCACCCGTCATGCCGGAAGAGGGGGAACAGGGGCGGTCATGGGTGCTAAAGGCGTTAAGGTGATTGTCATTGATGATACCGGGGCAAGTTTCAGACCCCCCAGTGACCCTGATCTGTTCAAGGAAGCCAACAAGACGTTTACCAAGGGCATCAAGGAGCATCCGGTGACCGGGGAAGGACTGCCGGCATTGGGCACCAATGTATTGACCAATGTCTTAAATGAGGCAGGCGCCTACCCGACATTCAATTTTAAGGAAGGAAGATTTAAATCAGCCGCCAAAATAAGCGGGGAAGCCCTGGCAGAACTTGAAACCACACGTAATGGCAAGGCAACCCACGGTTGCCAGAGGGGCTGCATCATCCAGTGCTCAGGAATTTTCAATGACAAAGACGGCAACTATGTCTCCAAACAGCCGGAATATGAGACCGTATGGGCCCATGGCGGAAACTGCGGCATTGATGATCTTGACACAATCGCAAAACTGGATCGCATGGATGATGATTTCGGCGTGGATACCATGGAGATGGGCACTGCCATCGCCGTTGCAATGGATGCCGGTCTGGCAGCATTCGGCGATGGAGAAGCAGCCATCAACATGATCAAAGAAGTGGGCAAAGGAACAAGCCTGGGTCGTATTATCGGCAACGGCGCTGCTTTTACCGGAAAAGCATTTGGGGTGGAAAGGGTCCCGGTTGTAAAAGGACAGGCAATGGCTGCCTATGATCCAAGAGGCGTCCAGGGAATCGGCGTCACATATGCCACAAGCCCCATGGGTGCAGATCATACGGCCGGGTATTCTGTGGCGACAAATATTCTCGGAATCGGCGGCAATGTGAATCCGCTCTTAGCAGAAGGTCAGGTTGATCTGTCAAGAAATCTTCAAATCGCCACTGCCGGCCTGGACTCACTGGGGCTGTGTTTGTTTGTTGCCATGGCTATCCTGGATAATCCCGATGCATTCGGGGCAATGGTGACGCTGGTCAAAGGATTGACCGGGAAAGAATTTACGCCGGATGATTTCAATGCCCTGGGACTTTCAGTGTTAAAAAATGAAAGGGATTTCAATCTCAGGGCCGGGTTGACCTCAAAGGACGACAGGCTGCCTGAATTTTTCAAAAAAGAGAAGCTGGCCACCCATGACATTGTATTCATGGTTGAAGATGAAGACCTGGATCAGGTCTTTGATAAAATTTAAACTGTTAAAATCATAGGGAGAAAGGATTCATGAGAAAACTCATTCGATTAAGTTATATACTCATCTTGATGGGTATTTATGGAATAGTGGCAACAACTGCTTTTGGAGATTCTCTTTTCGGAGAATCTTCCATGGTCAGGCAAAAATGTTCTGCCTGCCATAAGCCGGATACAAACAACCGCCTTGAAGTGATTGAAGAGACAAGAAAAACCACTGAAGAATGGAAAGTTGTGGTGGATCGGATGATTCGGCTGAACAGTGCGCAGCTTGATGATGAAGATTTTTATCCGGTAATAAAGGAATTGAGCAGAACACTGTGTCTTACGCCACAGGAATCTGATCAAATAGCGTATCTGAACAGCGATGAAAACAGCCAGTACAGGGAAATTCCAAAGAATGATCTGGAGACACGGATTTATACAGCCTGTGTCAGATGCCACACGTTTGGCAAAATCGCATCCCACAAGATGACAAAAGATCAATGGAATGAAAACAGGAACCTTCATCTTGGCTATTATCCGACCGTTATTCCCCAGATGCGTGAAATGGACTGGTTTAAAGAGTCTGAGGCGCTGATAGACCCCCTGGCAAAACTGTTTCCCTTTCATTCCGACGCGTATCAGCAATGGCTTAAAAGCAGAAAGGACCAGGATCTGACTGGGTCCTGGAATGTGGCAGGATATCAGCCCGGGATGGGATATTATCACGGGGTGTATACCATTAAGCCCGATGGCGCCAAGGGTGAAGATGAATATATCATCGAAAAAACAATTCAGTATCAAAGCGGTCTCATGGTTTCGACAAAGGGCCAGGGCACGCTTTTTAGTGAATATCATTTAAGATATGCACTGGCACCAACGCCCCTTACCGGCAGAGTGGAGGGTGTTTTCGACCTTGATGCCGGCACCATGGGATTTAAGGGGAAATGGTGGACGGTTGTTCAGGATTCAAACACCTATGGCAATGAGACCTTTTATAAAACCACTGGATCACCGAGAATTACGGCAGTCTTTCCCCAGGCGTTAAGAATTCTGCCGGGCGAAGAACAACAACTCACACTGGTCGGGGTGGGGCTGGCTGAGAATTTATCTGCAGCAGACATTCAATTTTCAGATTCCAGTATCAAGGTCAGCAGTGTCAAAAAATCAAAAAAATCCGAGCTTGTCTGTAATGTGACGGTTGGTGCCGGGGCTTCTGTCGGTCTGGCTGATGTGGGCTTAAAAGGCTTGAGTTTTAAAGGCCTTAAGATTTTTAACCGGATTGACGCCATCAGCATTTCTCCAAAAATCGGCCGGGCACGGGTCAGTTCAGGAGCGGCCTACCCTCCCCAGGGGGTCCAGTTTGTTGCCCGGGGAATCAACTTTGGTGCAGATGGTAAACAAGGAACATCCGACGATCTGGTCCTGGACCCTGTCAATGCTGAGTGGGCACTTGCAGAAGAAAAGACAAGGGAAAATGACGATGACTTAACATACCTGAATACTTCCGTCATCAATGGGCTTTATACCCCGATAACCACATATGGCCCTATAAAAACACGGGTACAGAAAAGGGAAGGCATCGGCCTCATTGCAATAAATGCCGTATTTCAAGACCAGGGCAAACAATTGAGTGACAAGGCCAGACTCGCCGTGACAGTACCGGATTTTGTAACCCATTTAAAATAGGACACCCCATGGAAATGATGAAAATTGCCGACCATAAAAGATTCCAGGTCAATGGAGATGAGTTTGTTTTTTTGACTCAAACCGGTGGTATTTTTGAAGTTGAAAACGGATCGGAAACACAGAGGGTTCTGAATCATGATATTGCCAGGAAAAATTTCACAAAACAAGCGTTTTATTCTGTTTTAAAGGGAAACAGGAGCGATAAAGAAAGCCTGTGGAACCATCTTGCAGACAACCGGATTTTGACGGGACAACTGATGCCAAAACATAAATCAATGACACATCTCCGGAAAATCCCTTTAAAAACCCTTGTTCTTCATGTGACCCAGTCCTGCAATCTTATGTGTCATTATTGCTACCATAGTCCAAAAGATTGGCACAAAACACCCCAGTTATCCATGGAACTTGCAGTGGCAGAAAAAGCAGTTGATTTCCTGTTTGAACAATCAGGCAAGCTTGAGGATCTTGTTCTGGTTTTTTTCGGGGGGGAACCCCTGCTCAATTTTAAACTCATTTCCAACACCATAACATATGCCGATGAAAAAGCACGAAAACAAGGCAAACGTATTGAATATGCCATGACAACCAATGGCACACTTTTAACTGATAAAACCATCCGATTTATTCATGATAACAAGATCGGTACCACTGTCAGCCTGGATGGAACCCAAAAGGTTCATGATCGTTTCAGGCGGTTCCCTGACGGTTCTCCCTCCTATAACGTTATCCTGCCAAAGCTGAAAAAGTTTTTGGGTGAAAAATCACCCAAACCGGTGGTGGCCAGGGTAACGCTTGCAAGGGATGCAAAGAATATTTCAAAAACCCTGTTCCATCTGTTGGATCTTGGATTTTCAGAAGTTGGATTTGCACCGGTTACGACCATGGACCCTGATTTTCAGCTGGGGTCCGGTCAGATGACCCACCTGCTTGAACAATTTCAGGAGTTGTCGGAAATGTTCATCAACCTGGCCCTTGAGGATCAATTTTTAGGGTTCACCAATCTGGTGGATATACTGGTAACACTGCATGAGGGAGAAGTAAAGCTTTACCCTTGTGGTGCCGGGATCGGTATGTTTTCCGTTGATCCTGAAGGCGGCCTTTTTTTGTGCCAGAGACTGACAAATGAACCGTCAGCCGGGATGGGAGATATTTTTAACGGCCTTGACCACAAAAAACTGGAAAAATTCAGGCAGGATGCTTTGCTTGATAAAAAAAAGGACTGTAACGGATGCTGGGCAGCCTCCATATGTGCCGGGGGCTGCTACCATGAGGCAAAAATCAGGGAAGGCCATCTGTTGTCGCCCAATCTTCATTATTGCGAGTGGATTAAAACCTGGATTGAAACCGGGCTTAATGTGTATGGCCGGCTGGCAAGGGAGGCACCTTTGTTTCTGGATAAACTTTCCATGCTCCGAGGCCATGAACCGCTATTTAACTCACTGGTTTAACAGATAAAAAAAGAATTTTTCAGCATATAATAAAGGAGACATAAATGAAGAAAAAAGGTCTGAAGCCCATTAATAAAAAAGCAAAAAAAATCGAGCACGAGGTCAAAGGCATGGCGGACGATAATATCATGACCAGCATGCCCATTGGATGCACCACAATTTTTGATACGGGCTGGGAAACAAACCCGCGCGCCGAAACCCCCATGGGAAACTGCATTTCAAGTGCCCGGGATTTTACAAGTTGTTCCGGGCCCTGCTGGTGGCCGGCCCAGACACCTGACAACATTACCAATTTCCCAAATTTCCAAAATCAATGCCAGGCCATTGAAAAGGATTGGAGAAATTTAAACTTTGTAATCAAACGATGAAAAGGAGACATAGATAATGAGGCTCAAAAAAAGTAAAATTGTATTGATACCCATCGTGGCATGGATCATGATGATTCTGGTTTCTCAATCGGCTGCAGCCAAGGATTTCCTTTATACACCGGTTTCCAACGGCCTGCAGATTATTGATTGTGATACCGATACCATCATCAAAACAATCCCTTACAATGACTATATTGTATCTGCTGCGTTTTCTCCCGACGGCAAACGGTACTATCTGAATGCCATTCACTCAATATATGTTATTGACACGACCACTGACACATTGATAGATACCCTTCCGTTTTCTTCTGAATTGAGCAAAGTATCCGTACTGGGAATGGCGGTTTCCAATGATGGGAAACAACTCTACCTGAGCTGTGCCATTGTAAAGAAAAAACAGAATATTCCCAAACTCAATGTTCTGCCACCCCAGCTGGTAATATATGATCTTGCCAGCAAAAAAATGATTAAAAATTATCCAATCCCTTCAAGCTTCAGTGCGCCGGTTACGCTGATAAACGATTCAGATCAGTTGATAATAGTGGGAAACGATATCCACAAGATCAACCTTAAAACCGGTAAAATGGAACAGATCATGGGATTTTTAAACACTAAAAAACCCGAGGATCAGAGAAATGCGCTGGTAATCTGGCAGCCCGGCAGCCCGGGAGATCATGGAATTTTTGTCAACCCTTACTATGATGCACAAGGGCTTGGATATTTTATTATTGACAAGAACACCGGTAAATTGACGACACTTCGGGGAAAAGATGTCTGGTTTGCCTACTCAAGTATTTTGTCACCGGATAAAAAGTATGTCTTTGCCGTCATGGATGAACTGATCAAGGTGGATATGGTCACCGGAGAGACAGTCAAAGCCGTTCCCTGTGATACCGGCACCAATTATTCTCTTTCCATGACATCGGATGGGAAAAAGATCTATGTCGGCCCGGCTGGTGCGGATATCAGTGTTTATGATACGCAAACCCTTGAGTTGATCTCCGTTATTCCGCTGATGTCGGATGGATTGGTCACGCACCGGTTGACAAAAAAATAGAATGCGTTTCCTCCAACTGCTCCTGAAGGTTAGAAGCAGATGACCGGGCATTCTAAGGAAACCGACATGGGACACCCTTTTCCTTTGAATGCCTGGTTTTTAAAAAACATATCAACAAGATTCTGAATGTTTCCTTAAGGTTCAGCCTCTTTAAACAAATGGAATATAAACATGAGTATTGTCCAATATTTAAAACCAAATAAAAAAATGATTATCATCATCATTGTGGCGCTGATTCCTGTTATCGGGTTAGGGTCCCACGAACTGTCCGTCATTTATTTTCAGGATAAAACCTGTGTGGTCTGCCATGAAATGAAAGACCCCATTGAAAAATGGAAATCCTCTGGCACGGCTAAAAATCATGGTAATTGCGCCGGATGCCATTTTGACAAAGGGTTTGACGGATGGATGGCCATGAATAAATCAGCGGCCAGATTTTTAGTGGAACATTTTGAAAGAGATCCGGATGCCCCCATTAAGCCCAAGGAAGAACCCCTGTTTTTAGAAGAGGGAAAGGAACCCGGATATTGGAGTCATGTGCCCAACAGCCGATGTTTCAGTTGTAAAAATGTAGATAATCACAAAAAAAGCGATCAGGTCAGAATCCACAACAAACTCATCAAGAACATAGCCTCACAGCCCTGTAAGGATTGTCATAATCATGAGATGAGAAAGGGGCAAAAGTTCTTTGAAAAAGTAATTTCCCCAGAGGATAAGACAAGTTGATAAGGCGAGCAGAAATGGCCGGGTGATACGGTAAAAAAGGGGTAGATATGGAAGTGGCATGGCATATGACAAAAGGCTTTCCCCAGGAATTTCCTGATGGGGTATTGCGGGAATTGGGGACTGCATATGGGATATTGGATTCATCTGAACCCTGTTTGGAAGCGGTTCTGTCCAAACCCGATCGTATCTATGTGGGAGATGAATTTTGCCCGGCAAGGATGCCGGATCTGCATGGACTTTCAAGGTTTATCAGGTTTGCGGATAAAAAAGAGTTGCCGCTTACCCTTTTAACACCGGTTCTGACAGACCCTGGGATCGAACATTTAATTCCTTTGTTTGACCGGGTCAGCCGATGGAACCCTGCTTCCGAAGTCGTGATAAATGATTTGGGGGTCTTGTTTTTCCTGAAAAAGAGATACCCGGATTTTCAGCTTTCCATGGGCAGGCTTTTTAACAAGGGATTTAAAGATCCCCGCCTGGACCTTAATAAATCCCGGGTTTCAGAAAAGATAAACGGTTTTTTAAACGACTGCTCATTTAATCGGGAAAATATACAGATTTTGGCGGAAGGTCTTGGTATCAAACGTGTTGAGCAGGATCTTCTTCCCTATGCAGACCCTGCAAGTGTGGGCATGTCCCGGCTTAAAACAGCCGTATATCTCCCCTTTGGATATGTCACCACAGGCAGGGTCTGCTTTACCGCCGGGCTGAATCCGCATACCGACAACCGGTTCAGCCTCGGGGCAGCCTGTTCATCTCCATGTGCTGTCCATCGAATGGAGCTCAAGCATCCGGATCTTGTGTTTAAACTGTTCCAGAACGGTAATACCATATTTTATCTGTATACCCTTACCATGATCCGTTTTTTGTTGGAAAATGCCCGCCAAAAGGGATTTCGTTTGATTTTTCAGGGAGGGCTCATATGAAGATCGTCACACCCATAAGTTCGGTTTCAGAGCTTGACATGCTGCTGGAAAATGGTGCGGATGAGCTTTATTGCGGTCTTCGAACCCATGAATGGGATAAGATCTTTGGGCAAAATCTGTGGATGAACCGCAGGAACCCGAACCAGGCCAATATATTTTCCTGGGAAGACTTGGAAAAAATTACAACAGCTGCCCACAGCAGATCCGTTACCGTAAGTATCACGCTGAATGCTTCTTTCTATCCTAAAAAAGGCATGGCCTATATCTTAAAACTTTGTGATAAGCTGGTGAGAAAGGCCGGAGTAGATGCCCTGATTGTATCTGATTTAAATCTTTTGATGGAACTTTCAAAAGAAAAACTGCCGGTCAGGATTCATCTGTCAAGCCTTGGGTCCTGCTTTAATTCCTATTCAATTGATTTTTACCAGTCCCTTGGGGTTGACAGGATCATCCTGCCGCGTCAGCTGAGATTGGATGAAATCAGATCCATCCTGGAAACAAGTTCTTGTAAACCAGATTCAGACAACCCCTATCCTGGGAAAACAAAAACTGACGAAAACAACAGCCACAAAATGGAGTTTGAAGTATTTGCACTGAATGACGGGTGTTACTTTGAGGAAGGATTCTGCCAGACCAGTCATACCCTGGGTGCTTTTTGCCTGACACAATGGGAAATCGAACCGGCCGGGTCCTTAAAAAAAGACCCGGCTTTTTCCAGAAAACTCACTGATCTCAGGGAACATTACAAGGAATATCTATGGTTTCAGAACAATTGCGGATCAAGCTTTCAAAAAGACGGTCTTCCCAATGGTCCCTGCAGCCTCTGCTGGTTTGGCCATTTCAGGGACTGGGGGGTGGCCAGTGTAAAAATTGTGGGGCGGGAAGCCTCGTTTCAGAGAAAAATGGGGAGCCTGCAGCTTGTTAAAGCGGTGCGGGATAAAACAAGGAACCCGGAAAATTGCAACAGGATAAAAGATTATGCAAGAGATCTTAGAGGAACACCTGATTACTGTGACAAGGGATACATGTGCTACTTCAGGGAAGCCTGAAAAAGAAGAATCCTTTCTAAAACAGATCAGATATCTGGGAGTTTACCTTGGCCCCCACAAGCAGGTATTGATTATTTCCCTTATCTTAAGCAGTATCAGCACAGGGCTTGGGATGGTTAACCCTTATTTTGCAAAAATTCTGATTGACGCCGTGTTTCTTGAAAACCAGCCAGACCTGCTTTTTCCCATATTGTCTGCCTTGATTGGCCTTCTTCTGGTCAGCTTTGGGATCAGGGTGAGCAACAGCTACATCTATACACGATATTCAGCCAGGATTCTTTTTTTGATGAGAGAGGACCTGTTTGACCATCTTCAAAAGATTTCGTTGACGTTTTTTTCCAAAAAAAAACTCGGGGATATCTATTCACGGATTGCATCGGATATGGCAGATATCCAGGCGCTTCTGACAGATATCATTCCCCGGTATATATTTGATGCGATTACCTTTCTGATTACAGGCGTCATTCTGTTCAGCCTGAACTGGAAAATGGCTTTGATGAGCCTTTTATTTATTCCCTTTGCCGCAGTCCTTGTGCAGCATCTTAAACCCAGACTTTTTGCGCTTTCCAATGATGTGGCCAGGAGCAATGCAGATATTGCGCATTTTTTATTTGAGTCTCTTTCCAATACAGCCGTTATTCGGGCGTTTGGTGCGGAAAAAACAGAATCTGAAAAATTAAAAAACAAACAATCAAAAATTTTGAAGTACCTTTTAAAATACCAGATCCTCGGTGCTGTTTCAGGTTCAGTACCCACAGCCTTCTCCGTTGTGAATACCTTGATTGTTTTTGGATACGGGGGGTGGCAGGTCCTGTCCGGCCACCTTACCATTGGAAGCCTGGTGGCTTTTTCAGTGTACCAGGGAAAAGTTTTTGGTCCTTTACAGGGATTGATGGACGGTGTCCTGGCCTTGCAGAAATCCAGGGTTGCCATAAAACGGGTTCGGGAAATTCTGGATATTGTGCCCAGTCTTGAAGATAGCGGTGATAAAATCCTGACCCCTGACCAGATGGAACAGGATATCCGGGTGAATGACATAAATTTTTCCTATGATGGAACCGACAAAACACTTAGGCATCTTTCTTTTACCATTCCTTCCGGGAAAACAACGGCTTTAATCGGTGAAAGCGGTGTGGGAAAAACAAGTTTCTGCCAACTTTTATTACGATTGTATCATCCTGATTCAGGCCAGATTACCTGGGCAGGGCAGAATTTTAAAGACTTTGATAAAAAATGGTTCAGGACGCAAGTGGCCATGGTTTCCCAGGAGACCTTTCTTTTTCATACCTCCATACGTGAAAATATCAGATTTTTTAAACCAGAGGCATCCCAGGCGGAGATCGAAAGTGCTGCCCGATCCGCCCAGATTCACGCGTTTATCACATCACTTCCCCATGGGTATGATACGGTCATCGGTGACAGGGGTACACGGCTTTCAGGCGGTCAGAAACAGCGGCTCAGTATAGCCAGGGCCATCCTGATCAATCCGAAAATCCTCATTCTTGATGAGGCCACAGCTTTTCTAGATGCAAAGGTGGAAAATAAAATAAAACACACCCTGAAAGAATTGATGAAGGATAAAACCATTCTTCTTGTGAGCCACAGGCGATCTTCCATAGAACACGCCCATAAAATAATTGTTCTGGGAAAAGAAGGGATTTCATACCAGGGGCCTGCCAGGGAGTTTGTCCATGAATCCTGACATTGCCGTTATTGACAGCGGCGTAAACCCTGATCATTTCCATGTGCAAAAAATATCCGGGGGACATGGGGTTGTGATGAATTCAAAAGGGAATATTGAAAAAACCTCGGATTTTATGGATGAGATCGGGCATGGCACGGCGATTTGCGGCATTATCAGGCAAAAGGCCGCTTTTGCAGATCTGTATGCCATTAAAATTTTCCATCACGATCTTACGGCACCGGTCCGTTGTCTGATTGAGGCCTTGGCATGGGCCATAGACAAACCGTTTAAGATTATTCACCTGAGCCTTGGCGTAAAAGACGAGATAATTGGCCGTGATTTAGAGCACTTGTGTCTAAAAGCCCATGACAAAAATATCGTGGTCCTGGCGTCTGCAAAAGGGCCTTATGATAAAACATACCCAGCCTGTTTTAAAACCGTAATCGGTGTCTACTGGCACCAGGATGCAGGGTTCGATCAGATGGTATTTCATCGAGATGCAGAAATTGAATTCGGTGCCCATGGCTGGCCAAGACAGATCCCCGGAATGCCCCAGGAACAAAATTTCAGGGGCAGCAGTTTTGCTTTGGCACATGTAACGGCCAGAGTGGCGCAATTGATGAAAGGACATCCTGGTAAAAATCCGTTCTGGATAAAAGAGAAACTGGCAATAGATTCAAAGAAGGTATGAATGTTTGTTCAACCCTGTAAGTTAATAAGGATATTAAAATGCAAAAACCTGAGATTCAAATTGGAAAAACAACCATCGGCGATATTCTGGACATTCTCGCAGATAATTTCAGCAGCCACAGTGCATTGGAATACAATTCACTGGACCTTAAACTGGACTTTTCCGAATTTAAAACAACCTGTGATGATGTGGCAAAAGGGCTGATGGCCCTTGGCATCAAAAAAGGGGAAAAAATCGCCATATGGGCCAATAACCTGCCTGAATGGGTCTATACGCAATATGGCAGCGCTCGGATGGGGGCAGTTCTGGTAACGGTCAATACCGGGTACAGGAGTGCGGAACTTGAATATCTTCTTGAACAGTCAGATGCCACCACGCTGATTCTCACGGGCGGTGTGAGGGAAAAAGATGAATATCTCAAGATTATCGATAAGGTCTGCCCGACCTTAAAAGACAGCGACCCGGGCAAATTAAATCACGAAAAATTGCCGTATCTGAAAAATATTGTTTATCTTGGTGATGAGAAAATCCCCGGCATGTACAATTGGCGCGATATTATTGATATGGGAAACCGGATTTCCCAGAATCACTTGTTGAAAAGACTGAAAAGCCTTGATCCTGACGACGTGATCAATATGCAGTATACGTCCGGAACCACGGGCTTTCCCAAAGGGGTCATGCTGACCCATTCGAACTTGATCGGTAATGCATTAAGCCTTGCTGAATGCATGGAACTGACACCGGATGATGCCATGTGCATTCCGGTCCCCTTTTTCCACTGTTTCGGATGTGTCATCGGTACCCTTTGCTGCATGGTATCTGCAGCCACAATGGCCCCTGTGGTATCCTTTGATCCGGTTCAGGTTTTAAAAACGGTTCAGGCGTCAGGCTGCACAGCCATTCTGGGTGTGCCCACCATGTTTATTGCAGAACTGGAAGAGATGGATAAAAACGATTACGATACCTCAAGACTTCGTGCCGGCGTCATGGCAGGATCGCCCTGCCCCATTGAAATTATGAAGCGGGTTGTAAGCGATATGGGCGCCTCACAGATGACCATTGTATATGGACAGACAGAAGCCTCTCCCGGGATCACCCAGACAAGGGCTGAGGATTCTCTTGACCTCCGGGTGGAAACCGTGGGTCGGGCCCTGCCAAACGTTGAAGTTAAAATTGTGGATCCGCAAACCTTAAATGAGTTGCCGCCGGGAGCGCAGGGAGAACTTTGCACCAGGGGATATCATGTCATGAAAGGGTATTATAAAATGGAAAAAGAGACCCGAAAAGTCATCGATCATGAGAACTGGCTTCACACGGGTGATCTGGCCGTCATGGATGAAAACGGGTATTGCAGGATTACCGGCAGAATAAAGGATATGATTATCCGCGGGGGTGAGAACATCTATCCAAGAGAAATAGAAGAATATATTTTTGCCCATCCCAAAGTCAGGGATGTGCAGGTGGTGGGATTGCCAAGTGAAAAATATGGTGAAGAAGTGGCGGCATTTATTCAAATAAAACCAGGTGAATCCTGTACTGAAGATGAAATCAGACAGTTCTGCAGGGATCGGATCTCTTACTACAAAATACCGAAATTTGTGTTTTTTGTAGAGGATTACCCCTGTACGGCCAGCGGCAAAATCCAGAAATATAAATTAAGAGATCAGGCAGCAGTTAAGCTGGGACTTGCGGGATAGCGCAAGAAGACTTTACGGGAAAACGGACAAGTGGTTTTTGGGAAATACGGCAACCTGATCGGCTTTTGCTGATAAAGAGATGCACCATAAATCAACCATAATTCAAAGGAGAAACAAACATGAAATCGTTTAAAATGATTGTTCTGGCATGGATTGCTTTTTTGATGATTCAACCCGGGTTTGCAGAAGAAATCAAAGTGGGATTTGAACCCCTGCCGCCTCTGATCATTGATAAAGATAACGGATTTACCATCCAGATGCTCAAAGACATTGAAAAAAAGACAGACTTGAAATTCATCATAACCATCATGCCTTACAACAGAGCAAAATATTTATTAAAAACAGGGGAGATCGATTTGGCCGGTCATACCCCCTATCAAATGGAAACCCCTGATTTTTATGAATATGCAGTGGATGTTGACTGGCACGTGACAACAAAAATAGATATATATGGCACAAAATTGGAAGATCTGGTTGGGGAAACGTATAAAAGCTTTAAAAAAATTGGTACCCCCAGGGGAAATGAAGATTTTTTCAGTGAGATGTTCGCTATTCCCAAGGAAAACTTTTATGTGGGTGAGCTGGGTAACCTTGTTAAAATGGTGCAGGCAAAAAGAATTGATGTATTGCTTTTCGAACGGTCCGCATCCATGAGCACCATACAAAAGCTGAATATCAGCAATATAAATTACAAGATGATAGATGACTCTGTCAAGGCAAGCTTTGCCGTGAACAAAAACAGCAATGGCATTCGCCTGAAAGCCCTTTTGGAAAATGCCATCAAAATGATTGATCAAAAAAGCATTTTCAAAGATTTTTTCCGCTATACACAATTACCAGACCAGGGAACGGTTACACCTTAAATCAGCCGGACAGATGGTTGTCGGATTTAAGGATACAAAACAGGTTTCCTCTGAAATGGTGGTGTGTGAACGAAGGTATTATCAGAAAATTTGGGAGTATCGAATGGAAAATGAAAATCCTGTGAAAAAAAGTATCAGTATATCCGCAAGGATGTCCATTTTAAGCGGGATCCTTATATTGGCGCTTCTTCTTATTACAGCCGTTGTATTTTTAAAAATGGAATATAGCCTTATTGCTTTTATTGTTGATACGAATACCTCTAAGACTGAGAAAACAATTGAAGATTTCGGCTTCCAGCAAAAAGAAAAGTTAAAAGAAAAATACAGGCTCAACACCACCATAATGAGTGGAATCTCGTCACAATTCTTATATAATTTTGATGCCATAGGCGTGCAACAGGCACTCAAAACCTATATGGACATGCCGGAAATTATTGCGGTTAAGGTGCTTGATACACAAGATAAACCATTTGCTGCTTTATGGAAGGACAAAGACAAGGAGGTTAAAACAGGTATGAATGTCCCTGACGGCATTGTTCCAAATGAGGCGCTCTTAATAACAAAAGATGCATTATCTGACAATGACCGCATCGGAAAAATTCAATTGTACTACACGGAAAAGATGGTCATAGACCTTATTAATATCGAGAAACAAAAGGCCAAAAATGAAATTGCCGTATTTGGCAAACGCATTGACCATCAGCTGAAAAAGGCTGTTTTTGTTCAAGGGATTGCACTTGTTTTTGTTGTTGTTATCCTGGTGGTTTGTTTTTCCTATATGATCAAACGAATCGTGTGTCTCCCTATTGACGGCGTCACAGAGTCTTTAAAGGAAATCGCCACAGGAGAGGGCGATCTTACCAGAAGACTTCCCATAAAACGAAATGATGAAATCGGTGCGCTTGCCACATGGTTCAACGCGTTTATTGAACGGCTTCACAATATTATTGTGGATATTGGGGCAAACGCCCAAACCGTTACCACTGCTTCAGGGAAGTTGGTTTTGGTCTCAGAACAGATGTCTGAAGGGGCCTTGGAATTATCCGGCAGGGCCAATACAGTGGCTGCTGCATCAGAGGAAATGAGTTCAAACATGAACAGTGTGGCGGCAGCAAGCGAACAGGCGTCCACAAATATCAGCAGGGTGGCAACTTCTGCATCCCAAATGAAGACAACACTTGGAGAAGTTGCCCAAAATTGCGAAAAAGCAAAATACATATCAGACAACGCGGCAGTTCAGGTTGACAAGGCAAAAGAACGTGTCACACTTTTGGGTAATGCCGCAAAACAGATCTCAAAGGTTACCGAAGTCATCACAGAGATTGCAGAACAAACCAATCTTCTGGCGCTCAATGCAACTATTGAAGCGGCCAGGGCCGGTGCGGCAGGTAAAGGGTTTGCCGTAGTGGCGGCAGAAATTAAAAGCCTTGCCGGGCAGACGGCCAAGGCAACAGAAGACATAAAACAAAATATTTCCGGGATACAGACCTCCACGGATGATACGGTTCAGGATGTCACAAAGATATCTGAGGTGATTTTGGATGTGAATAAAATTGTGACCACCATTGCCACAGCTGTTGAGGAACAATCTTCAAGTGCGACACTGGTGGCTCGGAATATCGAGCAGGCATCAATGGGAATCAGTGAGATCAATGAGAATGTCGCCCAGAGTTCCCACGTGGCCAAAGAAATTGCAAAAGAAATAACCGGAGTGAATTCGGTTGCAAAAGATATGTCAGATAGAAGTGCACAAATGAATCAAAGTGCCACGGATCTGTCTGGTTTATCATTAAAATTAAGGGATATGATAAAGGTTTTCAAGGTGTCGGTATGAAGAGTGCCGCATGATAGAATGAATTGGGTTCAAGCAAAAGATTAATCAAGCAGGCGGATGACTATATCATTGTGGAAATTCTGGTTAAAACCTGATCCAGTTTTTTGGCTGATACCTTGATGGCTGTTTTCAGTTCAGGGGCAAACAATGAGATTTTGTATTCTTCCAGAAGCCAGAAAAAGGCTTCAACCTGACGGGATTTTTCAGATGAAGTGTTCTGGGAAAGTGAGGATAAAAGGCTGTTGAGATGGCGGTTGTATGAGAGAAGCTTCACAGCCTTTTTTTCTTCCTTTATCGGGTTGTCAACCGATCTTTGAGCCCTGATCCTGATACAGGCAACATACCGGTGAAGATGCTCGATCCGTTCATATGGATAAAGATCGGCAAAGTTCTGGGGGACAAGATTTTTAAGGTCGTTGAAAAGATCGGTCAGGGTGTTGAAAATTTTTTTCTTGTCCTGGTGCTGAAAAGATAGTTTTTGAATGAGCTCAAAACAGGCCTGATATTCTTTTCCAAGATCAAGAATGATTTTAATAAATGCCTGGCCAAAAGCGTAAAGCCGGCCAAGCTCTTTTTGGGCATGGGTGTTAAAGTCTTTTTGGGTCCGGATATTTTTTGCAAACAAGGTTGTGGTGATCCGGTCAAACAATGCGGTTTGAAATTTAGCCGGGCTTTTGAAAAACGGGGCAATGCGTTTTATTTCGGGATTTGAGGCAATATCTTTTTTCAAGGATTTGAAATCATCTGGAAAACAGATCTGGAATAGCATTTTTATCCCCTGGCAGTGGGATGTCAGGGCATCTTCCGGGGATGTAAAAAGTCTTAAGGCCAGACTTTTGTTTTTCATGTCAGTGCCGGGCCTTGTCTCAATTTTCAGGCCAAGATAGCCTTTTTGGGTAAACTCCCGGCCCTGGTCAATAATGATGAATTCTTCCAGGTCTTTAAAATTCCATTCTTTGATATTGGTTTGTTCATGCTTTTTCCGGGCCAGGGTAACGGCATTGCTTTTTTGGGGGGATGTTGAAAGAAACTCATTTAAAACAGCTTTGTCCCTTATGGCTTTGATCTCCTTCCCCTTGTCATCCCGGATGGAGATCCTCATTTTCAAGTGGTCCGGCAGGTCCTTGTCCGACCAGAGGGTCGCAGGGATCACAAGGCCGAACCTTTTTTGAATAAAGGAAGACAGGAGGGTAAACAAGGGCTTGTCTTCCATGGGCATTTCAGAGGCAATGCATTTGGCTTTTTCAACCACAGGCATAAGCTTTACCCGGTATGTTTTGGGCAGCGCCTTTATCAGGGCGGCTATCTTTTCCTCAAAAAGTCCTGGTACCAGCCTGTCCACATGGTTTTTGGATACCAGGGATGCGCTGGAGGCAGGAACCTTTATGGTAACGCCGTCTTTTTTCGACCCAGGCT
>JAHJLN010000096.1 GCA_018821715.1 Pseudomonadota bacterium | reverse complement strand
CGGGAAAATGGCCCATGATTTTAATAATATTCTGGGCGTTATTATGGGAAATGCCGAGTTGTCGCTGATGGAGTGCAAGGATCCGGAAATAAAAAAAACCCTTGAACTGATTTTTGAACAGACCCTGCGGGGGAAAAATTTAACAAAAAATCTGGTGGCTTTTGCCAAAGATCAGGAGCCGAAACAGGAGTTTTTCAATATCAGTGAAAAGATTGATCTTGTTCTAAATCTATTAAAAAAGGATATAGAAGGAATTGAACTGATCAAACAAAACAAACCGAATTTGCCCGAACTTCTGGCAGACCCTGGAATGATCGAACATGCCCTGGTAAATCTTATCCAGAACTCAATCCATGCAACAAGTCTGGTCGAATTTCCCAGGATACGTATCCAAACCTATTGCCGTGATGAAAAAATCTGTTTTGAGATTGAAGATAATGGGTGCGGAATTCCTAAATTTCATCTGAAAAATATTTTCGAACCCTCTTTTACTTTAAAAGGAAGCAAGGATATAACCGGCTCATATAAAATCGGTATTAAAGGCACGGGCTATGGAATGTCCAATGTTAAAAAATATATCGAGCAGCACAACGGCAGTATCTTGGTTGATTCCCAATTCGGATCCGGCACTAAAATCACTGTTTACCTGCCGGTTATTAAAAACAGATTAACCAGTAAAGAAAAAGCAGAAATCAAAAAAGGAAAACATTATTCAGGAAAGACGATTCTTCTTGTGGAGGATGAACAGGAAATATCAAATGTGCAATACAGTATATTAACTCAGGAACCGTGCAACCACACCGTTGATATTGCCGGTACCGGACAGGCTGCGATAGATTTGTATGAAAGAAATGCCTATGATCTTGTAAGTCTGGATTATATTCTCCCGGGAAATATTAACGGGATGGATGTTTATCATCATATCAGAGAAACAGACAAGATTATTCCAATCCTGTTTATTTCAGGAAACATAGAATTTTTAGAATCCATAAAAGAATTGAAACAAAAAGATGTCAGGATTGATCATCTATCAAAGCCCTGCCAGAATAAAGACTATGTCAGCCGCATGAATAAGTTATTTGAGCTGTTGTAGCATCTGCCTTAGCTTTGAATTTTCTTTTTCAATTCTTCCACGAGTTTCTCATAGGAATCTTTCTGCAGCATCTGATCAAACTGTGAACGGTAATTCCCCACCAGGCTGACGCCTTCAATCACCATGTCATAAACCATCCAGGTGCCGTCCTTTGTTTGATACAGCCGATAATCTATGGGGATCTCAATTGTATCTGTAATAATTTTTGTACTGACCTGGGCTTTGTTGTTTTTTACAAATTCTTTATCAAAAACCACTTTTTCATCTGTATATCCTTCTATTTTGGAAACATAAGTTTCCTCAAGGAGTTGACCGAAAAGTTTAATAAAGGATTGTTTTTCCTGGTCACTTCTTTCTTTCCAGTGTCTGGCAAGACTTAATTGAGACATTTTTTCAAAACTGAATCTTTCATTGATGACACTGCGAAGGGATGCTCTTCTTTTTTCTACATTCTCTTCACCTTTAAAAGCTGGATCCCTTAATATTTCAAGGATTTGATCAATGCTTTTTTTCAGCTGATCCTGAACAGACGATGCACAGGCATTCGCAACCGGAAAACACAAACAAACAGCACAAAGAATAAGCAGAACAGTTCTAAATTGTTTCATTGATACCTCCCAAAATAAGCCGGATCTTTTTTAATGCGCACACAATTGTTTATATGCATCATCTGTGTTTGTTTTTATGGTGAACACATTATCCAGTTTTGTCAGGGTAAGTGCATTCAACACGTTGGTACCCAATCCTGTCAATACAAACGCTTTATTATTTTTTTTGCTCCATTGAAGGCCTTCCACAAGTGTTGCGATACCTGAACTGTCCATGAATGAAACACCGGAAAGATCTACAATAATCCCTTTAACACCTTTTTCAAAAAAAGGAACCAGTTTATCCCTCAAACTGGGAGAGGTGAACATATCAACTTCACCCTCAACCATAATGACACCAATGTTTTCTTTTTGCTCACTTTTAATTTTAAAACTCATAAGCCTGCTATTTTTTAAAAATGTATTTACTGACTAATTCTTCCAGGCTGATAGCAGACTCTGTATCCATCAAAGAGTCTTTATCTCCCAACAAATCGTCAGAACCGCCTGGGGATAATTTGACAAACTTGTCTCCAATAACCCCTTTTGTTCGAATGGAGGCAATTGTATCATCGGAAATTTTTGTTCCTTTTTTTATTTCCATTTGTACAAGGGCTTGATTTTCTTCAAGGGTAATTCTTTTTACTTTGCCCACCGGCACACCGGCAATTTCCACTGAGGCTGCAACTTCAAGGCCTTCTATGGATCCAAATCGTGCATCAATCATAAAGGAATCCGTCCCGAAAAGATCAACATTTCCAAGGTTGACAGATAAATATACCAGGCAGGCAATCCCCACCATCATGAAAATACCGACTGAAATTTCTGTTTTTTTTCCATACATGATGAACAATTTAAATCCTATAGTAATAGAGATGTCAAGATATAATCCACAATAAGAATTGAAAGTGAGGTCAGAACAACCGTATTTGTGGTTGCGCGGCTTACCCCTTCAGTGGTGGGTTCTGCTGTAAACCCCATAAACGATGATATCCAGGTAATAAGAAGGCCAAAACACAGGGACTTTAAAATGCCCCCATAAATATCGGTAAATGTAATTGCCGTCACCATTTTACCTATATATGCACCTTCATTAACCCCTAACAGTTTTACCCCGACAAGGTATCCACCGGCAATGCCGACCAGATCAAAAAAGGCTGTCAGCAGCGGCAGAGAAATAATCCCGGCAAGAATTTTAGGACTGATGACATATTTCAAGGGATCAATGGCCATCATCTCAAGTGCTGGAAACTGGTCTGTAATTTTCATAATTCCGATTTCAGCAGTTATGGCCGATCCGGCCCTGCCGGTCACCATGAGTGCGCAAAGAACAGGCCCAAGTTCCCTGATGATTGAAAGAGCAACCATAACCCCAAGCGCTGCTTCTGCTCCGAACTGGCTTAATGAATAATATCCTTGTATACCTAATACCATGCCCGTAAAAAGGGCTGTCACAAAAACAATAAGGAATGATTTTGACCCGATAAAATCAATTTCTTTGATAAGGCGGAAGACCCTTAACGGTGGAAGAAAGGCTTGAAAAACAGCACTGAATAAAAAGATGCCGCTCCTGCCGAGAATCTGAAGACGATTTAAGGTAAAACGGCCGAGTGATGCTGTCATCTGCAAATTTACAACCCTCCTTACGAGTTAAACATAATTTCATCTAAATAATTTTTGTCCGTGCGGGTAAAGGGGATGGGGCCTTCAGGCTCTCCGTTGATAAACTGTTTGACCCTCAAATCCTTGCTGTTTTGTATCTCGTCCACGGTTCCTTCTGCAATAATATCCCCGTAAAAAAGAATAATGATATTATCGGCAATTCTAAAGCAGGACTCAATATCATGGGACACTACTATGGTTGTAATCTTCAAAGTCTGGTTAAGATCCTTGATTAACTTACCTATCACCCCGGTTGAAATGGGATCAAGACCTGAAGTGGGCTCATCATAGAAGATAACTTTGGGGTCCATAACAATAGCCCTTGCCAGCCCTACCCGCTTCGTCATTCCGCCTGACAACTGGGAAGGCATCAGTTTTTCAGTTCCCCTTAACCCCACCATCTCAAGTTTCATGGTCACGATGGTTTTGATAATATTGTTTGCAATTTTAGTATGTTCTCGCAGGGGAAAAGCAATATTTTCAAAAATATTCATATAATTGAAAAGAGCAGATCCCTGGAACAGCATTCCCATTTTTTTTCTGATGACATACAACTCCTTCTTGCTTAGGGTTGTCAGGTCCATACCATCAAAATAAATCGATCCTGAATCCGGTTTTTCAAGCCCGGTAAGCTGTCTTAACAGGGTGGTTTTCCCAGACCCGCTTCCGCCGAGGATAACGGTGACCTTCCCTTTTTCAAATTTACAATTCAAATGATTTGAAACTGTGACGCTGCCATATCTTTTTACAAGATTTTCTACTTTGATCATAAATTGTGTTTATCATTTTTGTGTTTATGGATAGTATTAAATAACTTACCGTATTTGCTGTGTCAACGATAATTACAAAGATTGACAAAGCCTTTAAGGCTTTATATAGAAATCAGGATATGAAAAAAAATAAAACCATACCCCAATTTATGGTTACCGATCCTGTATCTGATCTTAAGGCCTGTATCGGTAAAGTTGAGCGCCTGTCCAACTGCATTGAAATCGCTAATCTGATCAATTCCGAACTTTCCATTGGAAAACTGCTTTCCAATGTAATGATTACAACTAAAAAAGCATTTACTGCAGATGCGGTCAGCATGTTGTTAACTGATGAGAAAACAGGCGATCTGACATTTCAGATTGCACTGGGTGATGTTGGAGATGAAATCAAGGAAATATACCGGTTAAAAAAAGGAGAAGGAATTGCCGGCCTTGTGGCAGAAACAGGGATACCCCT
Organism: Pseudomonadota bacterium; assembly: GCA_018821715.1. Lineage (GTDB taxonomy): Bacteria > Desulfobacterota > Desulfobacteria > Desulfobacterales > Desulfobacteraceae > Desulfobacula. The sequence continues at coordinate 9,867 of JAHJLN010000096.1, read as the reverse complement.
TAACCTTGAAGATGTCTATCTTCATCCGAAATTTTCTTGTGAGTATGATAAAAAAACAAATTATAGAACCAGTGCCATGCTCTGTGTTCCCCTGAAAGTCCGTGGGGATATCATCGGTGTCATACAGGTGATTAATAAACTGACCCGCCCCTTTATCTTTTCCAATGAAGAACTTGATATGCTGGTCACTATCAGCAGCAGTGCTGCCGTTGCCATTGACACTGCGAAAATGCATAAGATCATCCTGCAAAGAGAAACCCTTGAAAGGGATTTAAAACTTGCCCGGGAAGTTCAGGAAAGCTTTTTACCCAAAACACTGCCCCTGGTTGAGAATTACAGGTTTGCCGCTGTAAATCAACCCGCCCTTGAAATCGGGGGAGATTTTTACAATTTTTTCAAACTTCCTGCAAATAAACTGGGAATTGTTCTGGGTGATGTTTCCGGCAAAGGCATTTCTGCCTCCCTTTTTATGGCACGGTTGAGCAGTGATTTGCAATATTATACCCTTTTATATCCTGAACCCAGAGAATTGTTAACCCAGATCAATACGGTACTGTATGAACGGGCAAAAAGAGGCATGTTTGTTACCCTTGTGTACCTTCTTTTAGATACTGTGGAAAACCGGTTAAGAATAGCAAACGGAGGCCATATGTCTCCCATCTATTGTGACGAAGACGGTCCAAGGCTTTTATGCCATGACAGCAAAAAAGGACCGCCTCTCGGCATCCTGCCGGATATTGAATATGATCAGGAAATATTTTATCTTGAGGAAAATTCAAGTATTACCATTTGTACGGATGGTGTCATTGAAGCAAAGAACAGTTCAGGTGAACTGTTTGGCATCAAAAAACTTTTAAAATTGATTGAAACCCAGCCCAATGATCCGGATTTGATTTGCCAGGCGATTACAGGCTCTGTTGATCAGTTTACCATGACAGAAGGCAGAAGCGATGATCTAACCGTGTTGGTGATGAGTACAAGTTAACATTTTCCCATGACTACAAAGATGGAACGTATTATGGAATCTAAACCCATTCATCTAAAAATAAAGTCACACCCGAAGAATCTGAACCGTATTAGAAGCGTGATGGCAGATGTTCTGTCAACGTCACAACTTTCAAAAAAAAATTGTGACAGCATCATTCTTGCTGTTGATGAAGCCTGTTCCAACATTATCAAACACAGTTACAAAAACGATCATACCCGGAGCATTGATCTGACCATTGAACTTAAAACAGATTCATTAACCATTTTGATTGTTGATGACGGCATTAAATTTGATATCAATTCAGTTAAAACAAGGGACATTTGTGATATCAGACCAGGGGGGCTTGGTATTTATATTATTAAACAGGTCATGGATATTGTGACCTGCAGTCTTACCCCGGAAGGATTCAATAAATTAAAAATGGTAAAAAAGCTGAACGATTGAAAAAACAAATAAAAATAAAAATCCCGATATTTATCAAGCTCATGGTCTTTTCATGCCTTCTGGTCATTGCCATCACCTCATCTATTGGATTTTTAGTATTAAATATCCAGAAAAAACAGTTTAAACATCAGTTGATTAATTTTGGTGAAAGCCTTTTACATATTATGGCCAAAAATGCACCGGACAAACTTCTGGCAGAAGAAGATCTTGCCTTGTTTCAACTGGTAAAAGACATTTCAGGAAATGAACAGATTGTCAGGGCCAGCATCTGTAATCAGAAGAATATCATTGTTGCCCACAGTAATTTAGACCAGGTGAACAAGACCTATGAACCGCCCAAAGGCATTATAAAGATTAACACAACCCCCCAAGGTATTATTCTTTCCACATTTGGAATGAATGGAAGCGAATTCTTATTTCTTGAAAAACCGTTAAAATATCAACATATTGATATTGGGACTGCAAGGATTGTCATTTCTCAAAAAATCATTGAAAAAAACATCGCCCTTTCAAAACAATATATTCTGATATCATTTATTGTTGTCATATTTCTGGCACTTCTGGTGAGCCTGGGCTTCAGCATTTATTTTTCACATCCCATCAATCAATTAAAAAAGAGCGTGGGAATATTCGGTACCGGGGATTATGATCACCAGTCAGCCATCAACAGGAATGACGAACTGGGAGACCTTGCAGATGCCTTTAATCAAATGGCTAGAGATATTGCTATTAAAGAAAAGATTAAAGACTCTTTTGGCCGGTATGTTGCCCCTGAAATTGTTGATATGATCCTGGCAAATCCATCAGATCACTGGATGAAAGCCGCTTTAAAAGAGGCCACGGTATTGTTCACGGATATCAGAGGATTTACAACCCTTTCAGAAGACAAGGAGCCTGAAGATATTGTTGACATGCTCAATGAACATTTTACAAAAATAACAGAAATTGTCATTCGGTATGGCGGACATATTGATAAATTTGTCGGCGATGAAGCCATGGCAGTTTTCGGTATTACAAAGGAGAATCCAGACCATGCAAAGGATGCTGTAAAAGCAGCTCTTGAGATCATGAACCTGATAGAAACAACTGCTTTGAAAAACGACCCCGCAATACCGGTATTAAGAATCGGTATTGGTATCAATACAGGAGAAATGGTTTCCGGCAATCTGGGTTCTAAAAAGAGAATGGAGTACACCGTCATTGGTGATAATGTCAATATTGCTTCCCGCCTGACATCTTTAGCTGCTCCCGGTGAAATCCTTATCAGCAAAAAAACCTATGATCAGTTAAGCCGATCTGATATTTTTAAATTCAAGGAAAAAGGGTTTATGCCCATTAAAGGCCGAAAAATCAAACTCCAGGTATTTAAGCTTATTTTTACTGAGAAAAATGAAGATAAACCATAAAAACGGTAAACTGCAATGAAAACTTCCATAGCTTTAAAAGCAACCCTGCTTTTGGTTTTTATCTGTCTTTATTCCTGTATACCAAAAAAAACGATTGCCCCCGAAGAAAACGAACTGCCTGTCATCTTTAAATCCGACACATATATCATCTGCACACTTACAAAAGACATACCCCCTGCCCTGCTGGCCCAAAAATTTCTGGGGGACCCCAAAAAAGCCTGGATGATAGAAGATGCCAATAAAAAAGCCTTTTACCATACAGGTGAGACAATTGTCATCCCTCTGGCAATTGATAACAAGGCAGGACTGTATAAGAATGGATATCAAATCGTTCCCATTCTTTGTTACCACAGGTTCTCAAAGGAGTGTTCCTCCCAGCTGTGTGTGCCGGAAGATGTTTTTGTCGAACAGATGAACTATTTAAAAGAAAATCATTACCAGGTGATCAGCATGAAGATGCTCATGGAATTTCTTGAATACAAAAAAGCTTTGCCTCAAAAATCTGTTGTCATAACAATTGATGACGGTTATAAATCTGTTTATGATATTGCCTTTCCCGTACTCAAACGATATGGATTTACCGCAAGCCTTTTTATTTATACCAATTTTGTTGCAGGCGGCAGTGCCATGACATGGGAACAAATCAGAGAAATCAAAGATGCTGGTTTTGAAGTGGGCTCTCACACCGTTTCCCACGCAGACCTGGCAGTTAAAAGACCTAAAGAAAATCAAAAAGAATATATCCAGAGGATCACCCATGAAATTGTTGAGTCAAAAACAATACTGGATAACAAACTGAATCAGGAGACAACACTTCTCGCATTTCCATTTGGCAGTAGCAACCATCAGATCACTGCTATTTGCAAAGATGCCGGTTACAAAGCAGGCCTGACCGTTATCAAAGGTGGGAACCCGTTTTTCAGGCATCCTTTTTTGCTTCACAGAGACCAGATCCTGTCACAAGAGCAGGCTGCATTTATCAACAGCTTAACCATTCTCCAATCTGTCAGCCTGGAGGATATAGCCAATGAATAAACCAATCCGTTTTTGTTTCTTGATTTTGTTTTGCACATTTTTCGTTGGCTGTGTTTCTTTCCAAAATGACCCTGCCATCTCTGTAAAAGAAGAAAGCAGCCGCCTTACAAATGAATTTTATGAAAAAGCGTTGTATGCAGAGCGTCAAAAAGATCTTGTAACCGCTAAAAAATATTACCAACTGGCAATTACTGCTGATCCCTTAAACAAAAAAGCACAAAACGGATTAGCACAGACAAACAAACATCTGCAATCTCTTTCAGATAAACACTATCTCAACAGTATTGAATTATACCGGAAAGGAAAATACAGTGATGCCAAACGTTACCTTCTCATGGCGCTTCGATTCTGGCCTGAAAATGTAGCGGCACGGCAGGCCTTGACGGCCAGTCAAAATCTGACTGTCAAAAAATACGTCTGGCATACCATAAAAAAAGGGGAAACGCTTTCAAAAATTTCAAAAACCTTTTATGACAACCCCCATCAGTCCGGTATCATTGCCCAGATAAATAACATAAAAGATGCTGCCAATATTCAAGTGGGGATGAAAATCAAAATACCTGAACTCAAAGATCATCCATTTATCAATCAAGTTAGCACAGACATCCAGGATCATTGGGCAGATGAATCAATTGAGCCGGAACAAAAACTTGATCCTGTGATGATGTATAAAACTCTGGGAATAGAGTTTTATAAGGATCTACAGTTTGACAGCGCGGTGGTAGAATTCAAAAAAGTTTTGAGTGCAGATCCTTCAGACACTGAATCAATGGACTATATTTCAAAGGCATACCTTGAAATGGGGTCAATCGCACACACCCAAAAAAAATTCCTGACCGCTATTGAACATTTCCAGAATGCTTTGGCCTTTAATGAAAATTGTCTCCCGTGTAAAAACAACATCTCACAAAGTAAGGAAATTTATAAAGAACTTCATTACAAATCAGGGATGAAACTGTTTGATGAACAGAATTTAAACATGGCAATCCTTGAATGGGAATGTGTTCAAAAAATGGACCCTGAATATAAAAAAGTGGCGGAATTATTAGATAAAGCAAAAACCATTCAAAAGAATATCGACGCCATCAAAAAATCAGAATAAACCATAGGTGCTTAAAGGTTACTCTCCCGACAGGATCATTAATGTCAGGTCATCAGACTGAGGTGCCAGTTGTGTTTTACACTGATCTTTGATCCAGGCCATCTGATCGTTAAGCGGCATCTTTCTGGATTGAAGCAGCCACCGTAAAAATCCTTTTATCCCCAATTCCTGACCAAGGTCTTCTGCTTCCCCTTTTTTTAGCCGTCCCTCTGTAAACCCGTCTGTGTAAAGAAACAACCGGCTGTCTTTTATGGAAAATTGACGTGCAGGGTGCAATGCATCCGGCAGTACACCCAGGGGGGGGTCAGAGGCTTCAATTTTAATGATGCCGCTATCACTGACCAAGAACGGGGGCAGATGTCCCACATTGATGATATTGATTGTTTTAGATTCAGGATCCAGCCACCCCCCGACAAAGGTGACAAACATTCCCCTTACAGCAGTTTCGCAAAGTTCAGTATTCATTAACTGAACAATTTGGCTGATATCATCGACCACTTTGCACAGACACCGGAAAAGGGATATGGCTTTTGCCATGAGCAATGCAGCAGAGGTCCCTTTGCCGGACACATCTCCGAGACAAAAACAGATGGTACCGTCCTCTCTTGAAAAATAATCATAAAAATCTCCGGACAAATGAAAAGCCGGGATATTGAATGCCCCGACCTGATGAATCTTTTCAATGTCAGGCTGAAGACTTTTTTGAATCTCCCGAGCAACATCAAGTTCTGCTTCCAGTTTTGCAGCATATTCATCCCGCTGTTTTAATGAATTCTGCAACCGCCAGGTCAGTTCCTGATAACTGATATTATCTTCTACCAGCTTCCTATTGGCCTGTCCCATTACCGCATCAAAATTCATTTGAGTGCCAACACTAATATTCAACGCATTTGACGTTTCTTCAACCTGCCCAGGCAGCAAAGATAGCAGGGATTCCACTTTATCATCCGTTAACCCGAAAAGCAGTTTGGATTTCTTTTTAAGATCGGTTAAGGCACCTGTTTTATCATGGCAGGTATAAAAAGCATTGTATAAATCAGCCAAATGCATCATCCCTGCCAGGATCGACTGCTTTTTTGTCTGCCCAAACTTTTGGGCTTCGTTTTTATTGAAGAACAAATGATGATACGCAATAGCAAAGGTATAGGACTTTGGCAGATTCCATTTTTGGGCCAACAATGCCCCCACGTTGTCATGGGTAGTGTGGAACAGCTCTTCTTCCATTTCATGACGCAGCTGGGGAAGATTGGATCTTAACAAGGGCCATCGATCTGCTTTTTCAGGTTCCATAAAAAACAAAACCAGTAACCCGATATCCTGAAGCATCCCGGCTGTAAATGCTTCTTCAACCGGTCCGTTCACCAGATATCCAAGTTGCTGGGCTGCAACGCCTCTTCGAATTGAATCTTCCCAGAAAGTGTCAATATCAAACTCTGGAATATTTTTTTTTGAAAGTGCTTCTTTTACTGCAAAGCATAATACCAGATTTTTCAGGCTATCCATGCCCATGGCAATCACTGCATCGGAAATGGTTTTTATGCTTTGGCGAAATCCGAAAAACGCCGAATTGACCAACCCTAAAAGCTGCGCTGTCAATGCCGGGTTTACGGATATCAATCGGGTCATTGTATCGATTTGCGCATCATCACGCAGTGTATACTGGATCAACTGCATGACCTGCTTGTTGGGGATTGGTAAATTTTCCGGCTCAAGATCCCGGTAAAAAGCTGCTGCCATCAGAACACGACCGCACATTTTCCGGTATTTAAAAAAAGACAACTCGCCATAAGACCCTCCAGTATCATATTTGAATCTTTTTAATTTCTATCTTTATGTAAACCATACCCCTAAGTCAAGAATACAAAGCCAAGACGATCAATATTTCTTTACAGCGTTTTCAGGATATTGCCAAAGTTGATTCTTTATCATATAGTATTTGATATCATAATTCATAATTCAAGGATATTGAACCCTATGTTCAAAAAAAGCCTGAAATATCAAAAAGTTGAATGACGATTATCGCCAAGAAAAAGGCTTAAGTCAATGGTCAAGATCGTTAAGGAAGAAGGCCACACCAGTGAAGAGTCAGAAAACTACAGCCTTACAGGTCTTTTTCTTAAATGCAATGCACTTGAACATTACGATATAAACGATAAACTTGAAGTTTGTTTTAAAGACGAAAATGGAACCGATCAAACCCATACAGGACAAATTGTCCGAAAATCCCCGGACGGTATTGCCATTCATTACCACAAAAAAAAGGACCTATCATCATGAAATTTGAACAGATTATTGTCGAAACAGGTAAAAATAATGTTGGAACCCTTACCTTAAACCGTCCTGAAAGCATGAATACCTTTAGCAGCCAGATGGCTGAAGAGCTAAACCAGGGACTCAGGGATCTGGATTCAGACCCATCGGTCAGGGTCATTCTTTTAAAAGGGGCCGGCAGGGCCTTTTGTGCCGGAATTGACGTCAATGAGCTTGCCGGAAAAACTGCCATTGAATACCGCGAATGGATAGAGAAAATGGAACGTCCCTTAGTAAGTATTTCAAAATTAAAAACACCTGTGATTGCACAACTTCAAGGAGTTGCTGCTGCAAACGGCATGGGATTGATCGCTGCCGCAGACCTGGTCATTGCTGCAGATAATTCACGCATGGGTCTTACAGCCATTAATGTGGGGTTAAACTGTGTTGGACCGGTGATTCCTGTTGCCAGGTGTGTGGGGCGGAAAAAGGCTTTGGAACTTTTGCTCTATGGAAAATTAATCAAAGCACCTGAAGCGCTTTCCCTTGGTCTGATTAATAAAATTGTTCCCAAAGATGAACTTGAATCCCTGGCGCTTCTGTGGGCAGAAGAACTGGCTCAAAAAAGCCCTATTGCTGTCCAAATTGCAAAAACCGCTTTTTATCGTTCCGAAGATATGAATTACGAAGAACAGTTTGCCTATATGAATGAAGCCTTTGCCAGGCTTTGCACTACAGACGACGCAAAAGAAGGTGTCATGGCATTTTTTGAAAGACGAAATCCTGTCTGGAAGGAAAGATAAACCCATTTTCCGTCACCCCTGTTATTCTCCTGATGAAAACGGATTTTCAAGATAAATATCCTGGTCTTCAAGGGTCAGGATATTTATCTCTATCATCCTAACGACACATCAAGAATCATCATTACTGAAAAACCAATCATTGTCGCCATTGTTACCAGGTCAATGTTTGCCGTATTTTTTTGAGATTCAGGGATGAGTTCTTCCACCACAACAAAAATCATGGCCCCGGCAGCAAAACACAAAGCATATGGAAGAATATTCTGCATTTTCAGGACAAATAATGCCCCGATTACCCCGGCAATTGGTTCAACTATACCCGAGGCCTGCCCCATAAAAAAACTTTTCCACCGAGACATTCCTTCTCTTCTTAATGGCATTGATACAGCAGTTCCTTCTGGGAAATTCTGAATCCCGATGCCGATGGCCAAAGCTATTGCGCCGCCAATTGTGGCCGAAGGAAGATTGGCCCCCACAGCACCAAAGGCAACCCCGACAGCCAGGCCCTCGGGTATGTTGTGAAGGGTTATGGCAAGGACCAGAAGGGTACTTCGCTGCCATGAGGTCTTTATCCCTTCGCTTTTATCTATAGATAGACCTGGATGCAGGTGTGGCAGAAATTTATCCGTCACCCGCATGAAAATCCCTCCCCCCATAAATCCGATGACCGCCGTCAGCCATGGGAGATGCCCCAACTGTTGGGCCATCTCTATGCCGGGCGCAAGAAGAGACCAGAAGCTTGCAGCAATCATTACCCCGGCAGCAAAGCCCATCATTGAATCCATAACCTTTAAGTTTATGGATTTCGTACAGAAAACAAGTGCAGCACCTGCAGCAGTTACGCCCCAGGTAAAAAGCGTGGCAATGAACGCCTGCATGATGGGATCAAATTGCTGTATAAAATCGATCACTTTGTGCCTCCTGTCTTCTTTAACAAAACTTGACTGACAAACTAGGAATAACATTCAATTGAAGATAATTAATATTCACCTGCTATCAAAAAAGGGCCTTTTTTGCAATTTTATTTTTTTTTAACTGCTATTAAATTTATATCTTTCCAATAAGAAAAGATTGATGAAAACTAAAAACCATTTAATCAATGCTTGACTTTTGATGGCGTTACTATATTATGCAAAATTATTGCGCTGTTGTATGTTAAGCGCATAGGTTTCCTCCTAGAGGTGTATTTCCCCGACAAACAAAGCGGCATTACCCCCCAAAGTTAGAAACTGGTATTACTTTATTTTTTTTATTACAGGAGATTGCCAACATGGCTACTGGTATCGTAAAATGGTTTAACGACTCAAAAGGTTTTGGATTTATCGAACAAGAAAATGGAAAAGATGTCTTCGTGCATCACTCAGGCATCAATACAACAGGTTTTAAATCCCTGAATGAAGGGGACCGTGTTTCCTTTGATATCGAAGAAGGACAAAAAGGGCCTTCAGCAACAAATGTAACCGTTCTATAGTTAACCGTTCTATTTGCTATAAAAAAGTCATCTTGGTGACTTGAAATATTAAAGTCTCTGAACAAAATGCCGTTCAGAGACTTTTTTTGCTTCTGCAAAAAACCCACCTGTTTAACCCTTAAAAATCATAAAAGATTATCTCCAGTCTTTCCAGCAGACTGCCGGTGATCTACTGGCGCACCCTCGGGTTCAGACTCGGATTGATCGCTGCAGCCAGTATGGATCTCAAGATCATAAAGGTCAAAGCGGTAATCATCAGCAATTCATATTGCCGTTATTCAAATCATTTGATATTTTAGAGCTGGCATTGCGCCAGGCGGTTTTTTTAAAGAGGATGAGGCTTTGTGGGGCTTCCTGCTTTTTCAATTTTT
>JAHJLN010000095.1 GCA_018821715.1 Pseudomonadota bacterium | reverse complement strand
CGATGCCGAGGGATAACTCAGTGCGGTAGACTGCTGTCTGCTTGGGGTCCGGTGGTTTTATAACTGCCGGGCCCTACCTCTATCCTGAGCAGGTAAAATAACCTGACATATTCTTGGGATCAGACCGCGACAATCAACAGGGACCAGGTACAGACTTTCAAGGAACTGGTCGATTGGATCTGTGTGTTTATGAGCCTGACGGGATAACTGCCTATTCAGGTGATTTACAAGTTACCCTAAAGTCATTGTCTGGCAGGGTGCAACATACAAGAAATTTTTCAGGGAATACTTGTGGCAGTGGGCAGGAGCCAGAATTTGATAGACTACCATTGGATAAATACCAGGTGTTTGTAAAAGCGTTGGGTGATAAGGATTCATATAGCAAGCCCCGTAACGCGACCAAGACCGTGTCGCTCTTTAAGTGGAACCCCAGAGATCGGCAAGTGACGCCAGCTTTTCCTGCGAAAATCATATTGGGCAAGGGCACTAAAAAACCCAAATTTATAGTAAAGACAAAGATAAAAAACAAAGGAGAGATGTCCGTCTTATCACCACCGCCTGAGCCAAGTCAAGATGCTCCAAAGCCTACTGATACTGGTATAAGCACCGGTATGTCTGCAAATGATGCCTCTTCACCAGATGAAACTGTTGCCGATTCTCCTGTTAGAGCTGGAACTACTGGAGAAAAGGAAAGACCAACTCCCAGGACCCGTGAAGAATGTATCAGACTTATGTGCCCTAATTGTAAAAGTTTATTGTTCTTTGGTACACTTGATGAGCCGTGTATGTCCTGCATAGAGTCAACTGAGCATAGACTCTCTCGTTGTATGGAAGGATACAATGATTATTGACGAGATGTTGCAGAGGAAATTTTAGAAATGAAGTTCATGAAAGTTAAACCATGTATAGCTTTGACGGCTATGGTATGGTGCTTGTTTTGTACAGCTTTTGCCAGCTGGGCAGCACCACTTACCTTCGTCGATTTAGAACCTGGCCTATCTAAAAAATCTGAAGCGGACAGTGTGTTGGGAAAACCCGTCAAAGAGATTGTGCCAGGTATCCGTTACGACTATCATCCTCAACTGGATACCCGTCGCATCTCCATTAAATATCGAGCTGGTTCTGGGGTGATCGAGGCAATTGATCTTTATTCACAGATTGGCTATTCTAAAAATGAATATCGTGATTGGTTGTACCTGGACGATCCAGAGAAGATTGACCATGATGAAAAAAATTATCTTGTCGAACAATATACCTCATCAGGTGTTATAATTCATTTTGCTGGTCCTGATGACTCCTTCCCTGTAGAATGTGTTACTTATTTTGACCCGACCCCTGAGAAACTATCCCAAAATCAATGCAGTAAATTTGTGGGAACATGGATATGGTTTAACGGGGCTAAGGTAATGTGTGACAGTACTGGCTACTGCAAAGCCGCCAATGGATATGAAGGGCCTTGGACCTGTCTTGAGGCAGGAAAAAAGTTTCAAATCAAATGGGGATATAAAGGAGGAAAGACACAGTACTTGGATACGGTAAGTCTCAGTCCAAACGGTCTGGAATTAAAGGGAAGGAACCAGCAAGGAGGGGCAATCGGCGCCAGGCGAGAGTAAACGCAAAACAGGCTTAAAATAGTATTGGAGCCTCTATTGTAATTCGGATAAAATCCAACCTTCTCAAAATAAAGCTTTTTGTATCATAAACAATGCCTTATAGTATGTATCTGATCCCTTTTCAGGTTGAGTCTATTTATAAAAGCTGTTTTCTTGCCCGCAGTTTGGCGTTGATCAACTCACTATGGTTTAAGCGAAGAAGGGTTGCAAGTTTGTGGGCAAAGTGGTCCTCATGCGCTTCAAGGTGATCGTCCAGCAAAATGATACGCCAGACAGATTCCATGATGTCGATCTTTTGCTTTTCGGAAAAATTTTCGTTTATAAAGTGAGTATAGCGAAAAAGGTCTACATACTCTCTATGTTCTTTATCCCTGTCAGCGAGCAGGGTATCAATTTCCTTTCTTTCTATCCCAAAATTTGTCACAAGTGTTGCAGCAAGATGCTCTTTTTCTTCTTCACTGCACTCCCCGTCTGCATAGGCCGCCTCAAGCAGCAGTACGGTTAACGCCAAATGGGCGGTTAGAGCATCCTGGTCTGTGGTCTGTGCTTTACTATTGCTGCTGCTGATAATTTTTTTTATTAAATCAAACATCTTCCTTTGAAATCCTTTTTTTCATCCTGAACATTGCCAGGGTGTGATGGTCAGGTTTTTTCCCTGCCACTATAAGGCCACAGAAACAACGGGTCAAGGATTCATTATCTCTCAAGAAAGATTGGCGTACTTTTTAATAATTTTTGCACTCTTATGCCTTTTAATGTAATGTGATTTGGACTTGCAACCTGGAACTAAACTCTTCCGGTAGGGAGGATACACCATGAAAGTACTTGTCACGTATTTTAGTCAAACAGGGAATACCGAAAAGATCGCCACGGTTATCTGTGAAGAAGCATTAACGACAAATGAATCAGATATATCAAAATTGGAAAAAATAAATATGGATGATCTTTCAGGATATGATTTTATTTTTATCGGTTCTCCTCTTCATGCTGGAAATCTGGCAGCGCCTGTACAAGATTTTTTAAACAGGATGCAACCGGTTCCAGGGCAAAAGATAGCCGGTTTCATTACTCACGCTGCCCTGGCATATCCGGATCAGGACATGGAAAAATTTACTGAACCCATCAAAAATGCCTGCCGGAAAAATAAGATGGAATATATAGGATGCTTTGACTGTCAAGGATTTCTTACTGAAGAATTACACGAAATGATTAAAAAGCGTCAAGGCTTGACAGATGAGCAATGGGCGGAAAGACTCAAGCAGATGGCCGGGCATCCCGATGCCAAAGATGTTGAGATGGCCCGCTCATTTGCCAAAAAAGTATTGGCTTGAAAAATAGATTTTGACTTTTCAAAACTGCACAAGTTTGGATACTGCCAGTATGACTGACGGCATTGGTATGTGCTTTTACATGGTCGATCGACGCTTGGGGGGCGAATATGGCCGTTGATTCCGCCAAATTAATTGTAACGGCGTCTGCGAACAGCAAGGTTCCTGTTTATGTCATGGTCCGTCATAAAGAACCTGTGGCCAAGGTGCTGAAACTGCTGAGAAAAGGCCAAGAAAATCCTGACATCGCTGTATCTGATGAACTCGGTCTCACGGGGGTTCTGGACAGGATCAAGGAAGATCTTCTGCAATGGTTCCGGAAACAGATCGAAACCGAGTAAAAAAACTTGATCCGATCAACAGCTGTATAGACCCCTTCTTAATTGTTAAACCAGTTCGTTGTCCGTTTGCAAAATCCCACTAGCATCAACATGACCGGAACTTCGATCAAAACACCAACAACGGTTGCAAGTGCGGCGCCGGATGAAAGACCAAACAGCATAACAGATGTGGCAATCGCCACTTCGAAATGATTGGATGCGCCGATCATGGCGGCAGGGGCAGCATCTTCATATTTCAGATTCAATAGCCTGGCAGCACCATACCCAAGGGCAAAAATAAAAATCGTCTGGATGAAAAGCGGTATGGCAATCCATAAAATTGTCAAAGGGTTTGCTGTGATTACCTCGCCCTTAAAGCTGAATAAGAGAACCAGGGTTAAAAGAAGGGCACTGATGGTAACCGGTGTCAGGACGCCTAAAAATTTTTCCTTGAACCAGGTCTTGCCTTTGACATGGATAATCCATTTTCGGGAAACGTACCCTGCAACCAGGGGAAGGGCTACATAGACGGCAACAGATAAAAGCAATGCCTGCCATGGAATGGGAAGCTTTCCCACGCCAAGCAGAAACCCGCCCAAGACACCATATAAGACCAGCATGGTAAGAGAATTGATGGCCACCATGACAAGTGTCAGACCATCATTTCCTCTGGAAAGGTATCCCCAGACCAGTACCATTGCAGTACAAGGCGCAATCCCCAAGAGGATACACCCTGCAAAGTAACTTCGCCACAGGGGGATCTGCAGCAGTTTAACGCCTTCCTGCAAAACAACTACCCCTGCACCATGCCGGGCTCCCACTGGAAGATCAAGGCCAAATGGCATTTTGACAAGATCAATTGCATCGACTCCGATAAAAGATTTAAGCACAAATCCAAGAAAAAATATTGAGATGGCATACATGGTAAACGGTTTGATGCACCAGTTGATAAAGAGCGTTAGAAAGACCGGTTTTCCACTTTTCCCCGCCGTTATCACAGAAGCAAAATCAATCTTTACCATAATGGGATACATCATAAAAAAAAGGCACACAGCAATGGGTATGGATACGACAGGGGCACCCCCTATGGTGATGGACATTCCATCCAGTGTTTTGGCCAGATTCGGCGCAACCTTGCCCAGCAGTATGCCGCCAACAATACATAACCCGACCCAGACTGTCAGATACCGCTCAAACAGACTGGTCATTTTTCGATCATTTGCAGTTATATTTTCTCGAGTCATTTTTTATTTCTCCATTTGTTTTCAAAGATTGTCCGGCAATCCTTGAACAAAAAGTTTTATTTCATCCCTGACCTTGCGGTAACACTCCAGTTGTTCTTCTTTGCCTGCACCTTGTGCAGCAAGTTTTTCTGCCATTTTAGGCGGATCATCAAAACCGACATGGACCACCTTGCAGCGGGGCGGGAAATAGGGGCAGGATTCATGGGCATGACTGCATACCGTTACCACAATATCCAGTGCCATATCTTTAAACGCATCAATGTGTTTTGATGTTTGGCCTGAAATATCAATTCCTGCTTCCGCCATCACTTTAACGGCATTGGGGTTCAGGCCGTGAATTTCAATCCCTGCTGAAACTGCATCAATTGTGTCTTTTTTCAATTCGTGTACCCAGGCTTCCGCCATCTGGCTGCGGCAGGAATTTCCTGTACACAGAAATAAGACTTTTAGTTTTTCTTTCATCCGAATACTCCTATTTGTCAGGACAGGATGCTGCTCCCCGCTGTTTCCGGCAGAGGTCTTCGCAGGGGATAATCATAATCTGCCTTAACGCCGTTAGGTCTTTTTCAACTTGATTTGATTTGCCAAGTTTTCGTTTTATCCATTTGAAAACAGGGTCAAGATAAAGATCGTCTGTATTGAGCCTAAAATAAATCCATCGGCCGTGTTTTCGATTTTTTAATATGCCCGCACTGACCATGAGGCTTAAGTGCCGGGAGGCTGTGGCACCGGCTACCTGTAAAAGTTCTGTGATCTGACAGGCGCAAAGCTCTTCATAAGACAATAGGGCACAAAAAGTTCTAAGCCTGTTTTTATCTGATAATGCTTTTAATATTAAGAGAAGATTGTCCATACTCTCATTGTTTCTATAGTTAGCCAAACAACTAATTACATAGCTATAAGATTCAAATCCGTCAATGTTTTTTTTTGAATATTGGACATCTGTTGTCCAGGAGGATGACCGGTCAAATTTTGATAATTAATTCAACTGGTGCTCTTTTTGAGGAGTAGATTCATATCCATCCCCCTTTTCATGAGCCGAATCCGAAGATATGACCAAGCCTGATCTGGGGTAATTTGTCCGCTTTTTTTGATTGAACAATGTTTTTCCATTTGCGCTTTAAAAGGTTGATATCATCCTTTCGCCACATGGCCGACATCAATAATCCGATGGTATCTGCATATTTGCCGATGGCCTGTCCGCCGATCACCCTGCCGTCCAGCAAAACAACACGCAAATAATCTTTTCCGCTTTCTTTTTCAAAAATCTCGGTCTGCCCTAAAAGGCATTCCGTTCCCCGAATGGTTTTCCCAAATGTAGCAGCGTGGGTCTTAAAAAAATGTGCCCGGGCAAACGCATGAGCGCCGAGGTATTCGGCATTTTCGCCTGAAATGTTTTTTGCTACGATTAGTCCCTGTTCAATTGCATTGTGTTTTAACTGAAACATGGCTGCCTCACCCGTGCACGCATCAATGGTTTCAACACAGTCACCGCAGGCATAAATATCTTGAACACTGGTTTCCATCTTTTGGTTGACCTGGATGCCGCGACCGGTCTCAATTCCGGCGGTTTTAGCCAGAAGAGTGCCCGGAACCACCCCGGTAGCCACCACCACTGTGTCGCATTTGATTTCTTGTTTGTCTGTTACAACGCTTGTAACCCCATTGTCCCCTTTGATCCGAAGGACCTTTTCGCCGGTGCAGACATGAATCCCATATCCTTCCATGGCTGTTTCAAGCCTTTTGGCAGTGGGTTCGTCAAACAGGGCAGGCAGTATCCAGTCGAGCAGTTCGATGATATAGACCTGGTATCCTTTTTTCTTTAATGCTTCGGCCACCTCTATTCCAATGGCACCGGAACCGATAACCACAGCACAGCTTCCATTATGGGAAAAAAGTTTTTCCGTCTCAAGCAGTTGCTTGCAGCTGAATACGCCCGGATTGCCGATTCCCTCGATCGGTGGAATAAACAGATCTCCGCCGTGGGCCAGTACCAGTTTGTCGTATCCGATTTCCAATCCCTTGTCAGTGGTGACAGACTTTGCCTCAGGATCAATGGAAACAACCTTGTTATTGAAAACAAGCTTGATGTTGTGCTGTGCATAATCTTCAATTTTTTTTCTGAAAATATCTTTTTTTTCAACATCACCACCAAGAAAATAGGGAAGAGAACAAGGGTCATATTCCGGGACGTTCTCGGCGGAAATGATGCAGATTTCATTTTCCCGACTCTGTTGCCTCAGTGTAAAGGCCACTTGATTCCCGGCAATTCCATTCCCAATAATTATGATTTTCATAGTACCTGCTTATTTGTCTGTTAAAATAGTTACGGGTTGTTTTTTATTCCCCTGCCCAAATTGATCCCGGCAATTATCAGGAATATATTTTTCTAAACCGTCCTGCCTGCTGCCTTGCGGTTTCTGTTGTCAGCGAATCGTTCTCATGCATTGTTAATGCTCCCTCATATTGACAGGCAGTGACACACCACGGCCCTGCCTCATCATCTTTGCACATATCACAGGTCATGGTTTGGCCTGTGTAGGGATTTTCTGCCGGGCCGCTCACAGGACAGATATACATACACGCCCTGCACCCTATGCAGACCTCAGTATTTGTTACCACTGATCCGTTTGATGCCTTTGTCCGGGCATTCAT
>JAHJLN010000094.1 GCA_018821715.1 Pseudomonadota bacterium | reverse complement strand
CTACAAAAAACATAATGAAAAAATGTTTGACATGGTGATTGATGCTGCCCTGAAACTTGCAACAAATTTGATGTATCCGGTCCTTGAAGAAATGGACAGAAAGCCGCCCATACTTATCGATGGTCAGGTTAAAGTTCATAGTGCTGTAAAAAAAATTATGGAAGAGTTCGGTCAGGGTGGATGGATTGCATCCGGGATCCCGGAAGCGCATGGGGGAGACCAGATTCCTCTTATTATCCGGGGAATCACAAGTTTCATTTTTGCAGCGTCCAATTATTCTGCAACTGCATATCCTGAGCTTACAGCCGGGGCTGCTGAACTAATCATCTCTTTTGGCAAAAAGGAACTGATCGAAACATACGTCCCTAAAATGCTTGAAGGTAAATGGCAGGGCACAATGGCTTTAACAGAACCCCAGGCTGGAAGTTCCCTGTCTGATATTATCACCACTGCCTATCGCGATGGAAACGACCGATTTAAAATTAAAGGCATAAAAACCTTTATATCCGCCGGAGATCATGACGGTGTTGAGAATGTTATTCATCTGATGTTGGCAAAAATTGACAACGCACCCCCTGGAGCAAAAGGCATCTCTTTATTTGTCGTCCCTAAAAAACGACTGGATGACAAGGGCAATCTAATTTCTAATGATATAACGGTTGCTTCCATTTATCATAAGCTTGGATACAGGGGAACCCCTGCAGCAGAGATATCCATGGGTGAAAAAGATGACTGCTATGGATGGCTTGTGGGCCAAGAAAACAAAGGCCTTGCCCAGATGTTCCAGATGATGAATGAGGCCAGAATTCTAGTCGGTCTTGCCTCCTGTGCCATAGCATCCGCTGCCTATTATGCTGCCCTTGAGTATACCCAAAACAGACAGCAGGGAAGGCCTGTTACCCTTAAGGATCCTTTGACCAAACAGATCCCGATTATTGAACATGCAGATGTCAAGCGGATGCTTTTGTTCCAGAAATCAATTGTCGAAGGCTCTCTTTCACTTATTCTCCAATGCTGTATGTATGCGGATCTTATAAAAGTATCCAAAGGAGATGAAAAAGAAAAATATACCCTTTTGCTGGATCTGCTGACACCCGTTGCCAAAGCATTTCCGTCAGAATATGGGATTTCTTCCATCAATACTGCCATACAGTGCTTTGGCGGCTATGGATATTGTGAGGATTTTCCGGTTGAACAATATCTCAGAGATGTACGAATTCATGCCATTCACGAAGGCACAACCGGAATTCAGGGATTGGATCTTCTGGGTAGAAAAATTGTGATGAAGAACGGAAAGGCCGGCCTGTTGTTCATTGATGAGGTCAACCAGACCATCAGAACTGCAGCAAAAATTGCGGAACTTGATTTTTTTACTCATAAGCTTTCCAAAGCCATGGAGGAACTTAAGAAGGTTACGGGTTTTCTTTTTAATGTGGCAGGTGAAAAAGGGATTGATGTTTATTTGTCCGATGCAACCCTTTTTCTTGAATTTTTCAGCTTGATCGTTATTTCATGGCAATGGCTGATCCAGGGAATTTGTGCCCAAAATGCGGTGTCAGGTGATTGTTCAAAAAAAGAATCGTTTTTCTATAATGGCAAACTGTTTACCTTAAATTATTTTTTCAGATATGAGCTTCCAAAAACAAAAGGGATTGCAATGCGGCTTATGGATCAGGATAATCTTACGATTCATATGAAGACAGACTATTTTAAAGATTAACAAAAGGGGGGGTTAAATGGATAGAATCATATTCAAACAAAAAGAAAGAATCGGATATCTGACATTAAACAGGCCGGATAAATACAATGCCTTTGATACAAAAATGCTGTGTGAATTTGAAGCATTCATTACGGCAAGATTATATGATAACAGTGTCTCAGTCATAATTCTTGACGGGGGAGATGCAAAAGGCTTTTGTGCCGGGCTTGATATGCAGACTCTGGGCCCTGAAATTTTCGCCATGCAGCCGGCTGAGGCCTATAATGCCCAGGCCAGGTTATCAAGAATGATGCTGGGGCTAAGAAAAATACCACAGCCTGTTATATGTTGTGTGCATGGGGCGGCTGCAGGGATTGGATTTTCTCTTTCAATGGCATCGGATATCCGAATATTGGCAGAAGATGCAAGATTCAGTGCTGCATATATCAACATTGGATTGGGAGGAGCTGATATGGCTTCCTCCTATTTTCTTCCCAGGCTTATCGGCTCGGGAAGGGCCAATGAATTTTTATTAACAGGAAACTGGATGGAAGCAAAAGAGGCCATGAATCTTGGATTTGCCAGCAGGATAGTGCCAAAGGAAAAAATGATTGAAGCTGCAACCCAGCTTGCAACAGAGATGACCCAAAAAAATCCTCTAGGGCTCAGGATGACCAAAGAGGCTATTAATATAAATATTGATGCCGGTGGGCTTGAGGCGTGTCTTCAAATGGAGGACAGAAACCAGATGATGCTGGCATTTGGGATGCATATTAATCCTTTAAAAAAAGATTAAACCGAATCTTTTCTTAAGATAAAAAAACGGCATCATCATCATTCTGTTTTTTAAAATTAGGGCAGATACAGTATGGCGACCTGCTAAGCCGGTTTGATTGCCTTGCCAAGATGATATTGTGTTCGCTAAAATATTATGGCATAGTATGAGTCTGACAGTCTTGCAGGCAATGATTTTAGATGACATGAGGCAAGGATAAAAATACTGCAAAGGACATTATGAATCTTCAGGGTGATTTTGAAGGATTAACTCTGGCAAGCATCCTTCAGCTTCTGTGCAATGATCAGAAGACAGGGGTGCTGACTGTGACCTGTGATAATGAGGAAAGCCGGGTTTTTTTCGAACAAGGAACCATTGTTTATGCCTCTGCATCTTTAAAGGAGGCAAGACTAGGGTTTCTCATGCGGACTGACGGCATTATTTCAGCACAACAGCTTCAAAAATGTCTTGCCTTTGCCAAAGAAGAAAAGATGCATCTTGGCAAAATTCTGGTTGATAAAGGATATATTTCTCTTGATACCCTGAAAAAGTACAATACCAAGCAGGTTGAGGCTATTTTATATAATCTTCTTTTCTGGAAAAAAGGCAGATTTGAATATAAGGATGCCAAATTGAATTTAAAGGGCATGATTGTGACCCAGCTGAATCCAATGAAGCTTATTCTTGAAGCTTCCAGACGGATTGATGAGTTATCTGTTCTTCAAAAATTTATCCCCAGTGATAAAATTGTCTTTAAAATGTCCGGAAAGGTACAAAGCAAGGAAGAAATTAAACTCAATGCTAATGAATGGCGGATTCTGTCGTTGATTGACGGGACCCGCACTGTCCGGCAAATCATCAATGAAAGCGGGTATGATGAGTTTGCCGTCTACAAAATTTTTTTCTCAGTGATTTCATCTGGTTTGATTGAGCAAAAAGAAGAAATTCAGCTCAATGATCAGGCAGGGGAAAATGATTATTCTGCAATCCTGACTGTTTTCAATGACATATTGACGTCCATTAAAAAAAACATAGCAGATGAATTAGGGGATAGAACTTATTCACTGTTTGAAGAAAGCAAAGCAAATCTTGCCATTGAATTTAAACAACTACTCAAAGATTATCATCCGGATAACCATAAAAATTCAAACCTTCAGGCCATTACCAATGCTTTGAATCAAATGGAATTTATCGACGAACCAAAAGAATTATTAATATCAGGATTTGCTGAATATTGTGCTCATGTTTTAAAAAAAGTTGGAGAAATTCTAGGGTCTCATCCATTAATCAATATTCTGGACGGTATTGAAAAAGTACTGGGATATGTGAAAAAATATCAGGCAGGCTCAAAAGAAAAGAGTAAAATCGTTAATGACATGAAAAATGTCATCACGGAAATTTATTCTGAATTAAAAACAGATAAAAAAAAAGGAAAATCCAAAGGCGGTATCTTTAACCTGTTTTCCAAATAAGGTTACGCCTAAGAATCTGCAACCTTTGCTCCCCCATAAGCCAAAAATGAAAGGGCTGCTGTTCTGAACAATGCCCTGATAATTTCAAGGACATCAACATCTACGACCGGATCAAAAATGACCACATAATCGGCGACAAATAAAAGACATACCGTTATAAGAATCAGGTTGATAACCTTCCCGACTTTCCCGCCCGCATACTTGACCCGTGCTTTATTGAAAACAAAGATAATAATGAGATATATTACCAAAGTGAAAATCAGAATAATCGTTTGAGCGGTCATGAATACCTCCTTTTATATATGGGGCCTTATTTTTCTTTTAGAAGACCTTTAAGAAATTTTATAACAGTGTCCGCAAGAATAATATTGTTCATATTATCTGATTTTATCACTCCAAGATAATAATTGCCAACAGGAAAAATAAAAAAATTTTTCTGGTTTTCCCTTGAAAAAATCACACATTTTAATCGGGTTTTACCAATGGCATATAAATTTTTACCACATGTAAATACGATTTGTGCTGCCTTTTTTGGATCTTTTATAGCATGTGCTGCAATTTTTCCCATATTATCTACAAGAATATATTGATCAACGCCGGTTAGTTTGGAAATCTGTATGAATTCTTTAAGCGTTGCCATATTTTTTATTCGAGTTTTATTATATCTTCTGTTGCCAAGTGAGCCAGTTTTTCAGAAAGTTGGTTTAACAAAGGCAGTGTTTTACAGATGATGATAACAAATAAATCCTTGCCAATTTTTTTAAAGACAATGTTTTTATTTGATATAACTAATGTCATTTCATTCACATCCTTGTAAAAAGATTGACAGGTAAGATAATTGTTTGTCAGAACTTTTCCCAGTATGTCCAGGTCTGTCCCTTTAAGAACTTTGGGCATATGTTTTTTTAATACACCGGTTTTTATATGAAAAAAGAATAGTCCGATAATTCCTGGAAAAGAGGTAAACTCTTTGAAAAGCAGGTCATCTTTTTTAAGCATTTTTTTTCCGTGAGTCTTAACAGTGTAAGAATTGGGGTAACTGCATGCCTGGCACCTGAAAACAGCTTTCCCTTCTTTTAACTGCTGTGACGTCAAAAGGTTTTTTCCCCCACAATCTTCACAAAAATAAATCATATTATATTGCTGCAATTTTAAAAGGTGAACAGTCCTTTGATTTTCCCCCAAATTCCCACTGGGTTCCCCTGAGGAGCATCTGAAATGCCTTTATTCGTAGTATCTGTCATATCTTCATTTTTCTGCCGAACTGTTTGGGAATAATTTTTCAACAGATTGAAAAATAAACTTATAATTTCAAGCAGGCAGGTTTTTTCGGTATCATGTTGCCAGTTTTTTTCCAGGCAGGAGATATCATTGGCCATAGCCAATATGGAAGATTCATTCCAAGGCCATTCTGAAGTCTTAATAGTGGATTTGAATCTGTTAAAAGTGTCTAAGAAAGAAGTCTCAGGTAACAGCCCTTTGTCTTCGTATTTTTGGGGGCTCTCCTCAAAGGATTCGTCTTCATCTTGGAACGGCACAATACCCTCTGCCGAGAAAACATTTTCCCTTGTGGGTATTTCTATCGTCTGATCCATATTATTCACTGTTGGATCAATTGGATCTTCTCTGATATCCAGATTGAAAAATTCATCCAATCTGTTTCCTATTTCCGGTATCGGATTATTATTTCTTTGTTGTGGAGTGAAGCTTTTAATGCCATCAAAGTCCGAAGTCCTATTCCGATCAAATACGTTCATGGTCTTACCGTGATTTGAGCCTTGAACATCCATCAGGTGAATTTCATCCAACAATTCATCTGCCGCAGATTCTTTTATACTGAATAGGTCATCCATGATATCCCTTGGGCCTGTTGGGGATGTCCTATTGTTTGCAAAGGCAGGCGCAATTTTTTCGGAATCAGTTTTGTTTGATGTCAACACCATATCTTCCTGCTCAGGAAGTGAGGTTAAAGGAACAACGGTACCCATGGCATGCATGGGTGTGGATTTAATATGGGATAGGGCAGGTTGAATGAATTCATCTTCACAGATATCTTTTCTTAAGTGGGCCCGGGATTTTTGTCTGGAAATTTTTTGTTTAAATTCATGGAACCGGGTGATTTCGATTTCCAGAACCTGTTTTTTATCCGTATAGGACATATCAGGGG
>JAHJLN010000093.1 GCA_018821715.1 Pseudomonadota bacterium | reverse complement strand
GGACATTGTGAAAATTCAGTTGTATTCTTTAATCAAGAGGTCAAAAACAAAAAGAGGAATAGATGAAAAACGAATTTGGTGATTCCAGATAGCCCAAAAAAGGAGCCTGCTATGGGAAAGAGACCATTGTACAGAGATTTGGAGTCGAAAGTTAAAGATCTTGAAAATGCGCTGAGCATCGCAAAAGTAACAATTGATAGTCATGCCGACCATGAGACAATAATAAAAAAATACAAAAAACAAATCAGCGACTTCCGCAAGGAAAATAAGGCTCTCAGGCTATCTGAGAAACGATTCCGTTCTGTACTGGAAGCATCTCCGAATCCCATTGTTATCTATGACATGGCCGGGAAACTGGAATATATGAATAATGCGTTTACCCAGGTTTTCGGGTGGAAACCAGAGGATTTCATGGGGAAAAAGGTTGATTTCGTTCCTGAGGAAAATATGCCGGAGACAGTGGCCGTCATAAAAAAAATGTTTGCCGGTGAAAAAGTTGACCTGTTTAGAACACGGCGTTACACAAAAAACAGGGCGATCCTTGATGTTGAAATCAGTTGCGGCTCTTTTAAAAACCGGGATGGCATCCTGATCGGAACGTTTGTGATACTGCGGGATGTGACCGAACAGCGAAAAATGGCTGAAGCCTTGAAGGAAAGTGAAGAAAGACATGCTTCCGTATTGATGAGCAGCCCGGATGCCATTGTGGTTTATGATAATGACGGCCATGTCGTATATATGAATCCGGCATTCACCAAGCTTTTCGGCTGGACCCTTGAAGAACGCAAGGGGAAAAAAATGGATATATTCGTACCTGAAAAAGACTGGCCGGAAACAAAGCGTCTGATTCAAAAGGTTTTATCAGGTGAAACTTTTTACGATGTTGAAACCCATCGATTCACGAAAGACAAGAAGATCAAAGAAATCAGCATCAGCGGTGCTGCTTTCTGCAACAGCAACGGGGAGGTCGTAGGGTCGGTAAGCACGTTAAGGGATATTACGGAAAGGAAAAAGGCCATAAGCAAGATTAAAAAGCTGAACACAGCGCTGAAAGACAGGACGGGCGAGCTGGAACGGCTTAACAGTGATCTGGAACAGGCCGTGGACTATGCAAAAATGATGACCCAGGCAGCGGAGGAAGCCAATAAATCAAAGAGTGAATTTTTAGCAAACATGAGCCATGAAATCCGGACCCCGATGAATGCGATTATCGGCATGTCCGGTATTCTGGATGACACCGACCTGGACCAGGAACAAAAGGAATGTGTGGATATCGTCCGGGGCAGCTCCGAGGCGTTGTTGTCCATCATTAATGATATCCTGGATTTTTCCAAGATTGAAGCCGGTAAACTTGAACTTGAACTGCTTGATTTTGACCTGAGATCCACTCTTGATGAAATCGTTTCCATACCGGCAGTTATTGCGGTTGAAAAAGGTCTGGAAATATTATTTGATATCGACCAGGAAATCCCTTCCCGGTTAAAGGGTGATCCGGGACGGTTAAGGCAGATTATACTGAATCTGACCAATAATGCAGTCAAATTTACAAAAAAAGGGGAGATCCTGCTTAAGGTCAGGATGTTAAAAGAGACACAAAAAGAGGTTAAATTAAAATTTTCTGTAAAGGATACAGGCATCGGAATCGCTAAAAAAGACCTGACCAAGCTTTTCAATTCATTTCAGCAGGTTGACGCCTCCACCACCAGGCGCTACGGGGGAACCGGTCTTGGGCTTGTTATTTCGAAAATGTTGTCCGAGCTGATGGGCGGGGAAATTCAGGTGGAGAGTCAGGAGGGTATTGGTTCTGTTTTCTGGTTTACTGCAATTTTTGAAAAACAGCTGGATGTGCAGGAAATAGAACAGGTGCTGCCGGAAGAGCTGGCAAACAAAAGGATAATGGTCGTTGACGACAACAAGACCAATCTGTCAATAATAAGGCGCTATCTGAAATCATGGGGATATGACTGTGATACGGTTTGGGACCCGAACATCGCCTTGACGATGATGCAGGCTGCAGCAAGATACAAAGCACCGTATGATATCGTTATTTCAGACTGGCAGATGCCTCACATGAGCGGCACGGAGTTGGGCGAACAGATTAAGAACGATCCCCGGCTTGAAAAAACAGTCATGATCATGCTTTCATCCAGGGGGATGCGAGGGGATGCAGCAAAGGCAAAAAAAATCGGCTTCGCAGCCTATTTGACAAAACCGATTAAAAGCAGCCAGCTTTTTGACTGCCTGATTACAGTGTTATCAAAGAATAAGAATAATGAAACAAAGGCAGAACCGCAACTGGTTACCCAGCATACCATTACCGCTGATAGATTAAAGAAGATTCGCATCCTGCTGGCAGAAGATAATATCATGAACCAGAAAGTGGTACTCAAGTTGATGGGAAAGTGGGGATTTAAAATCGATGCTGTTGCCAATGGCAAAGAGGCGGTTAAGGCATTGGAGCTGATCCCCTATAATGTAGTGCTGATGGATGTACAAATGCCTGAAATGGACGGATTTGAGGCAACAAGGGTTATCCGCAGCCCTGAAGAAAGCAACGTTCTGGATCATAATGTACTAATCATTGCAATGACCGCCCATGCCATGAAAGGTGACAGGGAACGCTGCCTGGATGCCGGGATGGATGATTATATTTCCAAGCCCATAAAAGCACAGGAATTCTACAGGGTTCTCCATAAGCAGCTTTTAGATAAGGATGAATCCCATGGGGAGTTTCACCCAAATGTTTGATTGCACCATAAAAGAGATTTGATATGGCTGAAAAACCGACTTATGAAGAATTGGAAAAAAAGATACAAAAATTAGAGCGAACAGGATCTGAGTACAACAAGGTCAAAAAAAAATTACATGAAGAGAAGACCTTCAGTCGAGCATTGCTCTTAACAGCCCCTGTCTTTTACGTGGCGATCAGTGTTGACGGCAAAACCATCATGATAAATGATACGATGCTTGATGCCCTTGGATACAAACAAGATGAGGTGGCTGGAAAAGATTATATAACAACGTTCGTTCCAAAAAGAAATCATGCAGAGTTGTCCAGGGTGTTTGACAGGCTTGTTAAGTTCAACAAACCAACCTTGAACGAAAATTATATCCTTGCCAAGAATGGTAAAGAACTCTTGGTTGAATGGCACGGCAAATCTATTTTAAATAAAAAAGGTCATGTCAGCTACTTTTTTGGTGTGGGAATAGATATCACAGCGAGAAAAAAGAGAGAAACAGCATATCGAGAAAACGAACAAAGACTAAAAGCAATTTTTGAAGCAAATCCTGATCCTGTTGTTGTATATGACATGAAGGGGCATCCGCTATATTTAAATCTTGCTTTTACTGAGGTTTTTGGATGGCTTTTAAATGATCTAAAAGGGAATTGTATTCCTTTTGTTCCTGAAGATCAGGAAAACCTCACCAAGGCTCAAATTAAAGAGATTTATGAATCCGGAAATCCTGTACGATTTGAAACAAAGAGATTAACTAAACACGGAAAAACGATTGATGTTCTCATGAGTGCTGCGATTATAAAGGATATTCAGGGAATAAATACTGGGCTTGTAGTCAATTTAAGAGATATTACTGGAAAAAAACGCCTTGAGGCTCAGCTTCTCCGAGCTCAAAGAATGGAGACAATCGGCACTCTTGCAGGAGGGATTGCCCACGATTTTAATAATATTCTTTCCCCAATTTTAAGCCATACAGAAATGCTGCTGCACGATACGCAGGAAGACCGATCGATACGCAACAGACTAAACCAAATTCATGAGAGTACCAAAAGAGCTATCTCTTTGGTAAAACAGATCCTTACATTTTCCAGGCAAGATAATTTTTGTCTTAAATTAATTGAGATTGCACCGATAATCAAAGAGGCGCTGTCACTTATCAGATCTACAATCCCGACCACAATAGGTATCGAGCAGGATATCGATAAGAATTGCGGATATGTTAAAGGTGATCCCACACAAATTCATCAAATTGTGATGAACCTTGCAACCAATGCTTACCATGCCATGGAAGAAACCAGCGGAGAGCTGAAAGTAAGTCTGAAAGAAGTTAAACTAAATGAACTTGATTCGATTAATCTTGATATAGGCCCTGGGCTCTACGGTTGCTTGACAGTGGCAGATACCGGGGGCGGTATGGATAAAGATATAATCGAAAAAATCTTTGACCCTTTTTTTACCACAAAAAAAATAGGTAAAGGTACGGGGATGGGATTGTCGGTTGTTCACGGGATTGTTAAACATATGAATGGCGCCATTAAGGTTTATAGTGAACCTGGCAAAGGCAGTAAGTTTACTGTTTATTTTCCATTAGAAAAAGGTTCTCTGGAAAAACAAAAGATTCAAGAGAATGAATTAATGCCGAGCGGAATTGAGAGAATTTTGCTTGTGGACGATGAAGAAAGTGTCGCTATAATAGAAAAGCAGATATTAGAACGTCTGGGATATCAGGTCGCTTCTTTTATAAACAGTGTTGAAGCGCTTGATGCTTTTCGAGCAGCTCCTGATAAGTTTGACTTGATTATTACCGATATGGCAATGCCCATAATGCCTGGAGACAAATTATCCGCTGCGCTGATTGGAATACGACCTGATATTCCCATATTGCTTTGTACAGGATTTAATGGGAGCATATCAGAAGAAAAAGCGATTTCTCTGGGTATTAAAGGTTTTCTTTTAAAGCCGATTACGATGAGGGCTCTTGCCCAAAAGGTTCGAGAAGTTTTGGATAAGGCAGAAAAGATAAATTTGTGAAAATGTCAGGAGCGTCCTGATTTGTTTACAAAACCCTAATTAGAGGATTTTTCATGATTAATACTGTTAAGAAAGTAGCAACCGTTTTTTTTCTATTTACAGTTCTGCTGGTATATAGTGGCAACGATGTCTTAGCAGATTCAAAAAAAAGAGTCTTCATTGTTCATAGCTATGAAAAAAATCATGTCTGCGGACAACCGCAACATGATGGTGCCATTAGAGCGATGGAAGAATCTGGCTGGGAAGCTGGAAAAAACTTAGAACTTGCTGTTTATTACATGGATACAAAGAGAAAGAACAATACACCTGAACTGATCCAACTTCAGGCAGCGAAAGCTTTATCGGAAATCAAGAAATTCAAGCCGGATGTTCTCCTGACGCTTGATGATAATGCATTCAGGACCGTTGCGCTTCCGATGGCAGGTGAACAATTGGATATCGTATTCAGCGGGATGAATGGACAGCCCGAGATTTACAATAACATTAAACATTTTATGGTAACCCGGGACCAACCGGGAAATAATATTACCGGTGTCTATGAAAAACTGCATATTCAAGAGGCAATACGGGTTCTTTCCAATATGC
>JAHJLN010000441.1 GCA_018821715.1 Pseudomonadota bacterium | reverse complement strand
GTCTTGGTGATAGCCACCCCGGCACAGGCAGAAAGGTTGCTAAGTGGCTGTTTTGCAAAAGCATTGATAAACTCTTCCGCAAAATATACTCCAAGCCTGGCATCAGCAACAAAGGTAACATCATCACCACCCAAAATAATAGGGCGTATGGGAAGGGTGTTTGGTTTCAGATTGAAATTTTCCTGATAATAATTATAACCAGTTATGATCTGTTGCAACAGTGAACTCATCGCCTTTTTTGTAGCATTACGAAGGGATACAGATAATCCTCTCAGTTGTTCTATGGTACTGCAAGCCATAAATCTCTTGCCCATTCCATTCCCATCGATATGAACAATGGCTATGTGGCTTTCACCCTTGGATTGACCAAGTTTCTCTAACTCTTTCGGAAACTCATAGCCCTTCAACACATCTCTGAAAAGGTTGTGAAACATTTCATGGGCAGATTCTTCACAGTTTAGTTTTGAAGCAGATACGGATGAGATATGCTTTTCCTGCTTATCCAGCTCAGATTCGCATTCAGCAGAAAAGCCTGTGAGTGAGCATTCTGTTGTAATTCCATGCCTTGGCAGGGTAACCTGAGGATGATGGAGAAATTTATTTTTGTTTAACTCCTTAAAAAGAGCAGCCACTTTTTCATTTGGGTCTTCCATCTCTTCTATGGCTACTGCTGTTGAAAGTCCGGGGGCTTTCAGGAGGAGATTCTTGGACCATTCTTGCACAAATTGTTTAGCCATATCTTGATTTCTGAAGAAAAGAAGGGCATTGCCGCCCCCAATATATCCTACCTCCATTTCTATGCTGCTATCTGTTATGTAAAGTCTTGCTGGCTCATCCTGCCAGCGGTCTAATTCCTTTCTATCTCCAAACAAGGATTGAGCAACTTCCCTTAAGAATCCATCATAAACATTTTCTATCATGAAAGAAGCCCCAAGGTTTTCTTTCAACCTATTACTGCCAAAGACATACCTCTGAATACCCGTAATATCCAACAGAACTGCTGCTATTTTTTCCAATTAGTTACCTCCCCAGATATGCTTGCGTATCTTTTCCCACAATATCTCTTCTTTCAAATCTTCAATCCCAAGGACAATCAATTTGTTCTCTCCTCCGGTCTCGTATCTTAAATCATCTTCTAATCTTTCAACCTTGTCTTGAACCAAACAGGTTATCAACACAGCCTTTGCCTCTTCTCCTCCTATCTGGTTAACGCGGTGTAACACCTCAAAGCCTTTTTCCTTGCATAACCCTTCAGTTGTATCTGTCGTACAGGATATACCGCAGACTTGGTATCCATTCAACACAATCACATCTAATTCAAAATTTTTGCCGCCATCTTGTTTCATCAATTTCCAGTTGCATTCAATCGGGATTGTTTTGTGAGAGGTTTTCTCCTTGAGGATCATAAGAACATAGTTTTCAAGCCATTTCCCATCAAGGAATTCTTTGACAGATGGTTTAACACGGTCTTCATATGCTTTATTTGTTGTGGCAGCATCCGGTATCCATAACGATGAGCCTATTTCATCCAGAATAGAATGCTCTTTGGGGATTGCCTGTAAGAGTGGTAAGAATTCAGCAGGGACAGAGCGTTCTTCATCGGTTAGTTTCTTCCGTATATCGGCACACTTTGTTATAAATTTATCATTTTCGTAATACAGCTTTCTGAGTGTATCTTTTTTCCAGTCAAGAAAATTACCCAACAAAGACTGCTTTATCATTTTTTTAAACTCTTCCAGTGCATCAAGCCAATAGTAATTCTTCTCTTCCCTCTTTTTCTTATATCCATGAAGATTTATCAAATCTTCCAGTGAGATAGAGATTTCTTCCCTGAGGTCGTTAGTTATAACCCCTTTATCATCATCTTTCAGAACAAACCCTCTTGCATCCAGATAGGAGAATGTCTTCTTTTGAAACTTATCAGATTGCTCAATAGCTCGATAGACATGAACAGACATTGCCTTTGTTCCGCCGGTATAGTTGAGAGGAATATTATCACACTCGGTGCAATTCAAGATGGTTTCTTTCACATTTGTTGCTATAGACTTTGCATTTCCAATATCTCTTAAGGCACAGTACTCAAATAAAATGTTTGGATATTTTTGGGAGATTACTTTTTCCAATCGCTTTGCTATCTCCTCTGTCCCGGTAGGGACATCCCTTTTCTCTGAGTGAACCAACCAGATTTTATTGATTAGCTCCTCGTTTTTCGAGAGAAGATACTCTGCAACAACATAATTAGGCAAAGGGTTTGTACCAATTAACAATACAAGTGAAGTCATCAGACATTACCTCCTTGTCAAAATCGACTATGGTCAAATATGACAGAATTACCATTTGGGCAGATACTCAAGGTCTGCTCCTATCTCATCAAGTAGTGGCACAATACATCGTGCCACTATGGAATGTCGCAATCCCCTTTTCATCGGGTCATAGTTTCCAACCCCTCACCTCGCAACTCCCCATTCCACAAGACATTACAAGCCTCATTTTCATAACCTCCCCTGTGAGCTGTTTTTTCCATCAGCCAAATCCTCCTTTCAGCCTGAAATTCAATCCTTCTTGCTTCCATAACTCTTTTATTTGCAAGCAACTCTCTCGATGGCAGAATCCTTTTAATAGTCTATGTTGTTTTCTCCCTCCATCAGAGATTCCGCAAACTATTATGTAAACCAAAAATAATCACACCACAATCACCTCCTCATCCTCTGTTACCTTACCCTTTCCATAAACCTTTATCCTTGGTCTGCATCCCTCACAGATTTCATATATCTGCAGACTATCTTTGTCAGCATTGATACATTTTATCACCGCATCAATCATCTTGTCAAGCAGTTTATTGGTAAGATTGCTGATCATCAAGAACCTTTTGGATTAAAGGCTCAATTGGTGGCAATTCATTGGTTATCACTTCCCATACAATCTCTAAATCAATGCTCCAGTATTCATGAATGAGTTTGTCCCGCATCCCAGCCATCCTTTTCCATGGAATTTGAGGGTATTTTTCTCTTAAACTATCAGGTATCTTCTTTCCTGCCTCACCTATAACTTCAAGGCTTCTTGTTACAGCATTGATAGTCTTTTTATCCTCAACAAAGCCTTCAAAATCCATACCTTGTGTAAATTCCTTCACTTCCCTGATACTGTCAAGAATATCCT
>JAHJLN010000092.1 GCA_018821715.1 Pseudomonadota bacterium | reverse complement strand
GTAAGGCATAGGGCGGTTCCTGCTGGCTATACAAAAACTTCCGTCTTAATCTTAAAATATCGCATCTGAAAAATTTCACTTAGGCATACGTACGTGGGATTTTTGGCTGGATTTTTGGGATATTATCGAGACTCTCTACAGGTCCCTGGACATCAAATGCATCAAAGAGGATGAGAGGATGATCATTCAGACCGTTGACGGATACCTCCAGTATAAGGTCGTGAAAGTTGGATCTTTGGTCATCTCCAGTAGGATAAGGCATGGGCATTGAAATAACAATCCTTTCCACTTTTTCTGTCTGATTTTCACCCATCCGGAGCCTTTTTACAACAGGCATCATTATTATAGGATCTGGTTTTTCTTTACCTGACCAGTGTAGCCAACCTGAAATGCTTGGAGCAATTCTAACAGAGACCTCCTGTAAGGGGTTAGCATACACTGCATATTCAAGTTCAAGTGATATCCGTTCGCCGGCCTTAATTTTCATTGGAGTAGTAAGATGGGTGTATGAGGGGGTAAGTTCCGAGGCACCTTGGGATGAGAGAATCGCTTCTCCCAAGTTATGAAAATGTTTAACATTCAACTCTTTCAGATTGTCAGATAGCGGTTTGATGCTCAGAATGTCTACTGTGGCAATGGAGCTGTGAACCTTAATTTGATGACTTCTATCATTTCCAGGTTCGTATCCTTTCCAATTGTATGGCGAATCTATTTTGACACGAGCCGGACTGCCAGGTTCGGTGTCGAGGTTGGATTCCTCCATCCCATCTATTTTTGTCCATGGGTTAACCAATCGAGAGGGTTGATGGTAATGTACATCTTTTGCCTTAATTTCTATATTGTACAGCCAGTCGGGTCTATCCTCTGGTACCACAGGGGTGAAGTGCCCTGTCCATATTCCTCCTGTTCTGTATAGGGAGCCTTTAACCCTTTTATCTCCAATCTCAACTTGAATACTATCTTCCCGGATCCGCTCAGGAGAATGAAGCAATGGAGCAGATGATGGGTCTGAAGATACTTTGGGTGGGCCATATCTGGGACCAAATTCGATTATAATTTCTGTCGGTACATCTGCCCGCAACATTTTATTGACATAAGTTTTTTGTGTCCGGCCGTCCAGAATTTTATACTGGTATGTATATTTATATTTTTCTGAAGGTTGTCTGTCATGCACACCTTCTTCATCGCTCCATGATGAGTTGATCCACTCAGACTCATAATAGGTGCGCCCTCTCTGTTTTAGAGTCACTTTGCGCACAAAAGGCGGAGGATTGATAATGTCATGATACCATTGAATCAAGCCGGCGTTAAAGGGGGCTGAACAGGAAATAAGATAACTGGCAAGCCTTCGATACCGGGCAACTTCAGCGGTGTCATTAAGATCGATTGCCGGTATCTGTGCAAGGATTTCAGCGCCCAGCTGAAAACTTTCCAAGGTCAAACCACTCGGCGCATATCTTTTGCCCGGATCAATAATTCCGATAAGTCCTAGAGGAACTTTGAAAGGCTCCCCTGATACCCACACTGGCGGCGACTGGATTGTCTTTTTACTTATGTCAGCCAGTTTGTCAAAGTAATCCTCGAAATTTTTATATTTCAAAATTTTATCGGGCTGGTTGGCATAAGGGCTGTGAAAATTAAGCCCTTCCTCAGCCACCCATTCATAACCGGCCAATTTTTTTCCATGAGGAGTATCCTCCATTTTGAAAAGGTGTTGGAGAATCATTTTTTCAGCAGGGAGTAAATCCTCCAATGGCAGATCAGACCAGATGATCACTTTTCTGAGTATCTCTTTTATACCGGTCGGCAGCCTGATCTTATCAAAGTCTTTTGGTAGAGAAAAACTGCTTCCCCCATGAGGTGTATTGGTTATATGATCTGGCTCAGCCATGTCCGCAACCAGATGGACAACATGCCCTAATCGCCAATATGCTTCCTGCCTTGAACTGTCACTATAATCGTATGCCTCAATAGCACCTTGCCAGGTTCGCAATGTCTGGCTACCTGCTCCATTCCTTGCCCATTCTTTGGCACCTGAATATCGGGCCACATAATTTCCAGGCACCCACAAACCCTCCCATGCAGGGGCCTCATCAGAAAGTCCCGGATGTCTTACTGCTGCGTCCAGCGCCAGCCAGACATTGAAAAGATTGCTGAACCTGACCCCCTTGTTAATTTTTGGGTCATAGTAGTGCCGGAAGGATCGTTCGTTGCCGTCGACAACACCAAAGTCTTCATCTGCTGCTCCCTGAATAAGGGTTTTGATACCACCACCATTCTCACCTCCCCCACCTACTTTAACCTCCCGGTCAGCACCAGAAAAAAAAGGCAAATAAACTTCTTCATACTGTCGATTCTTGTCCGCCTTTTCCAAAACCATGAGTGACCATTTAGCAGCAGTTGCATGGCCTTTTTCACTATACCCATTTGCATGCTTAGGGCATAAGGGAAAAGTAATCAGAAATAGAGCCATCAGATAAATGAATGTGTTTGTAATCCAAAAGAGTTTGTTTCTTGTAATAGTGTTCGATAATTGACGGAGAAATAGTAAATGACAGTAGCGGCTTGTCATCTTGATACAACCTCCCTTATCATAAGAGTAGAAAAAAATATAGGATAAAAATTTGTTTTCTGTCAAGAAAAACATATAGGATCAATTTTTCTGCTGAATAATCCGATAAAATTTAATTTGAGAGCTTATGTAACAATATTATATATATGTCTGTATGCTTATCAGCTAAAAAAGTTATATAATGGCTTCTTTTGTGGCCAGCACCGCGGCCTGGGTTCTATCGCTTACACTTAATTTATTAAAAATATTGATCATATGGCTTTTAACGGTATGAGGGCTGATAAACAACATACCGGATATTTCATTATTGGTGTATCCCTGGGCGATCAGCTTTAACACTTCAATTTCTCTGTTTGTGAGATTGAAATTACTTTTTTTTGATGCCTGGGGAAAATCCGCCTGGTTTTCATTTTGCTTATGCGTCCTGAGAGATGCTTCCAACATAAGGATTTGTTCCTTTTGTTCCTGGATTCGGTTTTTCAACTCAGATGTATTGATCCGCAAAGAAACTGAATTTACAATATTCCCCTTGTTGTCAAAAACAGGATAGACTGCATTTTCAGCAGCAGGTGAAGCCAGGCTGGGGCATTTGTCGGCCGCCGATTTTCCTTTCATAATAGCGGCGGCAAAGGCCATGCAGGTTAAATAGCCGCATTTTTGACAATTTGTTTTGGGGAGAATTTTTAATATATCGATTATGGGGACTTGTTTTATTTGATCGTAATTCGGCCTGATATTTTCTTTTTGATGATACATATCGTTTAAAAAATCGATTAAACCGGCAATAAACCCTTTTGCGGCTGTTTTGCTCTCAAAAAAGTGTGCGGCAACAACATCAGGATACAAAAAACAGCGATACCCATCAAATAAAAATCTGACATGTTCGGGTTTTTCGTAGTATAGCGCTTCATCCAAAGCGGTATTGATATAAGGAAACAGGTGACGCACATCCTGATCCAGCTTGAACGACGCAGACCAGATCTTTGATCCGGGGGCATCAACATCTGATACTGTGTGAATAAACGGTGGTATGATACATTGAAAATTGGAATATGTTTTTATAAACATTGGATACCTTTACCTTATGGTTATTATGGTTTCATTATTCATTCGAATAAAAAAATACAAGAGCAAAAAATTAAAAACCCCCCAAATGGGCGATGAAAAATAATTTATAAACTGATAAATTCAGTTTGAAATTCATTTGATAAAAACAGATGCCTGACCTTTTAAAATGGAGGTGAATAAATGTTTCAAGGTTCAAAAATATTTGAAAACCACTACAATGATTATTGCGGTCAAATCGCCAAACTTGATTTTGCATCTATAACGGATACGCTCGGGATTGAATATGATGAGGATCAGATGCTTGTTCATTTTTTTAACAAGGCGTATCGGGTTTCAAGAAACGGGATTACCGATGCATCCGGCAACAGACCTGATTATGCGACTTGCGTTATCCTTGCCAAATATATCCTGCTGTGCCCTGATCAATTTTACCATGATACAGAATGGGTATCTTTTAAAGATTTCAAGAGAACGTCCGGTTTTACAAATGTAAACTTTTTTACCAGTGATACCCAACAGGTTATTCTTAATCATTTTTCAGGTAAGATGGATGCGCTTTTTAAAGCCGGTGAAAAACTGGGAGGCTTTCAGTATAAAGGAGAGATGCCCTATGATCTGGCCATTCAGTTCACTGCCCTTCCCCGGTTATCGCTTCTTTTGCTTTATAATGAAAAAGATGAAGAGTTTCCTGCTCAATGTACCGTACTTTTTGAGAAACATGGGGAATTTTATCTTGATCCCGAGTCTTTGGTCATGACCAGTGCTGTTCTTGCAAAAAGCCTGGTGAAAACAGACCAACCTGTTTAAATTCATTTGATACGTTGCAAAGGAGGAAAACATGACGGATGTATATAAAAGACTGGCAAACCACCTTGACAACCTTCCTGCAGGTTATCCTGCCACGGATTCAGGGGTTGAAATCAGGATATTAAACCGCTTGTTTACGCCGAAAGAAGCCGCGGCAGCAATGGCCCTTACCCTGTTTCCCGAGCCTGCAGCTGCCATTGCAAAGAAACTTGAAAAAAAAGATTCAGACATTGAAACTCTTTTTTTCAGCATGTCCAAAAAAGGACTCATCAGCCGTTCAGGCAAGGCACAGTATGAATACATGGCTGCCAACTTTATTAACGGCATATGGGAATATCAGGTCAACAACCTTGATGAACAACTGATTCATGATGTAAATGAATATCTCCCGCAACTATGGGAAAAAACCTGGGCAAAACAAAAGACCCAGCAACACAGGGTCATTCCCGTCTCAAAAACAATTCCCGTTGAAATGAATGTCATGCCCTATGAAAAGGCGGAAAGCATAATAAAAAACCAGTCGAAATTAGTGGTTGTGCCCTGTATCTGCAGGAAAGAACAGGCCATGATCGGACACGGATGCGGCAACCCCCTGGAAACCTGCCTGATGTTGGGGGCAGCTGCATTTTTTTATGAACAAAACAATATCGGGCGTTCCATCTCACAAGAAGAAGCCCTGAAGATTCTGAACAAAGGTATTGAGGCAGGTCTTGTACTTCAGCCGTCAAATTCTCAAACCCCCTTTGTTATCTGCATGTGCTGCGGATGCTGCTGCCTGGTGCTCAAAAACCTTAATAAAATGGATGCGCCTGCTAAAATTGCGTGTACTAATTTTTATGTCAGCATAAGCCAGGAGGATTGCACCGGCTGCAAAAGTTGTGAAGACATCTGCCAGATGGGCGCCATAACAGTGGAAGACGAATCAGCAGTGGTCAACCGGGCAAGATGTATCGGATGCGGCCTGTGTATCACGCGGTGTGAATTTGACGCCATAACGCTTGTGGAAAAACAAGCATCTGAAAAATATGCCGTTCCTGCCGATACGGTTGAAGAATATATGAATATGGCCCGGGAAAGAGGTCTTATGTAACCCGGATCAATCCGGAAAAAATGGGCAGCATCTTCCTATATGGCCCTGTGATCCCGGCCGGTTTTTGAAAGATAGTACTCGTAATCCCCTTCATAGGGGGTCATTT
Source organism: Pseudomonadota bacterium (assembly GCA_018821715.1). Classification (GTDB taxonomy): domain Bacteria; phylum Desulfobacterota; class Desulfobacteria; order Desulfobacterales; family Desulfobacteraceae; genus Desulfobacula. The sequence continues at coordinate 9,198 of JAHJLN010000092.1, read as the reverse complement.
TTCCCTGGTCGATCTCAAACACCCGGTTCACAAGGCAGCGCAGAAAATGCCGGTCATGGCTGACCAGGACAAGGGTGCCGGTAAAGTCTTTTAAAGCCTGGAGAAGGATCTTGCGGGACTGGATATCCAGGTGGTTGGTGGGTTCGTCAAGGACCAGGAAATTAACCGGCTTTGCCAGGAGGGTTGCCAGGACCACCCTGCTTTTCTCTCCGCCTGACAGTTGTTTTATCCGCTTTTCCACGGCATCGCCTGAAAAGAGAAAGGCGGCGCACAGGTTGTGGATCACTCCCCTTGCTTTCAGGGGCAGGGCGTCCTGGACGGTCTGGAAAACGGTTTTTTCCGGATCAAGGACATCCATGGCATGCTGGCTGAAATATCCCATGTTGACACTGGCACCGATCCGGCAGGTGCCTGAAGTTGGATCTGTTTTTTTTGCCAGGACCTTTAAAAAGGTGGACTTGCCCGCACCGTTGATCCCGACCACGGCAATTTTATCCTGCCGGTTGATCAGGCCTGACACATTATTGAATACGGTTTTGGGATCCTGGTCAGGGGATTGCCATGTTTTTGAAAGCGTTTCTATAAAAACAACATCATCACCTGAACGCGGGACTTCAAAAAATTCAAATTTCATGGTCTGCTGGTGTTCCGGCAGTTCAATGCGTTCTATTTTTTCCAGTTTTTTGATGCGGGACTGCACCTGGGCGGCATGGGATACCCGTGCCTTGAACCGGGCGATGAAATTTTCTTCCTTGGCCAGCATCTCCTGCTGGCGGCGGTGACTTGCCACCAGCTGGGCCAGCCTTATTTCCCGTTCTTTAATATAAAAATCATAGTTTCCGCCATAGGTGGTGGTGGTGTGATTGGCCACTTCAATGGTCTGGGAGACAACGCGGTTCATGAAATCATGGTCATGGCAGGTCATGAGAAGCGCGCCTTTGTAATCACTGATCAGCCAGTTCTCCAGCCAGATGATGGATTCCATGTCCAGATGGTTGGTGGGCTCATCCAGCAGCAGAACGTTGGGGCTGAGGGTTAAAATTTTTGCCAGGGCAATGCGCATCTTCCATCCGCCGCTAAAAGATTCCACAGGGCGGTCGTAGTCGGCAGGACCGATACCCAGACCTGTGAGAACCGTCTGAGCACGGTTTTCAAGATCATACCCGCCACGGTTTTCAAACTCCTCGGCTGCTTCCCCGTATTTTTCAAGCAGGGTTTCCATGGCGCTGTCATCCATGGGCTCTGCCATTGCAGCTTCCATCTGCTTCATTGCCTTGCCCAGCATCACCACATCCGAGGCACCGGCCATTACTTCAAAAAGGGCTGATCTGCCGGACATCTCCCCCACATTCTGGGAAAAATAACCAATGTTTATTTTTTTTGAATAGGAGATATTTCCGTCATCTGCTTCTTCCTCTCCTGTGATCAGGTGGAAAAGGGTTGTCTTGCCGGTGCCGTTGGCGCCCACAAGTCCGATCCTGGAGCCTTCCAGGATCTGAAGGCTCGCATTTTTAAACAGAATCTGTGATCCGTGCTGTTTTGATATATTTGTCAGATGAATCATTTTTAGTACTCCAAACAAAAAATGATAAAATTACCATGTCTGCAGGTGATGTTGCAAGAAAAAGAAAGTTAGGGATCAAGACTGTTTCATTCTTTTCCCATGGTAGCATCTGACGGATCTGGTGGATAAATAAAAAAGGCACAGGTTGCAGTGAATACATCTTGAAGGCTTGCGGCTTCCCTGCCTGATTTTTTCAGGGAAATCGGGATCTGCCACAAGCGCCCTTGATAGAGAGATGTAATCAGCTTCTTTGTTCTGAATTATTTCTTCCATATAGGCAGGTTCGATCATTCCACCCACAACAAAAATGGGCGCATTCACTTTATTTTTTATATTCTTTGCACTTTCTCTATTGTATCCTTGTTCAAAGGGGATGGGTTTTAATAACTTTTTTCCAAATTTTTTTATCATATAACGAAATAAAAAATTCTTATTTTTATACATATCCCATTCATCAACAATGACATCGAAAGGGATGTCGCCCCTTAGGGTCGATCCTCCGTCCTCACCGATTCCGCAGCTTACCTCAATGCCGTCAAATCCCATTTGTGACAGGCTCTCTGCCATCTGAAGGCCTTCCTCAGGTTTCAACCCTTTTTTCATAAAGTCATAGGCACTGATTTTAATGAGAATGGGATAATCCTCTCCCAGGGTCTTGCGCACCCGGTTGTATATCTGGGTGACAAATCGCATTCGATTCTCAAGTGAACCGCCCCATTTGTCTTTTCGCAGGTTTGTGTGGGGACAAAGGAACTGATTGATTAAAAACCCATGGGCGCCATGGAGCTGTATGGCATCGAAACCGCTTTCTTTTGCCCTTACGGCTGCCTTGACAAATGCGTCTATTATTCTTTGGATGTCCGCCTCTGTCATCGGCCTTGGCATGACGAACAAAGAGTTGTCTTTCACAGCAGAGGGGGCAATGGGCTTTGTTCCTGTCATTTCTTTTGTTGTCTGTCGGCCGCAATGATTTAACTGGATGGCAATTTTACAGCCGTTTTCATGAACACGATTCACCAATTCCCGATATTTTGAAATGTGTTCATCCCTATCAATGCCCAGCATTGATTTAAATTTTCCATCCCGGCTCACATAGGTATATCCGGTAATGATCAGGGCAACGCCACCTTTTGCCAGGCGTTCATACAGGTTAAAAAGGCGGTCGGTTGGAAATCCGTCATCATCCGCCATTGCTTCATGGGTTGCTGAGCGGATCAGTCTGTTCTTTAATTCCATTTTATTAATCTTGGTTTTTTCAAATAAAACCGGCATGGTGATCTCCCGGATAAAAAATTTTTCAGATATTCAACCGTGGATTTCATTAAAACCACACAAATTAATTCTGATCAATAAAAAAAAAAGTTAAAAATTAAGGGTTTCCCTGATAGACTTTGATATATTTTATATGATATGAGCCATTTAAGAATGAATGAATAAATTAATAATAGGGAGGGGTATCCAAATGAGAAAATTTTTAATTGTATTTTTTATTTTTTTATTTTGTAATGTTGCCGTTGCAGATACTGCCAGGGAAACTGCTACAGACACCGGACTGAGAGATGGTCCTTTCTATGTCAGCATAGGCGCTCAAACCTATTATTACGAATATGAAGAGCCGGGAGTTATGAAAAATGAAGGATGGTTCTACGGGATTGCTTATTCTGTTTCCTATGAGGAAGATGTTCTTATAAAATTAGACGGAGCAGTGGCATTTGGATGGGTTGATTATACCAGTACATCCTCTGGTTCTTCAGATGATATTAAAGATATCATGGCGGATACCAGAGGAATCCTGGGATATTCGATTTATAATAACGAAAATACTAAAATCACCCCGTTTATTGGTCTTGGGTATCGGTTTTTAGAGGATGATTCTTCAAACGAACTGACAACGACCAATAATATCGGATATCTGCGTGAATCAAAATACTGGTACAGTCCCATCGGGGTAAGCATTGAGTTCAAGCTGGGCAATGGCTGGACAATAATTCCTGAAGCTGAATATGACTTTTTCTGGTCAGGTGAACAAAAAAGTTATCTGGGGTATCTTGCAGGATATGAAGATATCGTGAATGAGCAAGAAGAAGGCTATGGATACAGATTTTCCCTGGCCTTTGAGAAAAAAACTGACATGAGAAGCTATGGGTTCGGCATTTTTTACAGGTATTGGAATATTGACGACTCTGACATTACCATTGACAGATGGGGACGGGGCTGGATCGAACCTAAAAATGATACCAGTGAATTTGGGTTGAGTGTTACTATTATATTTTAAGCTATTTTAAATGTTTATGATGTTGATTCGTCATTGAATTCCAAATTCCTTGCTATTTCTTAAGTAGTATTATATCCGACAAAGTGCGTTGATCGATTAAATGACAGAAAAACTGTAATAGCATTAGTAGTAACCAACTATGATTTCATTAATTTCAATCGGGCTTTTGTCGGGCCTGTTTTTTTCTACAACCTTTATCCTGAACCGGATGATGAGTCTGGAAGGCGGTCACTGGCTGTGGTCGGCAAGCCTTCGATATGCCTTCATGATCCTGATTCTGCTGACAGGTATTTCGTTTTTCAAAGGGCTCAATACGACCAGAGGGGTGGTTCGACTTTTTTTAAAAAACTGGAAGTTCTGGATATTAACAGGCAGTATCGGGTTTGGCGGATTTTATTCGCTCATCTGCTTTAGTGCCGATTATTCTCCCGGGTGGGTTATTGCGGCTACCTGGCAGTTGACCATTATTGCAACGCTTTTCGTGCTGGTCTGTTTTGGAAGATCCTTTCCAAAAAAGGTATGGCTTTTTTCCATCATGATTTTTATCGGGGTGCTGATGGTCAATCTGAGCCATGCGAACTTGTCATCAATTAAAGAACTGATATTCGGCGGAGTCCCTGTTCTGATTGCGGCATTCTGCTATCCCATCGGGAACCAGCTGGTATGGGAAGCAACCAATGGCAATCCGCGTCTTCCAAAGATTGATGATCCGCTGGTGGTAAATCCTTTTAATAAAGTTTTGTTATTATCCCTGGGGTCTGTACCGTTCTGGCTGATACTGGTCGCCATCGTTAGGCCGCAGGCGCCATCGGATTGATAAAACCTGAGTCTGACAGATAAAAGATGTTTTGACGTGTTTGATGACAGAAAGAAATTTTACTGACGGCTAAACAAATCTTGTGTAAATCGGTATAAACGTGAATCTATCAACCTCCTGCCTGTCAAACGAAACCGGTGACATGACATATCCTTTTTCGATAGTTGGATGTTCATTTAAAAAAATGTGCAGGCTTTTTAGTTTCCCGGCAGGTCCGCTTTTAACCTCTATTGGCAATATACTGCCATTTTTAACATATAGATAATCCACTTCTGCTGAACTGCTTTTCTTTGCTCTTGACCAGTAAAACAGGTTGAAATTCTCAGACCCTCCGGCTGCAAGCATTTCCTGGCCGACAAACTGTTCTGCCAATGCCCCTCTGTATACATTCGACAGATCTTTTTCTTTCAAGATATCAGAGGGTTGAAGCCCACAGACATACTGCATCAATCCCACATCCAGAAAAATCGGCTTCATTACTTTGGATGATGCCGTGGCATTCAGCGGAAGCCCTGAAGCATCTGATGATTTGACAATGTGAAATAGCAGGGACCTCTCAAGGATGCTAAGAGAGGTTTTGGTTTTTTCTATCCTTCTGTCTGGGTCCAGCCGGGTATATTTTATCTGACTGCCGACACGGGACGGCACAGATCGCATTAAATGATCCAAGCTGTCAATATCTGCTCTTTTGTTGTAGTTTACTAAAGATTGAAGATACGATTGATATATGTCTTCATGGGCAGCAAAACTTTGAATCAACGTTCTGGTCCGGCAATACCTTTTTACAGACTCAGGCATTCCACCTGTGAGAAAATACAGTTTTAACTGCTCTATGATTTTTAGATGAATCGTTTCACTGACCGGCCTGAAATTTGAAAAGCAGGGCAATTTGTCTGCAAGGATTTTATTGCCCGAAGCGCTTAGAACTTCATGAAATGTCATTGGCCTCATCCACTCAAAAGAGAGGCGGCCAACCGGTAAAGAGACGCTGCCCAAAGTAAACTCAAGCATGGAGCCTGCCGCAATGATATGGAGTTCCGGGATTTCTTCATAAAAATACCGCAAACTCAACAAGGCTCTTTCACATTCCTGGATTTCATCAAAAAACAGAAGGGTTTTCCCCGGAGTTATCCGTTTGTTTGCATGAACTTCCAGTTCCACAATCAGCTTTTGTGTTGTAAGGTCACCGTCAAAAATTCTGTGGCTCGTTCGATCCCGTTCAAAATCCAGTTTTATAAATGTTTCAAAATAATTTTCCCCAAACTCGCATACAGAATATGTCTTCCCAACCTGACGGGCACCTCTTATCACAAGGGGTTTTCTGAAATCACTTTTTTTCCACTCAACTAATTTGCTATCAATATTCCTTTTCAAATCCCACACCTACCTTTATTCAATATAAGTGTAATTTTACAAGGCTAATATGACATTAAAAATGTAATTTTACAAGGCTATTTTGGGCCGGTTCAGATTAAACCGGCCCTGGGTTTTTATTGTTTACATAAAGTGTCCGTAATGCAGGGTATGATTGATCAGGTGAGATTTAATCCCGGCAATGGGTTTTTTCTCCCTGATCACATACCGGTACATCCCTGCATTGGTGATATCTCCGATAAAAAGAGCGCCGACAAGACAGGTTCCCTTTTTATTGAAAACAATTTTGCGATAGGTGTTGTTTGATGTTTTAATGTGGGTTTCAACATCTTTATCTTTTGTGTGGACAATGCCCATGGAGACAAAGGGTTCGTTTGCCACCTGCGTGGCGTTCATGATTCCCAAAGTCCCTGAGTAACGGGTGTTGATGCCGGCCATATTCAGGCCCGCACAAATCCCCATTTCAACGGCATTGGTCCATAGAGCGGTAACGGTCTTTTCCCCTGTTGCAGAGTCATAGGTCACGGCAACATCCCCTGCAGCAAACGTATCTTTAACACTGCAGGCCGTGGTCGTATCGGCGATAATTCCCCTGTCGATTTTTATGTCGCTGCCATGGAGAAAATCTGTATTGGGGATTACGCCCTTACCCACGCAGACCATCCGGCAGGGCAGCTCTTTTCCATTGTCAAGGGCAACGGCGCAGACCCCATCAGTATCTGTGATAATGTCGGTGGCGCTGCACCCGGTCAGGATGGAAAGGCCCGCCGTATCCAGGGCCTTTCGGACAAGGAAAGCATCCTCTGGATCCATGAGCTGGGAAAGGACTTCAGGAGAATAAACTACCAGGGTCACCTTTATCTTTTTTTCCAGCAGGGCAAATGCAGCTTTCAGGTTGAGGATACCGCCTCCCAGCATGACCGCATGATCTGTTTTTCGGGATCGATCTGCCATGGCAACGGCATCGGCCACGGTTTTAAGAGAAAACACCCCAGGAGCCTCAAGGCCGTTTACGGTTTCCGGCATATAGGGCCTGGAGCCTGTGGCAAATAAGATCTTATCATAGGGCACATTTTCATCTGATCCTGTTTTCACGGTTTTACCGGCCGTGTCCACCGATACAACCGCAGCAGCGGTTCTGACATCTATGCCCTTTGCCGTAAACATCCCTTTGCCGGAAAGACCAATATCGGAAACCTGTTTTTTCCCGTTAATAATATAGGGAATCATCGGTCTGAAATAGGGGGCGGTTTTTTCATTGGAGAGGACGGTAATGATCCCGCTGCTGTCCTTTTTTCGTATGGTGTGGGCTGCTGCCATGCCGGCAGCACTCCCTCCCACAATTACATATTGCGTTCCCATAACCTTACACTCCTTCCCTTGTGATCAGCTCCTTTGATGCAATTTTGCGCCTGATTTTGGAAAAGCTGTCAACCGTATCATACACCAGTGCGTTTGTGGGGCAGGATGCCACACAGGCCGGGACCTCAAGATCCGGACACCTGTCGCAGCGATAGGCCTTGGCAAGGGTTTTATCCCGGCCGATGACCCCGTAGGGGCAGACCATGACACAGGTCCAGCAGCCAATGCATTTATCCGTATCCGTCATCACCGTGTCAAGCTCAGACCGGGTGATGGCACCGCTGATGCAGGCATTGACACAGGGGGCATCTTCGCAATGGCGGCAGAGGACCGGAACCTTGGTATTGCCGGGCAGCCATTCCACATAAACCCGTGACACAGGCCTCGGGGTCTCATGGATGGCGGCAAACAGATTTTTACTCCTGGAGTGTTCCACAGCACAGGCGATCTTACAGGTATTGCACCCGGTACATTTATCTGTTTTTACAAATATTTCTTTAAGATTTGACATAACAGATCCTTTCTTTCATTTTATTATTGTTGTCTGATGTTTCCTAAGCCAGTCCCAGGCCTGCACGACGGTCGTTAATGGCCTGCAATAATGTGTCTGCAGCTTTTACCGGGTCCGGCTCAACAATAAAATACCCGCCTGTCAGTTCTTTAACGGTTTGCGTTAGCACGGTTGTCACAAGGGCACTTCCAATAACCGGGAGCATGACGCCGACATGGGTGGGAAGCCCTGCGGCTACGGCATAGGTGCCGATGGAAACAGCTTTTTCCGATGTGGGTTCAGGTGCTGATGCCACAACCGGCAGCTGGTTGATATCAACCCCCAGATAATTGGCAATGGCCACAGTGATTTCAACCGCTCTGGAATTGTCCACGCAGGACCCCAGGTGAAGGACCGGGGGCAGCGGACCGCCAAGGCCGTTGGCCTCCCCAATGGCATTGAGTACGGCATAAAGGCCCTCTCCGCACAGCTCTTTTGTTTTGCCAGGATCCATGAAATCATGGCGCATGAGAGATCCTGCACCGCAGCCTGTGGCCACCACCAGGACATTTTCCTTGAGCAGCTTTGCCGCCATGGTTGTATAGTTGATATCCTGGGGTATCTTTACATTGTTGCACCCGGCAAACAGACAGACGCCCTTGATGTTACCGGATTTGATATTATCCACCAATGGTGCCAAAGGATCTGTTGGATTCAGTTTGGAAAGGGCGGCCACAATGGATTCGGTTGAAAAACCGGCCACCACGGTGTTGGTCACATCAGGAATATCTGTTTTTTTATTTTTCCTTGTCTTAAACACGGAAATAGCCTGGGATATGGCCTGTCTTGCATTTTCAAACGCACTTTCATCCCTGACTTCAATATGATCTGCACCGGTGATTTTGCAGATATCCATGGTGGTGATCACCTTTGTGCCCATGCATTCGGCAACAGATGCCACAGAAGGCATGATGCACTGGTAATCCACAATCATGGCATCCACAGCGCCGGTTAAAAGGGCCATTTCCTGGGACACGGAATGGGTGCAGGACGGAATGCCGTGACGTTCCATGAGTTCGTTGCCGGTGCAGCAGATGCCCACGACATTGATCCTGTCAGCCCCGGCTGTTACGGCTTCGTCTTTCATCTGGTCCGCCACTTTGACTATGATCTCGGAAAGAACAGGGTTGTGGCCGTGAAGGGCAATGTTCACACTTTCTTTTTTCAGGGTCCCCAGATTGGCACTGGTGACCAGCGGGGTCGGGGTGCCGAAAAGAATGTCTGCAAGATCGGTTCCCATATAGCAGCCGGCAAGG
>JAHJLN010000091.1 GCA_018821715.1 Pseudomonadota bacterium | reverse complement strand
GCTGCCGGGCAACCCCTGGGTGGGCCTGATTCCCTCAGGTATTCCCCATGGATCAACAGCAAAGAATGATCAGCATGACATAACGTTTCAACCCGTCAATGGGCGTGCCGCAGGCCAGATGGTTTTCCGGGCACCCAACAAGGCGGGAAGATATGGCTTTCGGATGAACGAAACCACCAATGACAAAGAAGTGGCTCACATTTCCTTTACAGTGAAGGAAGAAAAAAAATAGAGTGTATTATTATGTTTCAAAGATTTCTTTGCTTTCAATCTCTTTTGAACAAAGTGTAAAAAAACACTGAACGTGACCGGTGTAGCATTATTTTTACAAAATACCGTGCCGCGTTGAATTCCGCTTACCCTTTCATGAGGCCGAACATCTTTTTTTCCGTCTTTTTGGATCATTTATGGCTTCTCTTGGTGGAACCATCGGCCAAATGATAATGCCGTTGATTTGTTTTTCGGTGCTTATTTTAAAAACACGGGATACTTTCAGGACGTCGGTGACCCTGTGGTGGTTTGGACAAATTTTTTTTTGATATTGTCCCCTATGTAAATGACTTCAGATCGCTGACCCTGCCCCTTTTGGGAGGTAACTTCGGACAATCCTCCCCCCTACGGTTTTCATGACTGGGAATATCTATTGACTGAGTCTGGATTGTTGCAATATGATCATTTTTTAGCAAGGTTTTGCAGGGTATCAGGAACCATCCTTTTCCTGATATCTTTTGCATGGGGAGGTATACTCCTGTTCAAACAATATCAAAATCGGAGCTGAAGTATCAACAAGCGTCACCGGCAAAGGGAGAGGGGTTTAAAACTTAATATCGAGGTGCCTGAACCATGAACATCATAAAAAATTGTTGTAAGAGAAGCCTGTTACTGATGCTGTTGTGTCTATCGGTGTCCCTTGCCCATGCCGCAGCAGGGCCAGATTTGTCAACTGCTCCGGATAAGGGTGAAAAACAGGTCAAATCCGCACCGGAATTTGGCGAAGAGCTGAATATTTCAGGCATGCTTAAAATACTTAAATTTCCGGACAAGCAGAGCAGGCTTGCCCGGATGCTCTATGATGTTCGTCGCGGCAAGTTGATGCCCCAGGATTTTTTCAAACAGATGGCCACGATAGGTGCAAACAAGGATGACCTGATTGAGGTAAAAAAACAGCTGGAGCAGCATGCAGTCCGCACCGGCAACAAGTCGCTGATGAACAATATCCTGGGCGCAGGTTTTGCCGAAGGGGGCACTCCGGTGGAAAAAACCCTTTACGCCTGGCGCAGAACCCTGACAACAAACGCGATCAATGAAACCATCAAACGATTTGTCGATCAGGGGCGCATCCCCAAACACGGGTTTGGCATGATGATCAGCCATGTGGGAAAATGGGCCACCCAGGTCGAAAAAGCCATGACCTTTTCCGGGGATATTGATTTTAGTTTTGTGTGCAACGATACAGAGCTGGCCAAGGCCATGAAAGCCGAGTTTGAAGGGATCATGCGAAAACAGACCGGACTTTCCACCATTGCCATTGATGCGGTAGCCACAGTGCATGGCCGTGCAGGACTTGAGGTATACATTGGAAAACACGGTATGCAGTTTGCCGAAATGCAGATGAAAGACAATTTCTATGTGGACATGACCACGGGCGAGCAAAAGAAGGTCGGACTGGAGGCCATGCAGGGCAGGCTGGCCTATGAACGGGCCATTGCCGATATCCAGGGCATCGAGGTGCCCAAACCATCCTTTACCTCGGAGCCGGGGCTTTCCATGGAAATGGTGCGCCACTTTGATCATGATATTGTGAAAACTGGGGTATACGGCACCATGGATTCCGTGCTCAAGGCAGCCAAATATCTGCACCGCAGCAATGAGGCGTTGGCCAATACCAAACAGAAGCCTGCAGATGCATCCCTTGCCACCCTTGCATTTGTGGCCCATGATCTGGACCGGTTTGATCCCCAGACCAAGGAGATCCGGGATCTTTTGCTCAAAGCCATTGCCGAGCATTTCGGCAGGGAACCCAAGGTGGTATGGGATGCCGGCCGGCAGCGGCTGATGCTGGACCTTGATCCGGGAAGCATTGCCAAGTTTCATGAACAGGTAAAAGATGCCATGTGGGACAATGTGCAAAAAGGGATGAACGCGCGGTTCAATGACATATCCAAACGCCAGTCCGATCTTTTGACCCGAAAGCGCAACAATGAAAATGTGGCAGCTGAAGCGGAAAATATGCGCAAGGAACTGGTGGAATTGCTGGACATGGTGGAAGCGGAACTGGACGCGTTTGGAGATGAAAAGGTGCCGGATCTGGTCCGGCAGAAAGCCGCCCAGGTCAAGGCCCTGCTGGATCAGCTGGCCAAAGAGACGGGCGTGCGCAAACTCAGCCTGGATGAGCTCAAGGACAAAAAGCTGGTTGAAGAAATGCTCAAATCCAAAACCCCCCAGAGCCGCAAAATGGTGGCCGCCTATGTTATGGATCGAGCGGTTGCTGCGGCTGAATATACGGTTAAAAAAGGGGAACAGATCAACAATATCCTGGACACCATTGATGACAATCTTTTGGGAGAGCTGCGCGGGGAGACCGGTTTTGCCGCCCTTGAGGCCGAGATCAATGATTTTCACATGGCCCGTCTGCAGGGCAAGGCACCCAAGGATATAGGCAACCGCCTGGTGGCCATGAAAAATCAGGTCAAAGGGGCTATTGCCAGCACCAACCGGGCCCTGAACGAGAATCTGCAGGCCACGGCCGCCGGCCGTCAGGGCATGAAGCTGGTGATGATCACAGGCCTGGTGGATGAAATGAAGGCCTATGGCAATGCATTGTGGGAGGGGGACTGGGGCGGTTTTGCCGCTGAAGTGCTTCGCCGGCGGGTACCCTTTGTTTCTGCGGCAGAACATGCCTACATGGGCAATACCTATCTTGCAGCCTGGGATGTGGTCACCACCCTGGTGCCGCCGCTGGCGCTGCCGGAAGCGGCCTGGGGGTTGGGCCGGGCCATTGGCAATAAAAGCTATGGCATGTACTGGAGCGAGCAGCTGGCGTTGTTCAGCGATGCCCTGTATGCCGATGCCGAATTCAAGCTGATCGACGTCCAAACGCATGGTGAGGGGGATCAGACCAGCAAGCTGGGGGCCTACCGGCTGACGGCAACCTATTATAAAAAACTGCGCCTGGATCTTGCCGGCTTTGCTGCTATGCGAAAAGAACAGGTGGAAGCCCTGCGTCAAACCATCAATACAGGACATCTCGACTGGCAGGCCTATAAAAAGAATTTCACTGGGTTTACCGAGTGGATTGATGTCAGTGACACCCTGCGCAACAACCTGACCGCCACTGATCCCGCCCTGATCCTGTTAGAAGAGATGATCAACCATGAGGCAGTGGGGGAAAAATACAAGGATCGCATGGCCGAACTGGGTCTGGCCCGGTGGGAAGAGATCAAGCTGGGATACATCCTCAACCTTATTGACCATCTGGAAAAACGAAAGCAGGCTGAGGATGCCCTGGCCAGAGGACAGCTGCCCGATCTGTTTGCCGAGCTGCGCAGAATTGTCAGGGAACTGGACATTGAAGCCGTCGTCCTCGCCTCCCTGGATGCCGAGGCAGATACCAGCAATTATAAGGCCCTGGTAGGCGTATTGTGGGATGCCAAACGGGACATCTCAGGCCAGCCCGCTTCTGAGTCTGAAATCAGCCGGGCGTCCCAGGTGGTACTTCGTTACCTGGATGTTTACAAGCAGGTGACGGCAATACGGGAGGAAGGCCTGAAAAAACTGCCGACCCCTTATCAAAGTGACGGTTCCCAGCAATGGCTGACCGGCAAGGTGTTTTTAAGAGGCCAACCTGATGGAGATCTTGCAGCCGCAAAAAAATGGGATCAATATATCGATCTGTCCCGTATGACCGTCATCAAGGCCATGCTATCTATCAAACATGAATTTTTGCCCAATGCCAAACTGGAAAACAAAGAGGAACTGGCGCTGATGGAAATGGCCTGGCGCCATGAATTGTGGATGAAACCGTTTAACCAGGCCGGACAGGCGGCAAGAAGCAATGCCTGGCTGGACCGGTCCATCAGCCACGGCAAAAAACGCAACCAGATCTATGATGAATACCGGGCCGGTCTTGAAAAAGATGCCCCGGTGCAGCTGACCCTTGTCTTGAAGGATGCAAAAAATCCCAAAACAAAGATCAAGACCGCCCGGGCCGAGGCCACACCCACGGATGAGCTGGGCAAGCCCGCCGTAACTATTGGTTCGGACCTCCTGATACTCAACCTGATCAAGGGCAGATATCGTATCATTGTCCAGGCCAGGGGATACCTTGAACACACCCAGAACCAAACCCTTGGCAGCAACCTGGACAAGGCGCCCAAACTGACCATTGGCCTGACACCCACGGATGAAGCAGTGCAGGCCGATGAAGAGCCGGACAAAGACGACAAGAAAGACCCGGATGATAAAAAGAAAGACAAATCTGATATCAAATCAATGGCCCAGGATCCGAAACTGGGGGCTGCCATTGAACAATTGCATCGGACTCGAGACTGGCAGGGCCTGATTGACCTGCTGGCAGTTGAGAAGAAAAACCGTCTGACCTACCGTGACCCCAACGTGTATTTGGAACGTACGGGTGCTATAGGCAATGTCCTGCAGGGATTGAAAACAGAACGCCAGATCTGGCTGGTAAAATGGAAAAGCTATTTGACAGCTCTTGAACAAATTTGTGACAGCAAGTGGAGCAAAATATACAATGAAATGGAATACAAACGCGATGAGTTCCAGTCCAAATGCAATGAGGGGTGCAAAGACTGTCGGAATAAATGCAGTGATAAAGCGTACCAGTATTATGACGACTGTGTGGGTCAGTTAAAGAAAGATCACTGGGCTGAGGGCAAACGTATCCGGGATTCTAAAAAAAAGTTGCCCCAAAAAGTTGAACAGCTTGACTCAGGCGGCTATAGCTATGGCGACTGGTTTAAGGAGGTGGAAGCGCTCTCTAAAGAACACGGACTGCCTTTCCCCTATCCGGATCCGGTGGTACCCCGGATAGCCTATGTGAGCAAGTGTATTGACCCGGACCCCAAAGACAAGGTCACCAAACCCAAGGACCCAATTGCGTTGACGGTCAGACTGGATGCGCCTGCTGCCAGTGTCGAGGTGGGCAAGCCTGTTGTCATCACCGCTTCGGCAGAGGGTGGAAAATCTCCCTATATTTACAGTTGGTCCGGTGCTGCTGGTTCTGGCAGCCGCGCCAATCTTACCCCACCCCAGGCGGGAGACTTTCTTGTCAGTGTCCGGGTCACGGATAAGGAAGGACACATGGGGCAGGCTTCTGTCACCATCCGGGCTGGCATTGGCAAGGTAACAATCAAGGGCCTTAAAAACCAGGTTCCTTACGGCAGCACATCCCGGCTCAATGCCTGGGGCATGGGACTTGCCGATACCTCATCGCTTCAGTCCGGGCCTGCAAAGGATTCTCTTTCAAAAGCCCAGTCCCCACCGGCTGATAAAGATGGCTGGCAACCCCTGGACAGCAACATCAGGGCCACCCGCACCATCACAGCACAGCCGGACGAGGAAGCGCCGCCGCCGCCCCCGTCCAGTGGTGATTATCGCGTAATCTGGCAGGCAGAACCCGGGCTTGGCTTTGACCCGCCCGACAGCCCGGACGGGGTCACCACAATAACCTATGATCGCATGGGAGAAATCAAAATCTGGTGTGAGCTGCACCGAAAAATTGACGGGGTGTTCCGAACCGTGGGAGAGAGCGAGCAGCAGATCGTCATGGTAACAGCACCTGCCTTCAGTATCAGTTTTGAGCCGGTCAATGGGCAGGCCCATGTGGGACAGGAGGTGCGGGCCACAATTGTGGCATCACCTGGTATCCCGCCGGATCTGGTGGACTATCGCTGGTTTGATCCGCCCTCTTTCAACCGGTTTGAGATCGACAAAAATGCCGGCCACATTTCATTTATGGTCAAGGATACAAAACCGATCAAACTCAAAGTTCTGGCCCGGGTGCCTGTGCATGGGGATGAGATTCAGACCGTGGAAGCTGCCTATACCGGCGTAGCCTACACAGTCAAGGCCTGGATGGTACAACCGCCCAACCTGCCCATGACCTGGGATCCCAAGGCCGGTGGTCTTAAAACCATCCTTGCCGGCCAGCGGGCCACGGATGAGCGGATCACGCTCATGGCCGAGGTTCAGGGCAACAGTGTTCCTGACACTGTTCGATGGAAGTGGACGGTCAATGACGGCACCAGTATCAGCAATGATAATTTTCAGAGCCCCACGGTTTCCCGCAATGAACCCGGCACCATCACGGCACAGGTTGTTGCCTCGGATAAAAACGGCATAAAGCTGGGAACAGCCGAGGTATCTGTTCCGGTAATCCGGGTGGTCCCCCCCCCTGGCGGCCTCAAAGGCAAAGCCCGGCCGGAACCGGACAAGCCCTCTGCCAAAGACCAGGCCAAAGGCAAAATGTGGCTTGCCCTGGCCCGCACCTTTGCCGGACAGGGTGATTTGCCGGCTGCCAAAAAGGCGCTGACCAAAGCACAAACCGCCGACCCCATGGCTGCTGCCCCTGTCATCCGGGAAGTGGCTGCTGCAGCCAAAAAAAGCGGATGGAAGGCCGGTTATGACCGCAATTTTCCAAAGGCACTACAGGATTTGACAATATCCACCCAGCTTGCACCCAGTGATACAGATGCAAAAAACAAGCTGGAAAGAATCCAGCGTTCTGCAGCCTTATGGCCCCGGGTTGAGGCCAAAGCCGGGGAATTTGACAGCCTCATTGCCCAAAACAAGGTCTGGTCTGCCCAGAAGATCATGCTCCAGATGCAGGATCTTCAGTTTGACATGCCCGGCCAGATGGCCAATCCGCTCTCCGAGCGGGTGATGAATGAGTTCAGCCGGGCGCTTAAAGTGTACGATGTGTTTATGCAGGAAAAGACAAGGATTCACACGCGCACCTTTGAACAAAAGGACTGGCAGGCCATGCTGGACAGCGCCCTGGATACCCGGGCCAGGGAACTGAGCCCTGCAGACCAAAAAGAGGTGCAAAGCCGCATCAACTTTGCCCGGCAGCAGCTTACCCTGGAAAAACAAGCACAACAGACCCAGGCCGGCAATATTGGATCAGCCAAAGAAAAAAATCAGCATAACGCACCCCGGCCCGATATCAACGGTACCTGGCAGATCAATGCAAACGGGTTCAGGGGAACTCTTGTTATTGACTCATCCGGGATTTCCTATGAGATGGGACGAAAAGAGCGCATGCAGGATATCTTTTTTGATGGCACAACCCTTAAATTTACCCGTCCCATTCCCTGCTGCACCCAAAGATATACCGGCATTCTGACGAAAAAAAGCAATGGCAAATATCATGTGGAAGGCAGTTTCACCCAGCACGGTACAAGCGACATATATCACTGGCAGGCTGATCTTGCAAAACCGCTGGAAACAACTGCAGATAATGGCATTGGTGAAAAAATATCCCAGGGAGCCGGGCGGTTCAAACTGGTTGCAGCACCGGAAGGCATCACCTTTGACCAGGCAAAAACCCGTGCCCAGCAACTGGGTGGCCACCTGGCAGTGATCACCAGCGCTGCTGAAAATGAGCAGGCCTATGCTGCAGCAGCCGCAGATGACAGTGTCTGGTTTATTGACGGCAGTGGCAACGGGATCGGCCCATGGCTGGGAGGATACAAGCAGAACCCGCAGGCACCGCCGACTGAAACCTGGACATGGGTAACCCGGGAGCCCTTTGAATATAAAAACTTTTCTCCGGGCGAACCCAATAATTATGGCGGACATGAGAGCCACCTGCATTTTTTTCAAGCCGGCAGCCTTAAAGGACCCAGATGGAATGATATTAACCCAAATGCAACATTAAAAGGATTTATTATCGAATATAAAAACCCGACACCATAGATCCTTTAGCCGGTTACAAGCGATCCAGGGAAGTGATTGAATCCTATACCTATTATCCCGGCAATGCCACGGACACCTATGCATATGACGAACTCAACCGCGTTGTGTTTAAAGTTGAACAAGGTCTTGAAAAATAAGGTTTTATGAAAGGATGGGCTTATCATCAATCGGGAAGCAGGCGGGGATACCATGCCAGGGGAACAGTGATGGTACGACCATCATTTAAATCAACACTTAAAGTATCTTCGGTAAAATATACGTTTTTAACGCTCTCACCAGGTTTTATATCAGAAATACTCATGCCATGCCTCCAATACTTCTTGGGTCTGTTCGATAACCAAAGCCTCAATGGTTCTTAGTTCCTTGGGACTGAATCCCAGGTTCCTTGCCAGGCCGACAGGTTCAAGCCACTTTTCACGTCCTTCATTTCTAAGTTTTTCATCCAGTGGGTATAATATCGGGTTGACCGGATCATAATACTTTGCCAGGCTGAATTGAATTTTACATACGGCCTGATGTCATTGAGCCGGTCAATGGGAAGACCTGGTCTTTTGTTTACAGAAGAATCTGATTTATCATCAAGCTATTTTCCGACAAACCTCTTTGCAAGGCCGCCTGCAATCAATAATCCTGACCCGAAAAAGAAAAGGGTGGCCGGCTCTGACAAAGGTTTTTGGGTAAAAACGTATCCAATTTTATCTGCATGGGCAAAGACTGGATAGAAAAAAATAGCCGTGATAAAAATTGCAAATAATACGATGTATCTTTTCATATTACCCTCCTGTAAAGGGATGTGTTTTTTCTTAAAAAAATAATGTTATTTACTTTCAAGAACAATAATTGCAAAGAGCATACCAAGACAGTTTTATGTTTATTTTATAAAGGAAGACTCCCTTGAATAAAGGATATTTTAAAAAATGGGATGTGTTTTTTTATGGTTTGAAACGCCACAGATTAAGAAAAACATGTGGCAATAATAGGTAATTTATTTCATAATTATAGCAAAACTGCTGGCAGATGGCACCTCCTGTCAAATGGAATTAAGTGTTAACGTAATGGGCTTGTCTTCTTCCGTCTTTCCTGCAAACATAACCGGCCCTGGACGTCTGTACCTGTCCTGGTTGGATTCTGCCGCCAGCCACTCATCTCTTACAGCTTTAAAAACCCTGAAGGCATTGGAATTTAAATCTACCAGGGTTTTTTCAATCACAAGTTCCAGACGTCCTTTTCTCTCCTCAAGATGCATCATTTTTGCGATAGGGATACCAATGGGTTCCCATTCATCAAATTTTTTTTCAAGATTCTTGATGGCTGCCATCTGTCCTGTTGCACCGTTTGCGATGAGATGAAACGCAATCATGCCTAAATTATAACTATAATTGCAGTCAAAATGGGTAGGATCAGACCCTCTGCCGTCATATCCGTAAAAATGGGTCTGGGTTTTGAATTTTGGATCTGACAATTTAAATATTCGAACAATGGGCTCAGGAAGGGTATCCTCCTGGCGAATCAGATTTTCGCTGATCAATGCCTGCCTCAGCGTTTTTAAAGAAATAATGGATTCTTTGATTATCAGATATTTATCATCAGGATTTTTAAAAATAGCTGTTGCAAATTTATCCGGTATAATATTTGCGTTTTCCATTATTGTTTTGTAATAGGATCTTTCAATGCCGATCTTATATCTTCCGGTTTCCTTTAATATATCCAAGTACTCCTTGACCATATCCATTATAATTTTTTCAGTTTTTACCTGGGAAAACTGAAAATTGCCATGGGTATCCCGTTCAACCAGAAGGCCTTCCTGAAAAAATGACGGCAGTTGATTGAACAGGTCATCATCTCTTAAATTCCAGATGGGGAACTTGTCTTTATCTCCCATGCCCCTGGCCAGGCGCCTTAAATATTCAAGTTTATCATTTAGAGAAGGAAACGCGTAATGAAAATCATTGTCATGGATATTGTTATACTCAGCAATAATTGTATTTAATTTAATAATAAACACTTGAATTTCGTTGATAAACTCAAGAATCCCTTCCGGAATAATGATCACACCGAAGTTTTTCCCGCTGGCAGCTCTTCTCACAATGGTATCGCATATGAGCCTTGATAAATGGCGCAGGGTCATGCCATAGGCTGTATAATCGACCATGCCGTTTTTTTGAGCCTTTTCAATCCGCTGCTGATCTGTGTAATCCGCCAGTTCCTCACCAATCAGGGAAAGGTTTGCATGGGTCTGAAACGCACATTCCAATGTCAAGTGACTTGCAACTCTTCCCATTACTTTACAAATATGCCAGTATTTGATGTCTGAACCGGCATCGGTTGTCAGATTGCTGATATTTTGTGAAAATGCCCTGGCAGCAGTGTGAAATCCAAAGGATATGGCACAAAGCATCTCCTTGTTGTCTGTTTTTACCTGTATATCTCCGTCAATGGTTTTAGGGACGCCAATGACCTTGATTCCTGAACTTTTAAACTGCTGGGCAAGAAAGGCAGCATTGGTATTTGAATCATCCCCTCCGATCACCACCAGAGAGTCCAGCTCAAGCTCCATGCAGGTTTTCAACGACAGGTCTATTTTTTTTTGGGAATCAATCTTGGTCCTCCCGGTCTTGAGCATTGAAAACCCGCCCATATTCCTGTGTGCATCCACGAGGCTCTGGGTGATTTCAACATATTTTGATTCAAGCAAACCATCGGATCCTAAAATGAATCCAAACACTTTGGAATCCGGGTTATACTTTTTTGCCTCGTCATAAAGCCCTGCAATCACATTATGACCGCCAGGCGCAGGACCTCCTGAAAAAAACACCCCGATATTCCGACGTATTGCAAATGTCCGTTTGGCACTTTCTTTCTTGTCATCCCCTGGAACAAGCCGTTGAACGATATTGTCAATAATATCGGGAAGCGCTTTTTTAGCCTCCTTATCACTGCTGAATGTATATTCCGGACAATCAACTATATTTGTATACTTTGATGAAAAAATCTTAATTTTTTT
>JAHJLN010000090.1 GCA_018821715.1 Pseudomonadota bacterium | reverse complement strand
ACATTACAAAACGGGTTTTTTATCGAAAGCACCTATATGGAATCACCCGGCTGTCATAAAGAAGCCACAATGGGATCATCCCTTCCGGCTTACTATGAAAATCCTTTGGAAGTGTATAACAATTGCAGCCATCATATATCACAACTTTTTCAAAAGGAACTCAAGGAAAATTTCGTTGAAAATGGCCATACTATTTTTTTTAATGGTTTAAAGCGAATGATTAAAAAAGATTCTATTAATTTAACCAACATAAAAAGTTTTTTAATTAATATGCCGACAAAGTATGTGGTGGATTCAATTGTCCAAGAGTGTGAAACCATCGGTATTCCTAAAAGTTGTGTTTTTACAACCATTGATAATATGGGCTATGCCGGCCCTCCGGCCGCTTTTATTTCATTAGACAAGTTAATACAAAATCAGACCTTTAAAGACCAGGATCTTATATTAAGTTTTGTTACGGAAGTCAGTAAATTCATGCAGGCCGGTTTTACAATCAGATATTTTGAATAATATCAAATTAAAGATGGAGAAATATTATGAAAATATTATTAGTGAATCCTTCAATCCCACACCGTTTTAGAATGCTTGATTATGCCGATGAACTGGGACAAAGTGAAATATCAAAAAGGGTGCTGGTCGGACCGCCCCTGGGATTGAACGATATTGCCGGAATGCTGGGCAAAGAAGAGGTTAAAATTCTTGACCAGAAAGCAGAGATCGAAAACAATCCTGATTATGATGTTGAAGAAGGCATTATTGATGAAATCAGGGCATTTAATCCGGATATTGTCGGATTCACCTGCCTTGCCGCACAATTTAACACTTTAAAAAGAGTCTTAAAATCGGTAAAAAAATACAATAGAAAATTACTTGTAGTTATCGGGGGTATTCATGCAACATCCTGCCCGGATGATTTTCACGACCATAATGTTGATATTATGGTTCTCGGACTTGGCAAAGTTACCTTTTATAACATTATTCAAGCGTACAAAAAAAACAGGGACAATCCTGACTTTTCACATATTCACGGGATCGGTATTAAAAACGGGAATGGGTTCACTTATACAAAATCTTTGAATCTTTTAAGCTATAAAGAGTTTTGCGATACCCATTTCAAACATGAAATTCCACCCAACAGAGACCTAACAGATCACTATGATTACCGGCATCCGCAAACGCAAATGAAAATTCAGTATTTAAGCACCTCCATGGGCTGTACTCACAGGTGCAATTTTTGTTTCCTGTGGCGGATGACCCATGGAAGATATATGTATCGTGATGCTGCAACCATAATAGATGAATTAAAAACCATGGGAAAGTATGAATTAATACGATTTTGTGATGCGCATACCTTTGGAAATATAGAAAAAGCGAAACATCTTTTTACCCTGATAAGTGAAGGATCCTTTAATCATTTATTTATGGCCGATATTCGTGCGGATACGGTTGTAAAACATCCGGATATTGTTAAACTTGCCAGCAAAGCAGGTGTTAAACTGATGATTATGGGTCTGGAAGCCACAAGTGATGAAGAATTAAAAGAATATGGAAAAAATTCGACCATCCAAGACACCATAGACGCTATCAAGATCATCAATGAGTCAGGAATTTATGGTATTGGAAATTATATAGTTCGTCCTGATTTTGATGAAAAGGATTTTGAGCGGGTTGGCGTGTTTATAGAAAATAATCCCATTTATTTTTCAGGATTCACCATCTTAACGCCATTCCCAGGGACTGAACAATGGGATATCCTTAAAAATAAAATTGTTATACAGGATCTTGATTATTACAATTTGACCAATGCGGTTATTAAAACCCGGTTGCCTGAAAAAGAATTTTATAGAAGGGTATCAGAGCTCTATAAAACAGGCACAAAAGCAAGAGAAACATTCCTTGAGCGGTATCAGCCGCATCCCAATTAAACCAACAAATTAATGATAAGAAAATCTTGTCATCAAAAGCAGGTGAAAAAATGAATGCAGCCATAAAAGAAATCGGAATTATCGGAAAGGGCAAAATGGGGTGGGATATTTTTGACAATCTGTATTTAAATGATTTTACAATTCATTTGTTGTGTAGAACCAATGATGATAAACTCAAATTGAAAGATAAAATCAAAAAACAACTCAATAAAAAACTGAAAAGAAATCTGATTACCCAGGATGCATATGATAACAGAGTGAATCATCTTCACGTCAGTTGTGATGTATCCTGTCTAAATGCATGTGATTTGGTCATTGAATCCGTTATTGAAAATTCCGAAGTAAAACAAAATATATTTAAGGCTTTATCCGGCATTGTCAGCGACAGGTGTATTCTGGCAAGCAACACATCTTCCATTCCCCTTGATACAATATTTTTATATGAAAATAATAAATCAAGATGTTTTGGCCTTCATTTTTTTTATCCATTGAAACTGATCAACACCATCGAAATAAACATCATGGATAACAATGATAAAAACCGGCTTTCTGCCTTAAAACAATTTGTTGGCAAAATAGGTAAAATTTATATTGAATTCTCTGGAGAAGCCAACTTTTTATTAAATAAGATTCTCCTCAGTTTGATGGTTCAAGCCTATAGAATTTATCAGGAAAATGATTTAACCATGGAAGACATCGATGAAATTCTGAAGGAAAACCTGTTTTTACTCGGACTGTTTGAAATTATGGATTCCGTGGGCTCAGATATAATTTTGGAACTGGCAAAAAATTTTACAAACAAGCGGAACCAGTGTTTTAACAAACCCTATATCGATTGGATAAACACATTGGTTAAAAAAGGGTATACCGGCAGAACTGGTGTTAAAGATTTATATGCCTGTCATTTAAACCCCGGAAAAACTGATTTTAATCGAGATCAGTATCAAAAAGAGATGATTGAAAAATTTCAATCTTTACTGATTAATGAAATTTTTTATGCCGAATCAAAAGGTTATGCAGCAAAACAAGATATTTTAAATGCATTAACCCAAATTCTCGGGATAAAAAAAGATCCGTTTGAATATGCTGACCAATACGGGTATGGCAATATTTATTCAAACCTTATTTCATATTACAACGGTACACATGATATTGTTTATAAGCCGGTTGAGAACATGTTTAATGCCAGTTAAAAATACAATATTTGGAACAGTATAAATAGGAGATTATGAAATGCCTCAAAAAAAGAAAGTTGTTATTACAGGAATGGATATCATAAGTTCACTTGGCTTGAATATAGATACAAACTGGGAAAATTTGTTGAATGGCAAAAGCGGTGCAAAAAAAATTGTATCCTTTGATCCGTCACATTGCACCACTCAATTTGGCGCTCAACTTCCGGATGGTTTTGAAGAATATGCTGAGAAAAATATTTCACGACGATTGAAAAAAAAAATGACGCGGGTCACAAAAATGTCATATCTATGCAGCAAGCAG
This sequence comes from Pseudomonadota bacterium, assembly GCA_018821715.1. GTDB lineage: Bacteria > Desulfobacterota > Desulfobacteria > Desulfobacterales > Desulfobacteraceae > Desulfobacula. Next base: position 4,814 of record JAHJLN010000090.1, on the reverse strand, counting down.
GCCATTGAAAGCAGCAGGATTAGTTTTGATGATTATGATAAAACGCGCTGCGCTGTCATTTTTGGTATTGTCAGCAATAATTATTCAGCCATAGAAAAGGAAAAAAACAATGACTATAAAATTATCAAAGCCATGTCAAATGCCCCCAGTGCCTGGATCTCCCTGGAATACGGGCTGGAAGGTCCCAGTTATTCGGTTGCAACCGCCTGCGCATCCTCTGCATATGCCATCGGTGCGGGATATGATTTGATCGCGGATAACAAATCAGATGTTGTCGTTGTCGGCGGGGCTGACTCTCACATAGAACCTGAAAAAATTGATAGTTTTAATAAATTATATGCTCTTTCGGTCAGAAATGAGTCGCCTGAAACCGCTTCGAGGCCATTCACCAAAACCAGAGATGGATTTGTCATGGGAGAAGGCGCCGGTTGCATGGTGCTTGAATCGGAAGAATCGGCTTTAAAACGGGGTGCAAAAATATATGCAGTGGTCAGTGGATATGCTACAACAAGTGAAGCATTCAATATCGTTGCACCGAAAAAAGATGGAGTCGGAATGGCTAAAACAATGGAATTGGCAATACAAAATTCAGGGGTGTCCAAACATGATTTTGATTATATTAATGCACACGGCACTTCAACCTACTTTAATGATAAATATGAAACCATGGCCATAAAAAATGTTTTTGGAAAAAGATCTTCTGAGCTGCTTGTTTCATCTTCAAAATCCATGCATGGACATACCATCGGGGCTGCTGGGGCAATCGAAGGCATCATCACTGCAATGACCATACATAGCGGCATTGTCACGCCAACGATAAATTATATAGATCCTGATCCTGAATTGGACCTGAATTATGTTCCAAATAATTCAGTGAAAAAAAATATTCATGTAGCGTTGTCAAATTCATTTGGATTTGGGGGACATAACGCCTCCATTGTTTTTACTCATATATAAAAAAGGAAATCTGCATGTTTTATTTGATAACTGTTGCCAATATCATCATATTCGTTGTCATCAGTGCGATTCATTTTTACTGGGTCATTGTAAACCGGGAATTTGACCTACAGCCTGTTATTCCGCATATTAACGGAAAACCTGTGTTTATTCCAACAAGACTAGGAGGGTCCTTTATCGCGACCTTATTGCTGGGAGCATCGGTGTTAATATATCTGAATGCCGATAATATTTTGTCCTTTATACCAGATACCCTCTATAAAATAGCCTTGGGCGTATTAAGCGCGATTATGTTCCTCAGAGCAGTCGGAGAATTCAGGCTGGTTGGGTTTTTCAAAAAGATTAAAGACAGCAAATTTGCTGAAATGGATACTAAATACTACTCTCCTCTTTGTCTATACTTGTGTATCTCGTGTCTTTATCTTGTTTTAAAAAACTGAGAATCTACTTATCCTAAAAGGGCTGATTTTAGCTTGAAACAAGGCTGCAGCAATTTTAAAAATCCGGGTTCCGGCGCATTGTATGGATATCTGGCAATTCTTTTGTTCTAAAATTTTTTCTCTGTCGTCAAATATTGAATCAAGGAGCGATTAAATGAATGATACGACTTATCATACGCTTGCAAAAGTGCTTGATCATCTTCCAAACGGTTTCCCTGCAACAGGCAAGGGCTTGGAAATAAAAATACTCAAAGAATTATTTACAGAACCAGAAGCCGACCTTTGCTGTGACTTAAGATTAACCTTTGAAACAGCGAATCAAATCGCAGACCGAACCCTTCGTTCAAAAGCAGTCCTGGAAGATACCTTGATTCAAATGTGGAAAAATGGGCTGATATTTTCCATTGATCTTGGCGGAATAAAAAAATTTAAAATTCTCCCATGGATGTGGGGAATATACGAATTTCAGATCAATCGCATTAATGAGAAAACGGCCGCACTTTTTAATGAATATTTCCATTATTTCGGCCCTCAGTTTTTTTCAAACAAACCGCAATATCCCATGACAATCCCGGTAGAAAAGACAATTCCTGTTAATCATGAAGCCCTGCCGTATGAAACAGTTTCCTCACTCATCGAGGCAGGTGTTGATTTTGCCGTAAATGCCTGCATGTGCAGAAAAGAAGCCGCATTACTTGGAAATCCATGTGATAAACCATCAGAGGTATGCCTAGGTATTGCACCATTGCCCGACTTTTTTAAAACAAGCTTGATATGGGGGCGCAGAATATCGAAAAATGAGGCGTATCAGGTATTAAAAGCATCTGAAGAGGCTGGATTGGTTCATGTGACGTCAAATATTCAAAGAGGTCACAGTTATATCTGCAACTGCTGTAACTGCTGCTGTAATATGCTCAAATCAATCAATATGTTTGGTATTCAACATGCGTTTAACTCAAACTTTTATGCAAAGATTGACAGCGCCACATGTTGTTCATGCGGCATATGCAGCTCTGAACGATGCCAGGTTAATGCCATTAAGGTAGCAGAGGCGTCAAATCAGATAATTGCAGAAAGATGCATTGGGTGCGGGCTTTGTGTAACAACCTGTCCCACTGGTGCAGCAACACTTGTGCGAAAGGATATCCATGACATCATTCCTCCTCCGAAATATGAATCAAAATGGTTTAAGGAAAGAGGAAATTTTAGACAGAGTAATGTAAATACGAAATAATTACCCCTAATGGAGAAAGAGTTATGACTGTATGGTTAAAACTGGCAAGAGACAGGCAGAAATGTTTTTTTCAATTTGGAGGTCAGGGAAGTGGATTTGCAAAGGAATTGAAGCTTTTGCACAGTTTCCCTGAAATGTCAGAGTTTTTTAATTTTTCCTTTGATGTAATCAAACAAGGGTTAAAAGATCCATTACTGGCCAATTCATTGTTTTTACAAAAAGGGTTTGATTTAAAAACTTGGCTTGAAAATGATACCTTTCCGGAAAATTCATACATTGAAAATCCAAGCATTTCAATGTCGTCTATATTGATTTCACAACTGGCATTTCATCATTATATTACAAAAACAATTTCTGGTAATGCAAATATTTTAGAATTTATCGATGGATTTATCGGCTTGAGTCAAGGCATATATCCGGGTATTTTTATTTCATTGAATCTTAAAGGTGATTCATATTGGGAAGGCGTCTCAAAATTTATAACCGCTCTTTTATATTTTGGATATGTTTTTGATAATGTGTACGTATCGCCTAAGATATCGGATACGGTCATGGAAAAAGCATTTGAAATGGACAACAAAGCCCCCAAACCCATGGCCATGATCGATGGTTTGCCCCATGAAATTCTTTTACAAAAAATTAATCAGTATAATAAAAATAAAAAACGGAATTTAGAAATATCCATTGTCAATAATGGCATCAGCAACATCATTTCCGGTCCGGAAGATTTAATTGTTGATTTTCGCCTTCAGCACAAAAAAAATTTTGATGCAAAAAAAATCTTGTGGCGATATCTGTCGTGCAGTGTACCGTTTCATACGCAATATTACCAGGCAGGATACGATCTCTTCCACACGTTGGTTAAAAAAGTCAAGTTTGATTATCTGGGCAGTGATTTGCAAAAACCTGTATATTCAACTTTTGATGGAACCTCGTTAAACTGTATTGGCAAGCTTGTAATGCCGCTGTATTTACTTAACTCTACTTACAATATTAACTGGCCTGTGTGTGTACAGCGTATTGCCGATAGTCCGGATATCAGTCATGTATTTGATTTCGGACCCGGCAGCGCCACTGCCTATATTACAAAAAAACTACTCACCAATTACCCTATTGAAGTCATAAAAGCCTCACGGAAAAACAATCTATTAAAATATTTCATGAACAATGACAGCAGACCCGATCAGCTGGATATCCAGACAAGCAGGTTAAGATCCAATCATACTAATCAAATACCACATGCTTGCACCGCATAAGCTATATGAAATCAAATAATTAAATTAATAAAAACAGAGGTACAACCATGCTTTTAAATTTTGATCAAAACCATCCCCTTTTCTCGATGCCGGTTCATAATCCGCCATGGGCAGACATGAATTTATCTTGCAGATTTGATTTGGTGAAATATGAAATAGAGGTAAACCATACCCAAATTATTAAAAACATTGTTCCTTTTCCATTGGAATATACGGGCAGCACCATATATATCTGTTTGAATAAAGTGAAGGAATTCCAGGGAAATTTTTCCGAATATTCAAAAAAAGGAGACTGGAGTGAAATCCTTTTCCAGATACCGGTAATCTATCAAAAGGAACTTTATACCTATAATTGCGAAGGATTTGTAAATCATCCGATGATACTCATTGCCAATAGGGAGTTATTTGGATATCCCAAAATTTTGGCTGATGTTGATATTATTAAAACCAACGAAGATTTTAACGGGACAGCATCTTATTATGGACAGAATCAAAAAATTTGTTCTCTGTCTTTCAAGCCTTTGAGAAAAGGGAGTCTGGAAGATGTTGGAAAAAACCGAACACTTATTAACTTGAAATTTATTCCCTCTTGTATAAAAAATCATGAACCAGACGTTAAAAAACTGGTTGCTATGAAATATTCAAAAACATTGATTCATAATTTAATCATCGGCAAGGGGACAGTTGATTTGCATGAACACTGCCCAAAATACATAATCGACGCCGGAATAAAGGCTGTCAAAAAATCTGTTTATATCGATCTTGAGTTAATTGTAGACCAGGGAACCGTAATTTATGACTATCTTCAAAAAGATAACTGAATTTTTTTTAGCAACATTGGTGTAGAGAGTCTCGATAATATCCCAAAAATCCAGCCAAAAATCCCACGTACGTATGCCTAAGTGAAATTTTTCAGATGCGATATTT
>JAHJLN010000089.1 GCA_018821715.1 Pseudomonadota bacterium | reverse complement strand
TAATATCGGAAACAATCCTCATGGAAGGAGTTGGCGGATAGATATAGGTATTCCGGGTCAGATATTCTTTTAATATATCATTTTGAATGGTTCCCATGAGCTGATCATGTTTTACCCCCTGCTCTTCGGCGGCAACGATATAGCCTGCGAGAATGGGCAGGACCGCACCGTTCATGGTCATGGACACCGACATCTGGTCCAGGGGAATCTGGTCAAATAAAATTTTCATATCCTCCACAGAGTCAATGGCAACCCCTGCTTTTCCGACATCACCAGCCACCCGTGGATGGTCGGAATCATACCCCCTGTGGGTGGCAAGGTCAAATGCCACAGACAGGCCTTTCTGGCCAGCTGCCAGATTTTTCCGGTAAAAGGCATTGGACTCTTTGGCGGTTGAAAATCCGGCATACTGCCGAATCGTCCAGGGCCGGCCGGTGTACATGGTGGCCATGGGACCCCTTACATAGGGTTCAAATCCGGGCAAATTATTTATAAATTCTACTTTTTCAAGATCTTTGGCCGTATATAACGGCTTGATGTCGATCCCTTCCGGGGTCTTTTTTGTTAATGATTCAAGTGGCTTACCTCGAAGCTGCTTTTGGGCAAGTTCTTTCCATTTATCAATATCAGACATTTGAGACATGGTTATCCTCCGGTCTAAATGAAGTTTTAATTAAACACTATCTTTCACATAATTCAACAAGAACTCCTGATGTGGCTTTGGGGTGTAAAAAGGCAATTTTAGCACCACCTGCACCCATACGGGGGGTTTGATCTATGAGAGCAATCCCTTTTACTTTTAATTCTGCAAGGGCTTCTTCTATATTTTCAACCCGGAAGGCCACATGCTGGATCCCTTCGCCTCTTTTTTCAATATATTTGGCAACAGGTCCCTCAGCCGACGTGGATTCCAATAGTTCAATTTCACTTTCGCCCACCGGCAAAAATGCTGTTGTCACTTTTTGAGCTTCAACGGTTTCTGTTCCTTCGAGCGTCAGTCCCAGTGCATCTATCCAGAAATTTTTCTTTTCATCAATGCTTGAGACAGCGATTCCAAGGTGATCAATCTTAAGTATTTTCATATATATCTCCAAAGTTTTTTATCAAATTCACATTTATTATCTATAGATGGTTCAGATATTGAAAGTCAACTATAAACTACTGGTTTGGATGAAAAGAAGACCGTTAGATTTGGCTTATAACCAAGCCAACATACATCAAATGAAGGACTTTGATTAAATGAATTTCAATCATTTACCGCAATTTTGCCTTCCAACATTTCAGAATAACCCAAATATATGATGATTAAATAAAGGGAGGACAAAGCTCACAAAAGCCTCCCTTTTTTAACCGGTTACACTTGAAACAAAAAAATTGATGACTTGTTTAATTATAGGCTACTGATGGGAGCCAGAGCACCAGTGCGGGAAATAAAGCAATGATTGCAAGTCCCACAAGCTGCAGGATAATAAACGGCACCACGCCTTTATAAATATCTGTAAGGGAAACCTCCGGCGGGCACACCCCTTTTAAATAAAAAAGCGCAAATCCTACAGGCGGTGAAAGAAAAGATGTCTGCAGCGTGACCGCAATAAGGATAACAAACCAGATCAGAATTGGTTTGTCTGTTGTTCCATAGGTCGTGATATGGATGGACAATTGCTCAACAACAGGTGCAACCAGCGGAAGGATGATCAATGTAATTTCCACCCAGTCCAGAAAAAAACCGAGTACAAACACGCAAAAAAGAATAAATCCTAAAATTCCCCAATCTCCCAGCGGAAGTGACATTAAAATTTTTTCAATAAATTCATCACCCCCCAGCTGTCTGAGAACCAGAGCAAAGCAGGTTGCCCCAATCAGAATGCCGTATATATAGGCGGTTGTGTTAAAGCAGGATTGCGTCACCTCTTTAAACACCTTAAAAGAAAACCGTTTATTTATCATCGTCAGGATGACGGCACCTGCGCCACCGATTCCGGCGGCTTCTGTCGGGGTTGTAATACCGGCGAATATGGACCCTAATACAGCAAGAATTAAAAAACCGGCCGGTAAAATATCCCGGACCACGTCTATGAGCAAGCCCCACTCAAAGGGTTTACGGTCCGGACTCAACGGGACTGCAGCAGGTCTAACCAGCCCTAAAATCAGGATATAGGTGATATAAAGAACCCCCAGCAACAGTCCAGGGAACACGGCTCCCATGAAAAGATCCCCCACGGACAGGGACAGCTGGTCCGCCATGATCACCAGCATGATGCTGGGCGGGATCAGAATGCCCAGCGTTCCTGCGCCGGCAACCGTACCCACTGCAAATGTTTTGGAATACCCCTGGGTCATCATTGCAGGAATGGATAAAATCCCCAGTAATACCACCGAGGCACCGACAATACCCGTGGATGCGGCAAGAATGACGCCGATCATGGTCACGGTAACCGCCAGTCCGCCCCTGACTTTCCCGAACAGATTCTGCATGGACAGCATCATTTTTTCTGCAATCCCTGATTTATCCAGCATGAACCCCATGAAAATGAACATGGGCAGGGCCACCAGGACCTGATTATCCCCCAATTGATAAATCCTGTTAATGGTGGCTTTAAACACTGTAAAATTAACCTGGTAAAATCCGCCCATAGATACGCCGAAGTGTTCAAGAATGGCACCTATTGCAGTAAACAGAACCGATGTGCCGGCCAGCACCCAGGCAATGGGGAACCCTGTAAACAGAAGAAGAATAAACGTAAAAAACATGGTGACAACAAGAATTTCATTTAGCGCCATCATTAACACCCTTTCCCGAAAGCATTGAAATATCCCGCAGAAGACGGGACAGAGCAGAAACAATCAATAAACCGAATGAAATCGGCATCAGCGATTTAATCGCCCACCGGAAGGGAAGCCCCATATCGTTATTTGACCGTTCTCCCACGACCCATGAGTCATGCACGAATTCAAGGCTTTGATAAAAAATAATGGCGGCAAAGGGTAACAGCAAAAAAATAATGCCCAAAATATCCAGCCTGAGTTGTGTTTTCTTTGATAATTTATCGCGAACCAGATCCATACCCATATGAGAATTTGTTGTAACAGCATAAGACAGGCCCATCATGAACCCGATGGCATAAAAATGCCACTGGAGTTCACCGATTTCAATCGTCCGAAGTTTCAATATATATCGAACAAAGACGGCAATAAGGATTAAGCCGAGCAGAACAACATTCGACCACATGAAAAAATGACCGATTTTTTGTACAGCCTTATCCATGCGATCCGGCAGATTTGGTTTGCTTGTTTTGGATATCATATTCATTTAAAGCTATTTCCGGATTAAATTATTTTTTGTTTGCAGGCAATTCCTTAAAAAAAGTCAATTTAAGAAACTGCCTGTTGTAATTAAAGTATTGTTTATAACCGCTTACTTTCTGGGAAGGAACCCATAGTCACTCCAGGTTTTGTATTCTGCCCTGAAAGCTGCCAGATCATCCCATATCTTTTTGAACATGGGATCCTTGACAGATTCTTCTTTGACAACTTCCATCCATGCACTCTCAAATGTATCGAGCATTTCATCAGACCACTTTATGTTTTTAACACCATGGCTTGCCACATTCTCTTTCATGACAGGCGCCTGAATGGATTCACAGTATGCCAGATTGGACAGGGTAGCTGACTTGCACAATTCTTCTATCACCATTTGCTGCTTGGGATTCAAGCTGTTCCAGACATCCTTGTTGATGAGCAGCTCAAGATAGGTTGCCTGCTGATGCCAGCCAGGAAAATAATTAAATTTGGCTACCTTGTAAAACCCGAGTTTTGTATCGATCGCCGGCATTGAAAACTCTGATCCTTCAATGACCCCTTTTTCCAGGGCACCGAAAATCTCACCGCCGGGAATCTGCTGGACAGATGCACCCAGTTTGGTCAATACCTGTCCGCCAAGGCCGAAAAACCGGATGGGCAGCCCTTTATAGTCAGCAACACTCTTGATTTCCTTTGTATACCATCCTGAGGATTCCGGAGACATAATACCGCAGGGGAAAACCTTAACATTGAACCCTTTTGAATCATAGATTTCCTGCCATAGTTTCAGTCCGTTTCCATTGTATATCCATGCCAGATATTCAGCAGCCTCAGGGCCAAACGGCACTGCGGTAAAAAAATTCAACCCATTACCCACCTTGCCGGACCAGTACCCTGAAACACCGTAGCAGGCTTCGACAACCTGTTTGTCAACTGCACCCAGCATCTCAAAGGCAGGTATCAGTTTTCCCGGTTCATATATTTTAAAATTAACTGATCCGTCACTGATAATGGGCGCTTTTTCGGCAAGATATTTGATGCTTGTTCCAAGTCCGGGAAGGCCGGACGGATAAGCCAGCGGCACTTTAATAAACACCGGTTCTTCTTTTTGGGCCAAAACAATACCTGCACAAGCCAGATAAACGATTGAAATGACAATAGCTAAAAAAAATTTCCTGTACTGTTGTTTCATGTTACTCTCCTTTAAACATTCTGGTTAATACCTGTTATGAGACGTTCTTAACTCCCGTTTAAGCATCTTGCCCGCCATTTAATGTTTCAATGATACCGGGAACTGCTTATTGCCAGATATGTGCCAGAGAGATGCAGAAGGGTGACATGAACACTCTTATCAAAACATAACCTGCTGATATTTCATTATTTACTTCAAATGTTAAACAATATTCCCGGCCAGAGAAATCAAAAAAAAGATGAGAAATGAAAGGCTGAATTTAAATTGTGTAGCTGTTTTAGGACAGCCTTTCATCCTGTTTACAAAATTCTATTATGAATAATGCACAAAGAGAGCATTTGATCAAATACTGTAGCAAAAATACAACACGTAGCAATACTGAGACAGCGCTCCCCGACCGTTTTGACATCAAGCGCGTATCCATATAAGTGAACACATCCTGCTGTTTTTGATTTCACAGTATGATGTCCATGTCGGATTTTTCATTGAAGATCCAGCCAGTTTCATGTACCTTGTTTTCATGAAATTTAAATTATCGACAAGGTCTCTTGCGGACATGGTGGCTGATCCATGTGTTGAGGTCCCTGTTAACCGGGCCGGTTTTGATCCACTGGAAAACACATAATGGCTTTTCAAAAAACTCCTGAACAGGAAATCAAAAACAGAATTCACACGCTGAAGCAGAAAATGGACACTTCCGGTATTGAGGCCATCTTTTTAACCCACAAACCCGATATTTTCTATTTTTCAGGGACGTCTCAGGATTGCTATCTTTATATCCACGTAAATCAGGACCCGGTTCTGTTTGTTAAAAGATATTTCCCCAGAGCAAAAAAAGAAAGCTGTATAAAAGATATCTTTCAAATTTCATCCATAACCCAGATTCCAATAAAAATTAAGGCGCTGCACTCAACCCTGCCCAAAACATGCGGGCTTGCCTTTGATGTGGTGCCGATCCGGGATTATGAATTTTATCAAAACCTGTTTCACGCAACCACATTTAAAGACGGCACACCTGCCATCCATGCCTGCAGAGAAATTAAATCCGCTTATGAAATCGATCAACTCAAAAAAGCAGCCCGGCTTTCTGAAAAAACATTTTCTTATATTCGTAAAAATATTGTGCCCGGAATATCGGAAATTGAATTTTGCGGCGTATATGAAACCTTTGCCAGAAAGCATGGACACGCAGGGAAGGTGTTAACAAGGCATTACCGGGCCCAGGGGTATCCTTTCCACTTGTTAAGCGGAAAAAACGGCGGGCTTGCCGGTGCCGTGGACACCCCCTGCAGCGGCATGGGGACTTCCATTGCCCATCCCTTTGGCGCCGGTGCCAAATTGATTCAACGAAATGAGCCGATCCTGATTGATTTCGGCACTCTTCTGAACGGGTATCATCTGGATGAAACCAGAATGTTTGCTATAGGGGCGATGCCCCCCAAAGCCATGGACGTATCAAAAATGTCCATAGACATCCTTCATCTGCTTCTTTCCATGATGAAACCCGGTGTCATCATGGGGGATCTGTTTGATGCATCTGTCCAAATGGCGAAACAAATGGGAGTTGAGGAACAATTCTTAGGGCTGCCCGGCATAAAATCCATATTCATCGGCCACGGCATAGGACTTGAACTTGTGGAACCCCCCATGCTTTCCAAAGGAAAAAAAGACATTCTCAAACCAGGCATGATCTTTGCCGTGGAACCCAAATTCATTTTTAAAAACAAATTTGCCGCCGGCATTGAAAGTGTCATTCAAATCACCGAAACAAGTGCATGCTTTTTAAGCACAACCCCCCATGATGTTGTCGTTTTAGAATAAAGAGATACGGCTGTAAGATCATGGAAAAGCCCACACCCCCTTAATAAAATTTCTTATTTTATGAAAACCATTTTAAAAATAACAAATTAATCTTAAATTTGTTTGTTAATATACTGCAAAATTTCGTCAGCTGCTTTTAAATGTGACGTTTTTTCCTCTTTATTAAAAATAGACTGATATTGTGATGCCATATTTTTATATCCAGGATCAGATATCAGTTTTTCTGCTGTCTCATATAATTTTTGCGGAGTAATCTTTTTATAGCGCATTTCAATTCCAATACCCAACATTGCTATTCTCTGAGCAATCATTTTTTGTTCAAACTGATGCGGCAGCAAAAGCATGGGTACACCGCTGCAAATGGCCTCATTCACACTATTCATGCCGGCATGGGTAATAAATAAGCTGACATGACCAAGCAATCTTTGCTGGGGAACGGACTGCCGGATGATAAAATTATCAGGCACGTCATCAAATTCATTGACATCAATTTGAAAGCCGACAGAGATGACAACGCAATATTCCGTGCCTGTGAAAGCGGTTACACAAATTTTATAAAAATCAGCCTTATTGTTATGCAGTGTGCCTAAAGATATGTATATGACTTTTCTGCGGCTTAACCTGTCAAAAGGAAAATCATCCTGCTCTTTTTTAAAAAACAATGAAGGACCGACAAACCGATAGGTTTTTTCCGATCTGAAAATATCCGGTGCCATGCACGCTGGCGTATAAATGATGTTTAAATTTTCCTTGTTGATCAGCATGTCTTTGAATGATAAATGAATATCATAATTTTTTTTCAAGATTTTTTTAGGGCTGTTTTTTTTAAACTTATTCATGGTTTTGTAAAGCCCTGTTTTTATGAAAATCGGTGCGGTATCAAATGTGAAGGAAGTTAACGATTCCGTCAGAGGGAAAGAATGCATTAAATTCACTGCCGGAATTCCTAAAATTGATGCCATATGCTTTCCCCAGGTACACAAGGAATCATGGATGATATAGTCAGGAGTTTCTTTTCGAATTGCGTCAAAATTATGATCCAGCTTATCAATTGTCATTTCAACATTTAATTTCAGGGCATAAAACAAGTCATCGTTTTCTATCTTAAATGTATTGACATTGCCCTTGTAAGGACGGAACCGGGCACCGGTTTTCTCAATTTTAGGCCTGAATTCTTCTGTACAATAATAAATGATTTTTTCTCCACGATTTACCAATTCTGCAGCGGTAGCAAGCAGGGAATTGATGCACCCGTGTGTTGGAAAGTTTAAAAAAATCGCTTTTCTCATATCACAAACAAGCCTTTTTTGATTGGGTTAATCAATAAAATGATCTGCCGGTTAAGACTCTTTAAAAGTATACAGTTATGATGGCAACAATTCAAACTCATTTCCATGCTCCTGTATTTTTTTTATTTGGCTCCTGTTTAAAGGGGCATCTCAGGGTATACGGCACCCGGACAATCTGTTTACAAAAAAATTGTAGTAATCATGATACAGACATTTTTTATCTGCCCTGGTTCGACTCCCTGCCGTCATCATAAAAACACACAGAATCAGGCAAGTGTATTAATTCAGCGACACGTAGCCATATTGATACAAAGTCGATCCATTCAGCTGATCCAAAATCCCTTGTTGCGTCAAGGCCACTCAATGGTGCGACCAAACCCTCTATCAAACAAATAAATATACAAAATCAATCGGTTACCAAAACGCCATGCCTAAAAAACAACGCCTTTCTTCTGTAAACCCCTTCCATGGGTAAAGGGCCTGATCCATAAAATTCATGGCATGATTATTGATATGATTTTGTTTGAAACAAAATAAAAAAACATAATTTGTAATCGGAGCAATGACATCATGCAGGATAAAAACAAAATCATATCTGCCGAAGCAGCAGCAGACATGATCAAAACAGGGGACACGGTTGTCTCGGAAGGGTTTGTCGGCAATGCGTTCCCCGAATACCTGGCCATTGCCATTGAGAAAAGGTTTATAAAGACCGGGACTCCCCGGGATCTGACCCTTGTCTATGTTGCCGGACAAGGGGATGGTGTTGATAAGGGCATGAACCATTTTGCCCACGAAGGCCTTGTAAAACGGCTTATCGGCGGTCATACCGGTCTGGCGCCCAAACTGGGAAAAATGGCCCTTGACAACAGGATCCAGGCCTATAACTTTCCCCAGGGGGCCATTGCCCATCTTTTGAGGGATATCGCAGCCAAACGCCCCGGGTCCATTACAAAAGTCGGGTTGAAAACCTTTGTGGACCCCAGACTGGAGGGGGGCAGGGTCAACGCCATCACCACCGAGGATCTGGTAGAGGTGATGACGATCGACAACCAGGAGTACCTTCGTTACAAGCCTTTTCCCATCAATGTCGCCATTATCAGGGGAACGACCGCCGATACCAGGGGAAACATCACATTTGAAAAAGAATGCCTGATTCTGGAAAACCTGGCGGCTGCAATGGCAGTTAAAAACTCAGGCGGAACCGTTATTGTCCAGGTAGAGCGAATCGCTGAATTCGGCAGTCTTTGCGCCCGTGATGTCGTCATCCCCGGCATCCTTGTGGATCATGTGGTGGTGGCCCCGCAAAAATATCATATGCAGACATTTGCCGAGCAATACAGCCCGGCTTATGCGGGAAGACTCAGGGTTCCTGTAAGCCTGCTTGACCCCCTGGTCCTTGATACAACCAAGGTGATCGGACGCAGGGCTGCTGCAGAAATCAAAAACGGCATGATCGGGAATCTGGGGATCGGATACCCGGAAGCCGTCCCAAGGGTGGCATCTGAAGAAGGCATTCTGGATTATATCACTTTTACTGTGGAACCGGGTCCCATCGGCGGCATGCCGGTCGGCGGACTGAGTTTCGGTGCCACCATAAACATGGAGTGCCTCATAGAAGAACCCCAGATGTTTGATTTTTACGATGGCGGCGGGCTGGATATCGCCTTTCTTGGCATGGCCCAGATCGATGAAAAAGGCAATAACAATGTCAGCCGTTTCGGGAAAAAATTCCCTGGCTGCGGCGGGTTTATCAACATTTCACAAAACTCAAGAAAAGTCGTCTTCATGGGAACGTTTACCACAAACGGCCTGATAACGAGAATTGATAAGGGAAAATTGATCATTGAACAGGAAGGAAAAATAAAAAAATTCATTACAGCGGTTGAACAGATCACCTTCAGCGGCGAGCTGGGTGCTCAAAAAGGGCAGGCGGTTCTTTATATTACGGAAAGAGCTGTCTTCAGGTTGATTCCAGACGGCATTGAACTGATTGAAATTGCGCCGGGAATAGACCTTGAAGCCGACGTTCTTGCCCAGATGGAATTTAAGCCGGTTATCAGTGAAAATTTGACACTAATGAAAGAAGAATACTTCAGGCCGGAAATTGTCGGCTTTGCATCAGGAGAATAAAATGCTTGAAATTAAAGATTCCGTTGCAGTGATTACCGGCGGTGCCAGCGGCATTGGGTACAGCCTGGCAGAGTACTGGATAAATCGTGGCGGCAAAGCAGTTCTGGCGGATGTCAATCCGGAAAGCCTTAACATGGCCGCACAAAAATTAAAAACCCGTGTTGCAACACTGCAATGTGATGTAAGGAATGAACAAGACTGCACAAAGCTTGCTGCCTTTGCCATGGACACATTCGGTGCCGTCAACATGGTTGCCCCCTGCGCCGGGATTATCAAAGACGGTTTAATGATCGATATTGATACAGAAACCGGTAAAGTAAATAACAAAATGAGCTTTGAACAATTCACATCAGTTATCAACATCAATTTGACAGGGGTCTTTCTGACGATCCGGGAATGCATGGAGCAGATGGTCAACCATAATTGCCAGGGACTGATCTGCCTGATTTCATCCACAGGATCTCTTGGAACCGCCGGGCAGATCAATTATTCCGCTGCAAAAGCTGCAGTGTCCGTTATGCCCAGGGTGATCACGGCGGAACTTTTCAGGCGAAAAATGGCCCATAAGATAAGGTGCGTGGCCATTGCACCGGGATATGTAAAAACCCCTATCTTAGAAGGCATGAATAAAACCGCCCTTGATTATATATTAAAAAAAGTGCCCATCGGCCGGTTGATAGATCCTGAAGAAATCGCCTCCCTTGCCGGGGAACTTTTTTGCAACCAGGCCCTTACCGGTGATGTATTTTTCATTCATGGCGGATTAAGACTTGATTCAAAAGGATAGCCCGCCAGGGTCATTAGTGAATGCTAATTTGAAAAACAGGAAACCATCATGAGCAAAGCAAGTATCATCGGCGCCTATAACACAAAATTCGGCGCATTCGTGGAAAAAAACAGGGAAACAGGAGAAATCAAAGATACCAAATCTTTTTATGATCTTCTGGAAGAGGCCGGCAGAGGTGCCATTGAAGATGCCGGGATATCGGCCGAAGAGATTGACGGTATCTGGATCGGATCCTGCTCGCCGTCAAAATTTATCAACCAGGAGCATGTGGCCCCCCTGGGCCTTGAAGTGGCACCTGAAGACTTGAAATTTGTTCCGACCACACGGACGGAAGCCGCCTGTGCATCATCTTCCATTGCCCTGTATAATGCTGCCTTTGCCATTGAATCGGGCCGGTTTAAACGGGTGCTGGTCATTGGTGTTGAAAAAATGAATCTACTGGCCACAAAGGAGGTTGCCCATGTCCTGGCCTGTTCTTCATACTGGCCGGATGAAGGCGCTTTTGGCATGACGTTTCCAGGGCTTTTTGCAGAGCTTGCCAAGGGATATATGGCACATTATAGTTATTCCCTTGAACAATTACAGGAAATGTTTGCCCATATCTCTGCACTTAGTTATAAAAACGGGTATGAAAATCCTTTGGCGCATTTTGGCAAAGGCGCCCCCCCCCATCGGCTGGGTCTTGATGATCCCGAAAGGATTTTAAGTCTGCCTGAATCCGGCAAAGGCAGCAATCCCATGATTGCGTATCCCTTAAGGCTGCATGACTGTTCCCTTGTTTCCGACGGGGCTGCCGCCCTGGTTCTTGCCCCGACAAGGGATGCAAAAAAAATCAGTCCCCGGGCAGTGGAAATCGCAGGAATCGGCATGGCCAGTGACCGGCTGGCAGAAAAGAAAAGAGATAATCTTTACGAACTGACCGCAGGTAAAGTTGCAGTAAAACGATCATTTGCCGAAGCAAACATTACCATTGATGACGTGGATTTTGCAGAAGTTCATGATTGTTTCTCCATCAACCAGATTTTGACCACGGAAGCGTTGGGGCTGTCAAAAGACGGACAGGCTGGTTTTGATTATATCAATAAAAGATTCGGACCAAAAGATCCGTGCCCTGTGAATCTGTCCGGCGGTCTGAAAGCAAAAGGCCATCCTGTGGGCGCCACCGGTGCCTCCATGCACGCCCTTGCCTATAAACAGCTTGTCGGAGAGCCCATCGGCATGGCGCCGGTAAAAAGGGACCCTCGGATCGGAGTGGTCTTCAACGTGGGCGGTTCCGGCGCCACAAATTGTGTTACGACATTGAAACGAATAAAATAAGAATGGAAAAGATAACCCAAAAATTTACAATTTCCCCATGATGCCGCAACCATGATTAATTTAGTATATATAAATTGCAAAAAACAGCCCCTTAGATTAATGTGTATTAAAATCGATACAGATCAATGAGGGAGGCATCATGGGGGATACTCAACAGGCAGCCATGCATATTTTAGAAGAAAAAGGCTTTTTTAAATCCATCCTGGATGTCATGCAGATAGGGGTGATTGTATCGGATTCAAACGGATACGTCATTTATTGCAATGAAACATATGCCAATTTTCTCAACACGGATCTTGAAAAGATAATTGGAAAATACGTCACAGATGTTGTCAGCAATTCACGGCTCCATGTGGTGGCCAAGACCGGCCAGGCAGAAATCAACTACCCCCATAAGCACAAGGGAATTGTTTACCTGGTTCAGCGAATCCCCATCAAACAGCAGGGCAAGGTGGTTGCCGTTATGGCCCTGGTGCTTTTTGACAATGCAACAACTGCGGCAAAACTGGCTGAAAAGTGCTCCGCCCTTGAATCCAAGTTAATCAATTTCCAGGAAGAACTGGGATCCATTCACAGGACCCGGTACGATTTTAACAGCATCATCGGCAGCAGCCCGGCCATGAAAATAGCCAAACATGAAGCCAATCAGGCTGCCACCAATGACCTGCCCATACTGATCAGCGGTGAATCCGGCACGGGAAAGGAACTGTTTGCCCAGTCCATCCATCATGCCAGTGCAAGGAAAATCTTCCCGTTTGTCCAGGTCAATTGCGCAGCCATTCCAAAAGACCTCCTGGAATCAGAACTTTTCGGCTATACAAAGGGGTCCTTTACCGGTGCCAGCAAAAAAGGCAAACCCGGCAAATTTGAAATCGCCCACATGGGCACCATTTTCCTGGATGAAATCGGGGATATGCCCCTGGAAATGCAGCCCAAAATCTTAAGGGTGCTTGAAATGAAGGAAGTGGAACGGATCGGCAGCAATACGGTCACTCCTTCGGATTTCAGGGTCATTGCCGCCACTAACCAGGATATGGAGAGCCTGATGAAAAGCGGATTATTCAGAAGGGATCTCTTTTACAGGCTGAATGTCGTTCCCATCCATATCAAACCCTTGAGGGACCGAGTTGAAGATATTTTGCCCATGGCCTATCATTTCATCCAGAAAATCATGAAGGGACCGGCCGGCAAGGGAATCCGAATTCTGTCAGAAGCAGAAAAGGCTCTTCTCGGGTATAAATGGCCGGGAAACGGACGGGAATTGCTGCACACCATAGAAAGAATACTGGTCTCCACCAAAACCCGTGCCATAGAGACATCAGACCTGCCTGAATATTTCCATTATTCGGAAAACATCCCCATCCGTGACAAGGGCGCAATGCTGAACGATTATCTGCAAAAAGCAGAACGCTATGCCATCAGGCAGGCCCTTATCGAAGCAGATAACAATAAAACAAACGCTGCTGAAATTCTGGGCATTCACCGGACCATCCTGTATCGGAAGATGAAAAAGCTGAAGATTTCTCTTTCTTGAAAAATTCTCAGGGCCTTATCGCTGACCATGAATAAAATCATGCCCAGAGCCATCGCATGTAGATTTTTTTAAATTGGCTATGTGGCATTTAATTTTTATCACCCCGACCCGGCCACTGCAGTGGGAAGGGGGATTCCGCTAAATCACAAGCAGTCGTCCTGGCTGCTTGTGAAGCAAAAATGGCCGCCCATTTCTGTCCTGAAATTGTCATCCATTTACGCCGCTGCATCCCCCTTCCCCCTGCAGTGGCCTAGTCCATGTTGTTTGCAAAATTATCGGCAATAAAACAAAAAATTGCCACATACTAAAAAATTTGGAGATGACGTTAGAAGCCACTGGGGAATTGAAAATTCAGTACATTGGGCATTGGATATAGCGTTTCTTAGAAGCTGAAAGCAGGATAAGAAAAGGGTCAGCCCCAAAGAATTTTGCTGCAATACGGCACATTGCTTTAAATTTATTGCGGAACAATAAAACATTCAAAGGAAAAACGATATGTATATCAATGGAGTTCTGGAATCAAATCCGCTGTACTTTTCGATTCATGGTTTTTAGAAAATGGGAAACAAT
>JAHJLN010000088.1 GCA_018821715.1 Pseudomonadota bacterium | reverse complement strand
CAGATATTCATCATCACATGATTTGTGTGAATTATGCACATCACATGATGGTACTGTAATTAGCGATTTTCTTAAATCAATACCGGCGGGTAAATCCTTCTTTTCAGGAAATAAGCATTTTGGCGGTACGTGTTCAGAAGACGTGGATTTTTTTTGGCACATATAGCAACTTACCATATCATTCCTTTAAGACTAATGCTGAAAACAATCAAGAAATTCGGTTCATTTTTATTGTTGAAATTCAGGTTTCCGGAATTATTTCAATTCGTGGATTATATGTGCTATCCAATACTTTTTGAATTATTTCACCTCGTTTCAAGCGATTCCCTCTATCATTTGTGGCTTGAAGTGCTGCTTTATAATAAATTCCAGCATGATTAGAGGTATCATTTGGATCTATAATACTATCAACATCATTATAAAAACTTTTTAAAGCAGTAGCAGCACCAGTTTCATCTATTTGGACTTCCCTTTTGAAAAGATAACGGTGAACTTCAACAAAGAGTGTAAAAAGATCGGCTTTTTTCCAAACCCTTGATTTTTGATCAAAGCTACAATTAGTAATAAATTCTGCAACCCGATTGAATTCTGAGCGTAATTTGTCTTGATGTTCGAATGTTTCGTTATAATTTTCCAAATATTTTTCTAACACATCATCGCGATTAGAATATCCTGACATAAGTGTGCACAGCAAAATCAGACAAAATCTTGTATCTCCCATTCGCTTTATTTCTTGAGGAGTAAAAAACCGAGAATCTGAAAAAAATTGATGTTCTGCTATTTCTTCACCAAACTGTTTAAATTCACCGTCAAAACGTGCATTATGAATTTCCATTGCGTTAAGAGCATAATTGGTTGAATTTATTCTTCTAAATATTTCTAAAATTTCTGGAATTGGTAATTTCCCGAGATCTCTAACAACAACTTCATACTCTAAAAAGGCTATTTTTTCAGCTTCCTCAAGCTCTCGATATGGCTTTGTCATTTTATCAAGTTTTAAATCATCCGAACTTTTGAAATATTGATAAAGAGTTGTAATTCTTTGCTGACCGTCCACTAACATTTCATTTCCTTCTCCAGTCTCGGAATCAACATCACCCGCTGCAATATAGATTTCAGGGAAGGGATATCCTTCAAGCACGGTTTTCAGAAATTCGAGTTTATGTTTGTTAGACCAAACAAGGCGTCGCTGGAACTCCGGGCGGGGTATCAATACACCATTTTGGATACCAGTGAGAAGTAATCTTAGTTTTCTATTGGTTGCTGATGTTTTCATAATCATTTCCTTCTATACGACATTGTTCGAAGCATTTTGTCTGATAGGCATCAAAAAAGTAACGCGAGTGGTATAGACCGCCTCTAACTTTATACGGGCCGAACTCGCCAGAACCAGACAAATTTTCAAAAAAATCCCACCATTTTTTTGTAAGCGTGAAAGTTTTTTCTAACGGAAGCATGTCGGGTCTTATCCAACCTTTAAAATGATAAGTTTTAAACTGCTGCATTTTGGGCCAATACCCACCGCTTTTTTCAAACGAGAAAATATCGGTCCAGATTTCCTCAAACAAAGTTTTACATACTATAACTAAATCAACATCAGATTTATCATAAAATGGCTTAAACCGCCTGCTTGGCTTTATTGAAAAACCCAATTTGGCAGATCCAACCATGAAAACCTGATTATAATCTATATTAAAGAAATCAGAAACAGTTTGCCTAAGTCGATAAAGTTGTTCATCTTCAAAGGCAAAAGCAGATCCTGAAAAGTAATATTTGTTTACCAATTCAGCATCACTTAAATTGAAAAGGTCATATTTAAAACTCTTAATCAATCTTGTTAATCCAAAGAAAAATCAGTATGCAGTTATTCATTTTTTTGCACCTTATTTTTAACATCGTATTCTTCCGAACTCATAATGATAGCCAATTATTTCCGGCGTCTTTGAGCAGGGTCATTGTCGTTTCTTTTTACAACTTCCCATGAATTTTTAGGCAATAAACGGTGTGCTGTTTTTTCAAATTCATCTCGGTAAGCTGGCTTTGTCAATCTAAGAGTGATTTTATTTCCAGCCTTCCTCCAATCACCTTCACCTGTGCCCCCCCAACCGATTTGTTTATAATTTGCCACTTCGGAATGCTGACATAAAGCACGCAAACAATGAACTACTGCCAGATCGTTGGTGTGACAAGTGACACTAAATCGATAAGACTTGTAATGATAATCTTCGGCCATTTTTCATTGTCCTTTTTGAGTTAACGACTGAAATCAGGCGCGGGCCAAAATCTTCCCCGCGCTCCTTCCCGTCGCCTGAATTTATTTGATATGCCATGTTGTATTTTTATGTTAACTACAGTTCATCAGCAAGCTCAGACAATGAATTGTTACAATCTGATATTTTGTCCAACATTGCCTGCAAAGACTTTCCACCATCCATATACAACCTCATTGTTTCAACGAGATGCAACTCTCGCCCTATTGAAGTTAAATTTTCCTTCATGCCACCTTTGAGAGAGTCGATATTGTATTGGCAAATTCTTAGCAATTGGTGCCCAAATTCAGAAGCTTCTGTTTGAAGTTCTTCAATCCTCCCAGTCTCAACCATATCATGCGACCGGTTTACGAGACCGTTTAGTTTTCGAGTGGTCATGGTTATTGTGTTTCGAATTTGTTTTACCGATTCAGCACTCAATTGGATGGAATCTATTTCCCTCTGCTTGATTGCGATTACCTTTTCTCTCGCTTGTTCTGTAAGTTGTTTTAATTGGGGGCCACATCCAATAGTAAGCCGCATGGACGCTACCGCATCAAGCGCTGAAGACACCTCTTTAAGTTCATCAGCAATTTTTTCTTCAATAGCTATATCTTGGGCTGATAGATCTCTTAATTCAGCAGCGGCGTAACCAAATTCAGACCGCCATTGATCTATCCAAGGATTTATTTCTCGTTCATCTGCTTGTTCGGCATATATTAAAACCTCAACGAGAATTCTTGCTAGATTGGAATAGAAAACGGAACGGTCGTCAGGGCCAGTTTCATTTTCTCCTAGACGCTGACTGGCTAAATATTCGGCTATAAGTTCAAGTACTTCATGAGGTTCTGCGGGACGGGCTTCGGTGAGATGGCGGACATAAGGAATGTTATTACTGTAATATATTGGCTGTCTTCCATGTGGCACATTTACCGCCAAGACAACCAACTCATTTTCGATAGCAAATTTTGCTACAGGTGTAATTGCTGGTTTTACTGTGCCTCGACAAATCCCTTCAAGTCGTTTGAGCAGATTATCTCTTTCCTCCTGATTTTCAGCATCCTTAATACCTACAAGATCACCTGAGTCAGATACACCAATTAAAATGGTGCCTTGGTTTGACGTAGCAAACGCAGCAACTTCTTTTGCCAAGTCACGAGTGTTCTGAGGGAATATTTCTTTGAATTCTAAATTTTGTCCCTCTCCCCTTGATCGTAAAACAGGTAGTTCCTTTGATAGATTTTCATCGGCCCAATTGGGTATATTCACATGTTTCTCCTATTTGGGGCATAACGTTGCTCTTCACCAGTGGAAACGGAGTGACAGCGGAGTTTCCATCTGTGTGCAAGAGCATTGTTGGATAATATTTCAAAATTGATTTAACTCGGTCTCCAATTTTTGGGAGGATCAGTTTTTGCTGTCAATTTTAACTGTAAAAAATTTCCCCTTAAATTTTTCATTATCAAAATCAGGATTTTCTAGTAGCATCCCAGTTTCTTTGCCTAAAGGATAAAATCGTGAATACGACTCTTTGTCAAAGGCGTATTTCCCTCCAAGCTGCATACCTTGGACAATCTCACCAAAACGGGCTTTTTTGATAGTAGCCTGATATTTATTATTTATGTCGATTTCTGCGATATGATCTTTTATTGCCATTTCTGAACCAGCTACTACACAAGCATCAACATCTGTACATATCACATTGGTCCTCGATGTGATCGCTATAAATCCTATAACTTTGGTATCACGTAATGCCATATAAATCCTTTTTTATTATTCGGTTATGCTTGTGTCTGTTGTATGGCTTTAAATTCAGAGTCGTCGCCTTCGTGGAAAAACAAATACCCTGAAAGATTTTTATCTCTTATTATTGCAAAACCTCTTCCTTGCCCGGCCGCACAAGTATGTTTTCCCCGACCTACAATCGT
The DNA here is from genome assembly GCA_018821715.1 of Pseudomonadota bacterium. Classification (GTDB taxonomy): domain Bacteria; phylum Desulfobacterota; class Desulfobacteria; order Desulfobacterales; family Desulfobacteraceae; genus Desulfobacula. Next base: position 3,948 of record JAHJLN010000088.1, on the reverse strand, counting down.
TTCTGATCTTTTTTTGATTGATTCTTTTTAAATTCTTCAAACATTTCTTTTTCTTCCTGACGATGATCGGCTTTTGACTGGGTAATTACTTTTAACTCCTTAAATCCAGTTGCAATATTATGAAAATCTTTTTGAATTTTTTCAATTTCTTGGGCAATAGTATAAAGATTTGATTTTCCCACCTGGGTTAAACCTTTAAAGATAGAAAAATCTATCAAATATAGATCTTCTGTGTATTCTTTCGAACTATTTTTATAAGATATTTTAATGTTGAAGGATGTGTCAATCTTTGAATCGAAATCTTCAAGAACACTTGTAAGAAAGGTTTCTATTCGTTGGCTGGGGGATAAATATTCAATTCCAGAATTAAAGAATCCGAATGATTGGATTTTTTCTCTGATAGAGGCATCGATTTTTTTAAGATAAATTGGAACTATCTCAAATTTTATATCGTATGCAGGTCCAATACCTTCATTTGCTATTATGAATTTAAGCAGATGTAGCGTTTCCTCACGGGGTTCGACCCTTACTGTAACTTTAGCGTCGGTTTGTGCTTTCCTCATCCTTCGTGTCTCTGTTACCAATTTCCATGTTAAAACAGCATAGACTAAAGTAGCAACTGTGACCAAACCGGAGAAAATTACATTCACCGCTCCGCTGTTTTCATTTAAGAATTTCAAAATATTGAGTAGCATTAATTTTCACTTTTTATATTAAATTATTCATCATACAATTGATCAAATGTCACATATAACATTGAATTCACTTTTTCGATCCAGTTCAAAATATCATTGATATATTTATCATCCACATTGATATGTTTTAGCCACATTCTGTATGTCCGGTTACACATTGCTAATGTTGGTGTTACATAGCGAATGTCAGCAGGATGATAAAATGGGAAAACATCAAAAGTACCATCGTCGTTTCTTTGTAAACACCAATCCATTGAATCATTCCATGAACAATGGATAGATTCTGACATCATCCCAAACGTGCATTTATATAAGTTTTCATTTTCGATTTCTTTAAAAATGTCATAAAAGCTTTTACCCTGAACCCTCCAGCGGTTCTGTTTTTGTTCTTTGAAATCATGAATGGTATAATTTTCGAGCGCCATTTTTTTATTCACAGATTTTAATATTCTTTTCCCCGCTTTTGTTTCAAAGAAAGGGGAGCCTTCCTTAAGCTCTCTTAGAATTCTTAATCGATCCTTATAAGAACATTTCCTATAATCTTCGATTACCTCATTTTCAGACTGCATTAAATATGCTGAAGTTATAGTCGATTCAAGTAATGGCCGTTCCAAAACACCAATCATTTCGGCATTGTTACGCTCGTAGTATATTATTATTTCTTTCAATAATTTCCATATTTTTACCAAAAGACCAATTATTGGGGCATCATTCAAAGAATACCCAGATGGATTTCTTTCAATATTTTTTACTCTTGTAAGGCAGTCATAGATTTCAGATACGTCTTTATAAAAGCTCAGAGCAAAAACATTAAGGTTGTCTAAATCTTTTAGATGCTCTTTAATATATGATTTCTCATATTTCTTAAGAATATTTACAAACTCATCCATATTATTAATTGAAAACTATTTTTTGAGTACGTTATTAGTCAGTTGCACAGTTTTTAATATCACCTAAATTTGCTTTGTTAGATTCTTAGAATTCATCAAAATCCATATCTATCACTTCTTGATAAACATCCTGTATTTTCTCACCAACCGCCTTAATTAGCATAGTCATTCCCTGTATGTCGTCGGACTCTTTACACACATATCCTATAAATGCTTTAATGGCATCAATAACCACCAGCGAAACGTATGCATATTGATTTATATGTGTTTCACAGTTGTGGTCACGAAGATTAATAAAACCATCGTCATGTTCTTCAAGATAATGGAGCCATAGGCTGACCCAGGTTCCGTGAACATGGTGCGAACCAATTCGTTGACCAACAACGTACGCTAATCTATCTTTACCGATCACATTGATCATTGAAGCAAGGTCAGGCAATCTTTTTGATTCCAAAATTTGTTCTTCTGTCAACTCACTCTTACAAAAATAATTATTGATGGATTTTAGCATACGATGCTCAATAGCTAATTTATTTCCTGAACGCTTATTGATATTGGCTTCAATTGTTTTCTTCAACTCAATTTCGGTCCTAAGCCCATCAGCTATGAATCTGGTAAAACTATCTTCATCGCCTTTGTGACATAACCATCCTAACTTGATACTGGATTCAAAAATGGATCTATCGATAATCGATGTTGTTTCCCCGAACAATCCTTTGTGGGACAAAGCAACATTTGATAGCATCAACCGCGAGCATCGATTGAGTAAACCAATTAAAATTGAATAATGGATTTTGGGAATATCTTTAATCGCTGGAGATTCTCTCTGTATAGAAGCATAGAAATTTGATAAAAGGCCAACATATTTATACCATTCAAACAATACAGGACAGAAATCCCTTGTTTCTCGGCACTTTTTCAATTCCTTCTCTGTTATTTCAGGGGGGAGTGGTATCTCCATTTTCCTATTTACCTCAAAGAGTTACATCACCATCGAGAGCGGTGAACTTTGCTCTTCAGCGGTCGCGGCTTTTTGCGACCCGTTGCAAGAGCGTTGTTGGAAATTCATATTAAATTCTTAAAGTGCTGTTTTTGGGGTCAAAAACATTAACACAAGACAATTTCCAGGGTGTTTTTATTGGGTTAATTAAATATATTCAGTATGTTGGATTGGTCCGGCAAGGAATCATTATCAGTTCAAACCGATCGAACATTGCAAATCACTGACTGGTCCGGTGTATTTAGCTGGTTGAATAATTTTCCTGGTGCTCTTTGATTATTATTTTTGAAGTTGAAGACCATCTTCAATTTTTTCTATAATTTGATTGGAAGGGTATTTAAATTTTCTACTTGTTTTCAATATTAATGAAAGATTTTCATCTGCTTTTGTTCTAACCCTGAATTCAACTCGCCTTGACGCATTTTTATCTTCTATATCGTTTAGATCTTTTATTAGTCTACTGGAAGACATCCCAGAAGCCATTAATAATGATTTTCCCCATTCGCAAGCTGTTTTGTCTTTTGTATTTTTTAAACAAAAAATCAAAACGGACAAAGCTCTTTTATGTGATAAATTCCATATTCAAAAAATAAGCCTTGTCATTTGATGTATATTCGTTCCATTCTGATGAAGTATGTCCCTCAATTCTAATCTCAGATATACTCTTTGGAAAGGAGCTTAACACTTTTAAGTAGCGTTCAAAAAAGTTTCTAAGAATATTCTCAAACCGCTTGGTTAAAATAGTTTCCCCCTTGCTGAATAACACTTCCGGTTCCTTAAACCGAACGATTAGCGAGTTAGGTTTTATTTCTGCATGCCATAAAGGTAAATCTGTTTCAAATTCATTTAATAATGCTTCGTAAATCAAACGTTTTGTTGTAGCCCATTCTTTTGCAATTTCATAAAGTTGATCTCTATCAGAAGAGACTGATTTGGCCACTTCTTCCATAGTATCTCGCTCACTAGATGCATTTATCATATAGGCAATAGCTATTAACATAAATGTCATCATCAAACCCGCCATTAAATCTGTCGAAGAAATCCAATGATTTTCACCTTGGTGTTTAATAGATATAATAGTCCTTTTGGTCATTGATTTTTATCCCAATATGATTTTTCCAAATAAATCATCTATCTTTTGTTTTTCCAGTTTGCTTAAAGCTTCTCTGTGTTTCATTTTTTTCATGATTATATCGAAGTCCCTTTTATCTTCTGGTTTCATACTTTTTATATCATTTATAAGGTCTTCAAAAATTTCTTTGCTAAAACTATTTCGTATTTTTGGGCAACAGCTTATTACAACAAAACATTGATGAGGAGGGGGACATGGTGAAAATTTTTTCCGACATCAACACAACGATTG
>JAHJLN010000087.1 GCA_018821715.1 Pseudomonadota bacterium | reverse complement strand
TTGCCTGAAGCTCTTTTATAAGATTTGTTTTTTCTTGGCTTAATTTGTGTTTTTCTGTTTCATCGCTGATCGTGACCATGCTCCGGTTGATGCTGTCATTGGTTGTGACTGGACTAAAAAGCAATTGTAAGTATCGCTTTTCTCCCTCTTCATTTTCAATTGTCATTTCATAAAAAACAGTTTCGCCTTTAAAACAACTGTCAATTTTTGATTTTAGTATAGTATTGAAAAATTCCTTGCCAAGGATTGGACTTATGCTTTGCCCGATAAGCATTTGCCGATCTATATTGTAATTGTTTAAGAATGACCTGTTCGCTGCCTGGCAGATATAATCTTTATCTAATATGACAACCATGTCTTTCAAGGATTCCATGGCATCGATAAATTCTAATTGGTGTATCTCTATTTGTTTTAAATCGGACATGATTTCATTTCTTTATAGACCTTGTAAGGATAGTTAGTTTCAAGGTGACACCTCCTTATATATGGTTGTTTAGTAGTATCGGTTTACCCCAAAATCGTTTTTCTTGATTAATGCATTTATATTAAAATAAATCCGTTAAGCTTTTCATTGAATCCAAAACCATGTCTCTGATTACCTTAATCCTGTCCGGATCAATGCCAAGCTGTCGAAACAAGTTGGACAACGCTTTGTCAGTCTTGTTATTTGATCCATGCTGCGAATCTGTTTGTTGAGAGCCATATCCAATTTCTGTTACCAATAGATCCGCAGTATGAATAATCAACACCTCTTTTCCTGCATCGCCCGGAAACTTCTCCCAATGGTGGTTTTTTACAACCGGGATAAAATTTGTCGGAAAATTCCATTTTTTTATGAGCATTGCTCCAAAAAATGTATGTACTTCCATAATAGCTGCCTGAAGATCTGAATTTTCAATAGGTTTCTCAGGAGAAATTTCCACAATGGCTTTTATCAGAAAAAGCTTGCCGATATCATGGATTATGCCCATCAGGAATATGCTTTGTAAGCCTTTATCGTGTATCTCTTCAGCAATGTACTTGGCACAGCAGGCACAGGCTAATGAGTGAGTCCATAGTGTGTTTAAATATTTATTCAAGGGTTTATTTTCTGAATGGAATAAATTTTTGTTGGTTATTGTTGTGATTATACTCATCGCTTCTTGAAGTCCCAGACGCTGCAAGGCTGTTTTTAGATTTTTTATCAGTTCAACACCCTGATACAATGGCGAATTGGCAACTGATATTAATTTTGTGCTGATCACCGCATCTTTCTCAACAATGGTTGCCAGATCTTCAATTGATGGTTCGGATTTTTCCAGTAAGCTCTGCACTTCCTGGACCATATGCGTCAATACCGGCAGTGTAAACTCTCCACTGTTAAACCGTCTGATTATTTTTGCTACAAGTTCTGTATATGAGTTTGATCCATCAACATCGGCTATCAGTTCGTCCGGAATATCAAATCCCAAACGGATCAGCTCTTTGTAGAGCTTTTGTTTTTTAAAGGGTTTGCATAAATAACTATCGCAACCAAGTTTAATGCATTTTTTGATATCCGCTTTTCTCATGCTGGTACTGATCATGATGATTTTTAAACGATCCGATCTTGAAATATTGCGGCTGCTTTCTTTTTGCCGAATGATGTTTAAAGCCTGCATACCGTTAATATCAGGCATTGAAATATCCAGAAAAACCAGATCAAATGGGGCTTTCTTTGCATAAGCTTGATCAAAAAGTCTAATAGCATCTTTGCCATTATCAGCGATAGTACAGTCACCAACATCTGAGATGGACTTCATCAGAGCCTTTCTGGAAATTTTCTCATCTTCTGCAATTAAAACTTTCATTTCATAATCCTAAGGATGAAACTGTAACTTGGTATGGCATCAAAACGTCACTCCTATATCTGATCGATCCTTTCTTTTATTAATTTCTCAATTGATCGTTTGTCTGTCAGTTGTCCTCAGGTAAAATAACAAGTTCAAACCAGTAGGTACCAATCAGTCTCACCGCTCCAACAAAATCTTTAAAATCGACCGGTTTTCTAACAAAAGAATTCACGTCTAACCGGTATGCCCAAGCAATATCTTCAACAGCAATAGAAGTTGTAAAAATAACAATTGGAATGGTACTCAACTCTGAATTCGCTTTGATTTCTTTTAGTGCTTCCCGTCCATCTTTTCTAGGCATATTCAAATCCAACAGTATTAAACGGGGTCGAGGGAATAACGATTGTTGCTTGTATTTATTCTTTTGGTGCAGGTAATCCATCAATTCTGCGCCATCTTTTACCCGATACAACACATTTGTGATTCCTGCGGATTTAAATCCTTTCTGAATCAGGAGGTAATCATCATCATCATCTTCAGCCAATAGAATCGAGAAAGAACTTTTTATCTGTTCCATCATTGCCGAATCTCCTTTGATTGCTTTTCCGGAAGACTCACGATAAAAACCGTTCCTTTCTCAGGTGAACTTACAACTTTAATCCTGCCGTTATGATGCAAAATGATTTTCCAGCAGACAGCCAGTCCGATTCCGGTTCCACTGTATTCCGAGCGTCCGTGCAGCCGTTGAAAAGGTTGAAAGATGCGCCGGTCATACTCCTGTTCGAATCCGATACCGTTATCTTGAAAGTGGAATTCAATGAAACCACCCCCTGGTCGATTATGCGTAATTGTAATGACCGGAGACACATCTTCTCTTCTGTATTTAAGACTGTTTCCAATCAGATTTTGAAATAGCTGATACATATGCAGCGGTTCAGCTTCAATCTTGGGCAAAGCGTCAGCAGTTATTTTTGCGCCGGTCTCCTTAATAATAATTTCAAAATCTAATAGAACCTTTGAGAGAACATCATTTAAGTCCACTAAAACAGGCGATTTGGCCTGGGTACTTATCCTTGAATACGCCAGCAGATCTTGAATAAACTGTCCCAATCGCCGCGCACTATTTTGCATCCGCATCAGATAATCCTTGCCGTCCGAACTTAGACAAGAGCCGTTTTCTTCACTTAAAAGATCGCCAAAAGCAACTATTTTCCGTAAAGGCTCCTGAAGATCATGGGAAGCAATATAGGCAAAATCTTGGAGGTCCTGGTTGCTTTTTTCAAGCAGTTTGTTTTGCTCCTTTATGGCATTTTGGTAAAGAACTTTTTGGGTACTGTTCTCGACCAGCAACAAAAGATGCAGTTGATGATTAAGAACAAATCGTGCCATGACGGCTGTCATGAATATTTGTTTCCCAAATGTACTCGTTACATTGATTTCTTTTGTGTGGACTTCACCGTCCGTTATTGTTAGTTTGGCCATATCTAATAACCCTGAACCCTTCCAGGATTCAATCCGGTTGTAATTTTGTGATAAGATTTCCTGATAAGTTCCGCCAACAATATTCGACATGGCCTTGTTTGCCAGAACACATTGGCCTGTCTGATCATACGCACTGATACCGATAGGGGAATTTTCGATAACCCGCAGGTTTATTTCAGATAGTTCTGCGATACGGGTTTGTGCCGCCTTCCGCTCGGTTATATCCCGAATTGTAACCTGCAGAACAACACCATCAGGAAGTGATATTTTGCTGACAAGAACAGTTGCATCAAACTGAGTCCCATCTGATTTAGTATACACCCATTCGAAATATGCAGACGTTTTCTTTACCGCCTGATCGATATATTGTGCTATAAGTGAGCCGGACAGATTGCCATCCGGCTGGTATTCAGGTGAAAGGTCGGCAATCGTCTTGGATAAGAATTGTTTTTTATCAGGGATTTTAAATAATTCATAGGCTTTCGTATTAGAATCGACAATTCTCCCATGCGGTTTGACTAGGATAATTACATCATGTGACCCTTCAAACATCATATGATATTTTTTTCCATTTGCTTTTAATTTGGTTTCAGCTAAAATACGTCGCTTTTCCGTCTCAACACCCATGAAGACAATAAAAACGGCCAAAATAAATAGGATGAAGATAAATCCAATGAAAAATTGAGTGATAACGTGTTTTTCTTTTTTGATCATATTTTCAATATCATACACATAGATGCCGGTGCCGATTATCCATCCCCACGGTTCAAACAGTTGGACATAAGCTAATTTAGGAACTGTTTTCTCCTTATCCTGTGGTAAATACCAGGAATATGTTACAAAACCATGTCCCTGCTTTTTTACGACATCAACCATGGCAAGAATATATTTTTTATTGTTGCGGTCTTTAATATTTTTCATGTCATGGCCTTCAAGACTCTCTCGAAGCGGATGCATAACCGATCGAACATCTTTATCAACAATAAAAAAATAATTTTCCTGATTTTTGCTATATCGAATTTTACGCAGAATTTCCTTGGCCTGAAGTTGCGCCTTCTCTTTTGTCAGAAGGCCTTGTTGTTCTAATCCGGCGTAATTTTGAAGAATGCTGGTGACGGTTTGAATCTGTTCAACGATGACATCTTTCTTTGCTTCCAATAAACTGTTCTCATGTGCCGGGATTATGAAAGAAAAGAAAAAAATGAAAAGCAGAAAGATCAGAATGCTGACAGGGACTGCAAAAGTTACAAAGGCCTTCCTCAACGGCAGCTGTTTCGATTGAGAATTGTTTCCCATACTCGCAACCCCTTTTTATTTATTGAGAGCAATTGTTTAACAAAAAATCATGCTCCTCAAATAAAGTACCCGTTTGG
>JAHJLN010000086.1 GCA_018821715.1 Pseudomonadota bacterium | reverse complement strand
GTTTAAGTCTTCAACCAGATGTGGCTTTAAGAGCTATTGAAATGTTGTTAGGTAATGGTAGAAGTATGTATTTAGAGCATTTTAGAAGACTGCGGGTATCAAGTGAGTATTTTTTTGGATGGCCAGCAGGCGTTTGATGAATTTAAAACTGCCCCGGATCAATATGATCTTATCATAACAGATATGACCATGCCGAAAATGACAGGGAATGAACTGGCAGTTAACGTTTTGAAGATCCGGCCCGGCCTGCCCATTGTTTTATGTACCGGATACAGTGACAGGATAACTGAAGACACAGCGCTTGGAATCGGTATCCGCAGATTTGTCCAAAAACCTTTGATCAGCAGGGATTTGACGGTTTTGATTCGTAACGTCCTAGACGATGCAAACGCATAGTTAATAACGGTTATCAATTTTAAATTTTATGAGAAATCCATGACAATTCGTAAAAAAACATTTGGCGTCATCTTTTCTATCCTGGTGCTTATGGTAACAATGATTTATTCAATGACACATTTTATATTGATATCCGGGTATATCAAATTAGAGACCGATGAAATTATAAAGACCATTGACCAGACATCAAATCAAATGGAAGAAGATTTATCAAGTCTGAAAAGTGTTGCTGGTGACTGGGCACCATGGGATGATACCTACCGGTTTATCCAGGATTTAAATCCCGGGTACATTGAAAATAACCTTATGGATTCAACCATAGCCAATCTGAACATTAATTTCATGATTTTCATAGATGATAAAGGAAAGGTCAGGCATTGCAATGCGTTTGATCTGCAAAACGCAGTCCAGGAGAAGTGTGATGAATCGTTTGCCCGGCTTGTCAGACAAAATCCGGTTTTACTCAGAAGTGAAGTGCTGCGGGACATGATTGCAGGATATGCTTTTTTGGGAGATAAAATAGCACTTGTGGCGTCCGCACCGATTTTAACCAGTAAATTTGAAGGCCCTGGTAAAGGAACCCTTGTTGTCGGTAAATATTTGAACACAGCGGCAGTTAAATCCCTTGAAGAAAAATTGAAGATCCGTGTGACAATTAAAAAGGTTGATCCTGACAAATTGATTGAAAATTTTTCCGCAAATAAAACACATATCTTACAAAAAAACAAATTCAGGATTATACGGCCTGATAATTTTACCATTGTCGCATCGTTGTTGTTTGAGAATTTGTATGGAAAGCCTGCCTTTATTCTGGAAATAAAAAAAAGAAGAGATATTTATCTGCAAGGAAAGAACAGTCTTCGTTATCTCTTGCTGGCGCTTGGGATCATCAGTCTGGTTTTTCTTGTTGCAACCTTGCTGTTCCTTGAAAAAACGGTTCTTTATCGATTGTCCAAACTAAGTGAAGATGTGAAAAGAATAACGTTGAAGGGGCATGAAAATCAGAGGGTTGTATTATATGGCAGCGATGAGATATCCTCTTTGTCTGTGGATATTAACCAGATGCTGGAAAAATTATGGGAAAATGAAAAGCGATATCACATCCTTTTCGAATCTGCCAGTGATGCCATTTTATTGTTAAAAGGGGATATGATCGTTGATTGCAACCAAATGGCGTTGGTACTTTTTGATTGTGAAAAAGAGCATATTATCGGTAAAAACCCCTGTTTTTTTTCACCGGAAAAACAAGCTGACGGGTCCTTGTCCGAACAAAAATGCCGGAATATTATTGAAACAGCATCTGTTAATGAGCCGCTTTTATTTGAATGGATTTATGCAAAAAAAGATAAGACAACATTTGAAGCTGAAGTGAATTTAACTAGTATCGATCTGCCGTCAGGCAGACATATTCAGGCCATAATAAGAGATGTGACAGAGCGAAAACAGGCTCAGCAGATGATGATCCAGACGGAAAAAATGCTTTCTTTGGGAGGACTTGCCGCGGGAATGGCCCATGAAATAAATAACCCCTTGGCCGGCATGATGCAGAATGCCCAGGTGATTGAGAATCGACTCTCAAAAAATCTGCCGATCAATATTCAAACAGCAAAGGAAGCGGGTACAAGTCTTTCTTCAATTTCAGCATATATGGAAAAACGAAATATTTTAAACCTTCTCAAGTCAATTAATAAATCCGGTATTCAAGCGGCAAGAATTGTAGCAAATATGTTGCGATTTGCCAGAAAAGACACTTCTGAAAAAATATCAGACAATATAG
>JAHJLN010000085.1 GCA_018821715.1 Pseudomonadota bacterium | reverse complement strand
TTTCTTGTTCTCAGTCATGACAGACCTCTTTTTATTTAAACTTAACTGGTTTTTGAGAAACTGTATGCGGCCGGGCATGGCAATATCGGTACACCCATGATGATTGACGCAATTTTATCATGGTGATATAAGAAAGGTTCAGGTCCCCTGAATATCAATTGGATATCAGGAGACTTCCCTGGAAGGCAGCATGTTTCTTTGACCGGATCTGTGCTGTCTTCCTAATTTTATATTAAACCCTGTATATTTCCTTTTTAAACAGCCTGCATTTCCCCCAATAAAAAAAGCCAGGAGGCAAAAATAGAATTCTTTCTATCAGGCCTTCCTGGCTTATGTTCAAATATAAATTTTCGTTTTAAGTCATGCAATTTCAATTGCAATTTTGCATAGGTAATACTGAATCTAAAATTTCTTGTCAAGAACAAATGATCAATATCTGCCAACTCATAAAGCCTGTCTTAGTCTGTGGAATTACAAATGCCCTGAAAAATCTGTCTTAATATCCTGTCTTCGATATGACCGAACAGATCCGATTTTTCATCACTGAACCCCATATTTTGGAATTTCTCTTTTCTCGAGCATTCCATCAGGACTTTCTCCTGCCCTGAAAAACTGAACGCTTCCTCCCCTCGATTTTTTTCAAGCCATTTGTCGCACTGGTCGTGGGAGCCGATGCAAAGAACAAAAAGGCAATCTTTCTTTACGGAAAGCACAAGCCGGTAACCATTGCCAAGCCGGTATTTTATACCGGCTTTCAATCTCAATTCCCCGGAATGACTCAGTGCTCCCATGGTGTTGAAATTTTTTCTTGATTTTTTGAATGCCAAAATGACGTCCAAGGCATTCTCCACAGCCTTGCTTGCTTTATCGTTTGATTTTTTAAGTTTTTCACACTGTTTGTCAAACTGAGGGTGATATTTGATATATTGAATCATAATGATTCACACGGGTTTCTTCCTCAAGTATCAAAGCTGCACCCAAGGCGCCGACCATCTGTGGATTTTCACTGACAAAGATCTTTCGGCCAAGGGTTTGAGAAATTAATTCCCGGATACAGGGGTTCTTTGCCACGCCTCCAGAAAAAACAATCGGTCCGTTTGACGACACTCGGTTAATCATTCCGGCTGCCCGTTTGACAACGCTGAGATGCAGACCCCGGGCAATTTCCTTTCGATCAGCTCCTTTTGCAATCAGCGATGTTACCTCGGATTCTGCAAATACCGTACACATGCTGTTTATACTCAACTCATTTTTGGCATCAAGGGCTACAAAACCAAACTCGTCAATGGAGAATCCAAGATTTTTTGCCATAATCTCGATGAACTTTCCGGTTCCAGCAGCACAGCGATCATTCATTTCAAATTTCTTAACACGCCCGTTTTCATTTAGAGCAATGGCTTTGCTGTCCTGTCCACCGATATCCAATATGGTTCTGGCATCCTGAAAAAATGCACGTACGCCTTTTGCATGGGCTTTAATTTCCGTTACGGTTTTTGCATCCTCAAAAACAATCTCAAATAAGCTGCGGCCATATCCGGTTGCCATAATTTTGTCATAGGGGACCCCCTCAAGAATCTTTTTAGCTTCCGTGATCGGGTCAAAACCCGTATCAGTCTGGCGGCTTTCCATGATCCGGCCTGCTTTTACGACTACAAGCTCAATAGTTCTTGAGCCGATATCAATTCCCGCATATCTCATAAATTCTATTCTCCGATGGCCTTTATCCCCGCTTCATTAACAATAATTTTGCCTTAATCCGTCTTTAATCTGCTCAATAAAAGCTTCCACCCTTGTTTTGACCTGGCCTGCATCCTCCATTCCATAATCGGTTTCAATGCGGAGGCAAAGGATGCCTTTGTCTTCAAGGGCCTTTTCAACCGGAATGGATTCCATAATATACGGCTGGCAAAACTGCAGGCCATAATGAATGACACCATCGGCCTTATAGGTTTTAGCCATGTCCACAATATGTTCGAGCCGATCTTCATTGGGTGTGAAAATAGCACAGTCCACTTTAAAATACCTGTCGGTAATAGCATCCATCAATTCATCAACCGTTGTCCCGGAATCCCTGGTAAGATTCCTGACGCCCCGTTCTCCCACGCAGGATTCCTCACCCACGATGACGGCTCCTGATGTTTCAACAATCCATGGCAGTTTCCAGTTGGGCACGGCCATGGGGCATCCGGACAAAAGAATCCTGGGTGTTCTTTCCGGTGCAATGCCCTGTTTTTCCCTTATCCTTTTTTCCAGTTCGTCACAGATTTTATTTACCGACTCTGTGAACCGGGCCGGGTTGTCATAAAAGAAAACCTGGTTTGCCAAAAGGGCATCCAATCCTGAAATGGGAACCGGATCAGCTTTTCGAAGAATAGACAGCCGGTGGAGGGCCGATCGTTTGGCATTAACCGTTTTGATAGCATTCTTCAGGGACTTCGGGGTGATGGCGACATCGGTGAGGACTTCAACAGCAGTTTTAAAACGATCATACTCGTTTCTGAGAAGATCTCGCCCCTGCCCTGATTTCATTTGGGGCAGGTCCATGACATAAAGGTTATCAACCAGAGAGCCAAGGGACTCATAGGCCTTTTTCTTGCCGTCACAGGTATTTTCCCCGACAACCATGTCTGCACTCTCAAGATAGGGGCAGACCTTTCCCAGTTTAAACCCGAAAGCTGATTTAATCAGGGAACAGGTGTTTCTTGGCAGGTATCTTTCCACTTCTTCTATGACAAAATCCGCGCCGGAACATAACCCCACCAGTGTAGCATTGGCTGCCAGTGCAATTTCCTCCGGGACAAACACACAATAGGAACCGATAATTTTTCGTCCCTGTGCTTTTTCATCCAGCAGTTCCTTAATTCTCAAGCCATGCACTTCACTCATGACAAAATCAAAATATCCCATTCCTTCCGGCCTGTCCTTCTGGGTCAGAAAAATATCTTTATAAGCATTTCCCAGAACACTGAGCAGGGCATCATGGGCTTCAAGATTTAACCCTAACTCCTTCCACATGGTTACATATTCATTATTCATTTTGTTCTCCTTATACTTACCTGTTGTTATAAATACCGCCTCACAATATTAAGGATTCCATGGTTAATCAAATACGTATTTTCAGTAAAAAGTTCGAAATGTATTTAAAAAAGCTATAGAAAGAGACCATCCAAAACCGAGGGCTAATTCATCAAAGTTTGAGGCATAGAATCTATTTCTCCCTCTGATGTAATCATTTCCGGATACCATTGATGAAATGTATCTCTCAATTCCATAGCATAAGCTGAACCGAATGAAATACTATCTTTGTTAGGTCCCCTTAAACATTGAGGATAAAATTTTCATAGAATTTGGGAAAGCGGGTAATGTTCTAAAACTGTTAAAACCTGTGGGTATAGATATTACCGCCAGGCATCAAAATATTTTTTTTTAGATAAAGGGCATAAATCCGGTCTTGGATTATCTTTGCCGCAATTAAGTATTTTATCTTTTAAAGCCAAAGCCGCTACCAGCTCTTTCGGACATTTGCTGTTGTAATGCCTGCAACAATATAAAGCTGTGGCTTCAGCTTTGATTTTCATTTCATTTCTTGAATTTTTATTATCGAATTCTCGTATAATAAGTTCTCTTCTAAAATAGCACATTGATAAAGAATCTGAGACGAAAAAAAAGACGACATCTGAAAGTTAGAATAGCAAAATCAAACAAAAACAATTTCAACCACTATTGTAGTGGTATATCAATGAAGGAATCAAGCGTTTTGGGGTATTTTTTTTCACAACAACTCATCTTTTTTGTATAGAATTTTGAACACCCTCTGGCCACGTATCATTTTAAAATTTTTTCTAATTTATTGGCGATTGCCTCTGCCGTAAAAGGTTTAACCACATAGTTGGAGACCCCTGCATGAACAGCCTCAAGTACCTGCTCTTTCTGGGCTTCTGCGGTAACCATCAAAAAAGGAATCGATTTATGCAAATCGCTCGCACGGACTTTTTTTAAAAGCTCAAAACCCGTTAATTTGGGCATATTCCAATC
>JAHJLN010000084.1 GCA_018821715.1 Pseudomonadota bacterium | reverse complement strand
TCGACCAAAAAGCACAGGGTGTTTTCATGATGCAGATGCTTTACGCGAAAGCGAGTACAACCGAGGAACCGGATGCGGGAAAACTGCACGTCCGGGACTGTGCGGGGGGCGCTGGGTAACCGGCGTTCCTACCGCGAGAGAAAATTTTGAATACAGAATTATTTAAATGATATGAGAAAAATTTAAAAAGAGTGTTTAAAGGAGTTACAATGAGCAATTCTATCCTTGATATGATGAATCGGAAATTAAATGTTTTGAGCTTTGCAATGGGAGTAGCTGCTCTTTTATGTGTGTTGGGTGCAGTCATGATTTTTTCAGGAATTAAGGACTCTGGATCTATTGATTTTTCTTCAACATTCGCAACTGGCCAGGCAAAATCTGGTTTTGTTGGTGTAACTCTAATTTTTTGTTCAATGATAGTAACTATAGGAGCACTAAGGTATAGAGCTTTGGAAAATACAAAAAGACAATTAAACTCTGACCAAACTATAAGAATCAAACATGGTGATATCGAAATTGAATGGAAAGGGAACCTTACCCATTGGAACGATTCCCATCATGTCAAAGAACTACTTAATGAAATTATGCTCAAAATGCAAAAGAATGCTATTACCGATAATGTCAGTTCAGCCAACGAAAAATAATAACCCTGTTTGGTTCAGTTGACCATTAAACTTTATTTTTTTGATAAGTTTTGTTCAGACCATTTCCCGATAGTGTTTTTTAAAACAAATCACCGGCTTGTCTGGTGTATTTAGCGGGTTGGATATTTTTCTAAAAAGTGGCTTAACTCAGCCTCCAGTTTTTTTGGGGGAGAATCATTTTAGTATTACTTTGATTGCTTCATCGCTGCCAATAATTTTTGTGGATTTACAGGCAGTTTTTTTATTCTAATCCCGGTGGCGTCATAGATGGCATTAGTGATGGCAGCCATGGTCGGATTCAATGCAGGTTCCCCAATTCCTTTTGCACCATAAGGACCATTTGGTTCAATGGGTTCAACTAAAAAGGTTTTCACATCAGGGACATCAAAACAACTGGGAACAATATAATCAACAAAATCGGCATTATTCATTTTACCGTTCTCATAGGTCATATCTTCCATCAAGGTCCACCCAAGCCCCTGGGCAATCCCCCCTTGAATTTGTCCTTCTGTTGCCATTGGGTTTATGGCACGCCCGACATCGTGGGCTGCATAAAAATTAGTGACAGTGACCTGTCCTGTATCCGGATCTACCTCTACTTCAGCAATCTGACATCCAAACGGATATGCCGGTGAGATATTGCCTTTTTTTGTTTCCGGGTCCGGCAGCTCAGTGGGTGGTTTATAAAATCCTATTCCAACGATAGGCGCGCCATGGTGCTTAATTGTTGCCTGGGAAGCAACCTCTTTAAATGAAATTGTTTTTTGCGAAGATGACTGGCCGGAAAAAAGTGTTTTCTGAGACGATTGCCGGACAGAAAAGAGGCCTTTTTTACATTGAACAGCATCAACCGGCACTTTTAATAATTCAGATGCAATTTTAACCAGCTGCTTTTTGGCATCTTTTGCTGCTGCAAGTACACCATTCCCTCCCATCAATGTTCCTCGTGTGGCAAATGATCCTAGACCAAACGGAGAGATATCCGTATCGACCTGGGCAACATTAACCACATCCATGGGCACGCCTAAACATTCTGCAGCAATTTGAGCAAAAGTTGTATTCTGACCCTGTCCCATATCAGACTCGCCATGGTATACTATTACCCGGCCGTCTTTGCCGATTCGAACGATTCCAGAGCCACCGTCAAACTCCCGGGCAAAGGGATGGTTTCCAGACACGTGGTTACAGCAGGCAAGGCCAATCCCTTTATAGGGTGTTTTATCTTTTTTTTTCTGGTCCCAGTTTGCCGCCTCTCTTGTTTTTGCAATACATTCTATCAAACCGGAACTGGCAATTTTCCAACCATGCACGCTGGTTTCATTGGGGCCCATGCCATTTTTAATTCTGAGTTCTGCCGGATCAATTTTCAATTGATGTGCCAATTCATCCATGGCAGACTCCAGCACAAAAGTAGACTGGGAATTCCCAAATCCTCTATAGCAGGCAGTGGGAACCGTGTTTGTATATATTGTATATCCTTTTGCCCGAACATTTTTGAATCGATACAGTGAGTCCACCCGGTAACACGCTGTAGAAACGATTACCTGGGAATAGACCAGCCTGGCGCCTGCAGCCCCGACTACGTTAACATCCTTAGCCGTTAAGATACCATCGCGCGTCGCTCCCAGTTTGATATCAAAGTGCATGGGAACACGGGGATTGCCTGCCAAAAAGTCCTCATGACGGGTATTCACAAGCCTCACCGGTTGACCGGTTTTCTGGGCCAATACAGATGCAATGAGATGGATATTGTTTTCCATTTTTCCGCCAAAGCCACCACCATATTCCGGAACTATAATACGGATGTTTTCCGGTGACATGCCCAGTGCTTTTGCATAGGTCATGCGCATCATATTCGGGATCTGTGTTCCGGTCCGAATGGTCAGACGTCCGGACAGATCCACTTCCGCCAGAATAGACATGGGCTCCATAAATGCCTGGTAGACCTGGCTGGTGTAAAACTTGTCTTCATAAACCACATAAGACTCATCAAGCGCTTTATCCACATTTCCGGCTTCAATTTTAAACTCAGAGGCAATGTTGCCCGGTTTATCATCATGCACTAAAGGTGCTCCGGCAGCCATAGCCTCTATGGGGCTGATAACATAATCAAGCGGTTCGTATTCGACCTCGATCAGGTCCAGTGCTTCTTCAGCTGTATCCAGATCTATGGCTGCAACGGCTGCAACCTCATCACCATGAAATCGTGTTTTATCATCTGCAAAAATCGTCCAGTCTTCGGATCGAGGACCAAATTTGATTTGGGGTGTGTCGGCGTAGGTAATTACCGCTCTAACCCCTGGCAGAGCGGCTGCTTTTGCCGTATCAACAGAACGGATTCTTGCATGGGGGTGCGGACTGCGGAGCACACGGCCATGGAGCATTCTTGGTCGGACCAGGTCGGTTACAAATTTCGTATAACCAGATGCTTTTTCCCGGGCAGCTATCTGGGGAAAAGATTTGCCGACGATATCTAATTGAGTCATCAGTCATCCCTCCCTTCTTTTGAGGCCTTTAGGGATTCACATGTGCATGAATGGATGGCATCCACAATTTTGTGATAGCCTGTACAGCGGCAAAGATTACCTGCAATAGCCAATTTAATATCTTCCTCACTTGGATTGGGATTTTCATCGAGCAGGGCCTTTGCCGTGGTAATCATTCCGGGCGTACAAAATCCGCACTGGATAGCGCCCTTTTCCACAAACGATTCCTGGAGCGGATGCAGTTGTTTTCCACCTATGCCCTCAATGGTTGTGATTTCACACCCATCAGCCTGCAGGGCCAATACGAGGCATGAATGAACCGGTCGCTTATCCAGCAACACAGTACAGGCACCGCATTTACCAAGACCGCAACCTTCTTTTGTGCCCGTTAACTCCAAATCATCACGCAATACATCCAACAGCACCTGATTGGGTTTCACCATGATATGATAATCTTCGCCATTTACATTAAGATGCATAGGTATTGTCTTCATAGATCACCCTCTATTTTTTTGAGCATTGGTATTTTCAATTCTGTTAATACCTGTTGGGCACATCGCTGCACAAATACATTAACTATAGTGCGCTTGTAATCTGCGCTGGCCCGCAGGTCATCAATCGGCTTCGCTGCTTCAACAGAGGCTTGGGCACACAGTTTGATTTTTTCAAAAGCCTTGTCTATAGAAATCCCTTTAAAACAGCTTTCTGCTTCGGGAACCCGGATCGGTGTGGGTGCAACACCGCCCAGGGCGATGCCTACCTTTTCAATATTTTTTCCTGTGGCATCGGTTTGTGCCTGAAAGGCGACCCCGACCAGGGAAATATCAACAGCTTTGCGTCGTCTCAGCTTTAAATAACATCCGGCAGATGGATTGACAGATGGTTTAAACCGAATTTCTTTAAGAATTTCGTTTGGCTCCATCACGGTTTGACCGGGTCCTGTAAAAAAAGAGGTGACCGGAATAATTCTATCGCCTTTTAAACCGGCAACAACCACATCGGCATCCAGGACCAGAAGTGGTGGGGCAGAATCAGCTGCCGGAGAGGCATTACAAATATTTCCCCCAATGGTCCCGGCATTGCGAATCTGCCATGATCCAATTAAGCCCACTGCCTGGCAAAGAATCGAGGCATGTTTTTCAAGGATCGGATGAATGGCCAGATCTGCATGTTTTGCCAAGGCACCAATATGGATAACGTCATTTTTTTCTTCAATACACTCCAGATCTTTTAGTAAATGAAGACTGATAATGACTTTGGGTTGGACAGTCTTTTTCTTTAAGTTTAAAACAAGATCTGTTCCACCGGCAATCAGGCGTGCATCCGGACCGGTCTGATCTAATTGCTTTAAAGCATCAGCCAGACTATCGGCTACTTTAAAATCAAATGGTCTGATTCGCATTTATAACTCTTTTGCGGCTTTTTCAACGATCTTATCGATGGCAAGCTCCTGGTCTGATGATAAAATTGACGGGGCCTCTTGTTCGAGCATATTACAAACCTTTTCCAGCGCTTTGTCCCGAATCGTTTTTGACCCTTTGGCTTCCCAGTTATCCCAGTTGTCGTGATCAAACAGGTCTGAATGCCATAATTCAGTTTTAAAGTTGTTAAATGTGTGCTGAGTGGCCAGAAAATTACCCCCCGGGCCGACTTCTTTTATCACGTCAAAAGCCAGGGAAGTGGAATCCACTGAGATATCTCTCAGGGCGTGTTGGATAAAGGCCATGCAATCATTACAAAACACCAGATCCGGATAATCCACCACCATATCGGTATCAAGCTGCATGGCATCCATGATGTCGGCGTTAAATGAAGAAAGGGTCCCCACCATACCGGTTTCAAACCCGGCCTGGGCATCCAGAACCTTGGCATCCCTCAACATGGATGGCATTCGAATGGGAAGATCCAGAAAAAGACCCATTTGGGACATGGCGACTTTTAACACGGCAAATTCCGGACCCGCCATTGATATATTGGTGGTTTTCATATTCATTCCCCGGGCAAAACTGGTGTAAACCAATGGTGCACCGGGATTGATCAATTGTGACAAGGTAATACAGGCAAGAATTTCAGCATGCGCCTGGGCCACCATGCCCGGGATGGTTACAGGGGATGTATTTCCTAAGATTGGACCTGAGCTCAACATGATGGGAATATTGTTCCGGTTCATTTCCATCATGGCTTCAAGAGAGGCAGTGTCCATGCTCAATGGCGGCAGGGTCAATACCCAGCCGGAAATAAACGGCCGCTTTAAAAAGGCTTCCCTGGAGCCTGCAGCGATACTGCCCATTTCTATGGCATCCTTCACCCCTCTATACCCCAACACACCACCTGTAATATGCTTGGTGGTGTTTTTCATACATGTTGCCCAGGTATGCCAGTCACAGACAGTGTACTCAACGTCCTGGGGGGTAACAGGGCCACCTGACACTTTAATGTGCTCAAGCTGGTCAGCAATTCGGACCAGCTGTTCTAAATCCTTATTTGTTGCAGACCTCTTTTTTCCGGACCATGGGTCAATCACACTGGTTGCCATGGTCATACAGGTGATGCCCGGATCATGGCTTGCAAAACTGACATCCTTTTCCGGGTCCAGAGCGAAAAGGGTCATTTCATTTCGTTTTAACGTTTTTTTCAAGGCATCATTGACAAGGGATTCATCCATGCGGACAATATCGTTATCAATGATGGTTGCACCGGCCCTTTCAAAAAATTCCAAAGCTTCTTTCGCCGGAAACCGCATCCCGATTTCCCTCAATATCTTTAAAGAACATTCATGGATGGTTTCAATGTCCGCAGGGGTTAAAAAATTGAGAGTGGGGTTCATTCTTGCTTCTCCTTAAATGTGGCAAACGCCTTTTTGGCCGGTATGGACCTTTTTTATTGTGTAATGGCGGGATCAGGACGTCTTAATCCATTTCCCACCATTTTATCATATTATCATGAGTAAAAAAACTTTACCCTTTATTCTGTTCCTCATACAATTCTTTTGCTATTTTGGGACCGCCCCACAAAGTAGGCAGCATGATAAATCCAACCGGAACCGCCGTAATGACGATAAAGGATTGCAAAGCGCCGATACCGCCAGATCCCATGCGGATAAGGATAGCAGCAACAACACCCATGGTAACGGCCCAGAATACCCTCATGTTCTTTGGTGGATCATCTTCACCTGTAACACAAATGGCAATTGATAAGGACATGGAATCTCCGGTGGTGGCCAGAAAGAGAAAAATCAAAATCAAGAAAAGTGGTATTAAAACGGACGCCATGGGAAGTTGACCCACGACAGCCATAAGTGCTGCCGGTAGTCCTGCGTCTTTTAACGGACCGGAAATAACTCCGGGAGTGGCCAATTCATAAAAGATACCCGTTCCGCCCAGAATAGTGAACCAGAAGTGTGTGGCAACAGGGGCCACAATACCGACAGCCAACATGATTTCCCGGATGCTTCTTCCCTTGGAAATTCTGGCAATCAGAACGGCCATCAAAGGACCGTATCCAAGAAACCATCCCCAGAAAAAGACGGTCCACCAGGATAGCCACCCTAAATCACCACGAAAAAGGCTGAGTGTTGTAAAATCTTTTAAATACGCACCCACGGATTGGGTAAATGTATCTATAATAAATCCACCAGGCCCGATCAACAAAATAACAGCCATCAGGGCGATGGTCAGCCAGACATTTACCCGGCTCAATATCTGGATACCTTTATGCAGACCTGTGACGGCAGAGATGGTGTACACACAGACAAGGGTAATAATAATGGCCAGTTGGGTTCCGTAAACATCGGGAATACCAAAAATCTGGTGCAGCGCATAACTGACCTGGAGACCCAAAAACCCGATAGGTCCGATGGTTCCAGCAGCAACAGCAAGAATACAACACCCTTCAACAATCTGTCCAAGGGTATTTGTCATGATTTTTGCACCAAAAACAGGATACATCAATCCTCTTGCCTGGAGTTTATGACCTTTATGATAATGGACATACATAAGCACAACAGCCCCCAGGGTGCCCAGAATTGACCAGGCCAGAAATCCCCAGTGTAAAAAACTTTGTTCCATGGCCGGCACGATAGCGGCTTTAGTGGCAGACGCAATTCCATCAAATGCAGGAGGTGTACTGATAAAATAGTACATCGGCTCTGCAGCAGACCAGAATACCCCGCCCCCGGCCAGAAGGGTACACATGATAATTGCCACCCATTTAAAGGTGCTCATTTCCGGCGCATCGATATTGCCTAGTCTGACATCACCGTATTTTGACACGGCAAGCCCCATTGCAATAATAAAGTTTAAAAACAGAAGCCATTGCCAGTAGGCACCAAAATATTTGCACGAGAGCCCGAAATATTTATTTACCTGGCCGGACACAAATTCAGCATTGATCAAAGATGCGATCACAAAAAGGAGTAAAATGCCT
>JAHJLN010000083.1 GCA_018821715.1 Pseudomonadota bacterium | reverse complement strand
CCCTATATCCCCTGCGTGAATATCCCGGATACACAACCGGCCCGCAATCTGAACCTTGATATAAATGAAAACGGACGGGTATTTCTCTTTCCCAATATCGGGTCCTATTTTGGCGGTGATCTGATTTCAGGCATTCTTTTTTCCAATCTTGACCAGAAAGAAAATCCATGCCTCATGGTGGATGTGGGAACCAATGCAGAAATCGTTGTTGGAAACCGGGATTTTCTTCTTGCCTGTGCCGGAGCTGCAGGGCCGGCGCTGGAGGGCGGGGTCAGTAAAATGGGCATGACGGCAAAACCAGGCGTCATCGACAAGGTCTGGATTGATCCTGATACCCGGGAGCTTATGGTTCATGCCATAGACGATAAAAAACCGGTGGGCATCTGCGGTTCCGGAATGATTGATCTGGCTGCCAGCCTCTTTTTATCAAACCGCATCGATATCAGGGGGAAATTCTTTGAGCCGGCCTGCCGGAACCGGTTGTATGAAAAAGACGGGATCACCTATTTTATCCTTGTGGACCCGGATCATTCAGCAACAGGCGATCCCATCTGTCTGAGCCAGGTGGACTTAAATTCTTTGACCAGTTCAAAGGCGGCCATGTATACCATCTTAGAAGTGATTGTAAAAAATACAGCCGGCCTTGAATTTGAAGCCCTGGAAAAGTTTTATGTGGCAGGAACATTCGGATCATTTATCAATCCTGTCTCTGCCATCTCCATTGGCATGCTCCCGGATATCTCCCTTGACACCTTTGAGGTGCTGGGAAACAGTTCTCTTGGCGGGGCAAAGGTGTTGCTGAAAACTCCGGAGGCTTTTGAACGGATCATGAAGATTCAAAAATCCATCACCTACATTGAACTGAATGTCAACCAGGAATTCATGAACATGTTTTCCGGAGCCAAGTTCTACCCCCACACAGACAGCTCACGGTTTCCTTCACTGAAAAAAAATTAATCAAAAAAGCTATACCTGTCTATACAAGTTGTCTGCTTTATGATAAAACAATGCAAATAAAGTAAAGTGTCAACCATGATAAAGGAAATATACTGGTATGAAAAAAATAATCGAGTGTGTCCCTAATTTTAGTGAAGGCCGCAATAAGGAAACCATAGACGCCATTGCCCAGGCCATTGGACAGACCAAAGGCTGTCGCCTTCTGGATGTTGATCCCGGAAAATCCACCAACAGAACGGTCTACACATTTGTGGGAGATCCTGAGGCCGTTGTGCAGGGTGCCTTGAACGCTGCCCGGGTGGCAAGACAAAAAATTGACATGACAACCCACACAGGGGAACATCATCGAATGGGAGCCATGGATGTCTGCCCGTTTATCCCTGTTGCCAACGTAACCATGGAAGAATGCATTGAGATTTCAAAGGAATTCGGCAGCCGTGCAGCCAGTGAGCTTGGCATTCCCATCTATCTGTATGAAGCGTCCGCAACCCTTGAATACCGGAAAACACTTCCCCAGATCAGGGAAGGGCAATATGAAGGCATAAAAGACAGAATCACCACAAAAGAATGGAAACCGGATTTCGGGCCTGCAAAATTTGTCCCTGAGTGGGGGGCTACGGTCACAGGGGCACGGTTTTTTCTGATTGCCTATAATGTCAATCTGTTATCCACACCCAACCAGGCCCACCGGATAGCCTTGAATCTTCGGGAAGCCGGCCGCGGCCCGGATGAACCCGGACGGCTCAAGGAAGTCAAAGGCATGGGATGGTATGTTCAAGATTACAACCTTGCCCAGGTCACGGTCAATTTGAACAATTACCATGTTACCCCGCCCCATGTGCTGTATGAAGAAGTTAAAAAAGATGCCAAAGAACTGAATGTCGCGGTAACAGGATCTGAAATTGTAGGCGTGGTCCCTTTGGAAGCCATCCTCATGGCGGCAGACTATTATATTGAAAAAGAGCATCTTTTTGTCCTGGACGAAGACCAGAAGGTCCGGCTTGCCATAGAACGTCTGGGATTAAATTCTGTTGCGCCGTTCAATCCAAAAGAGAAAATCATCGAGTATATAATTGCCCAAGAAAAGATTGAACCCCTGGCAGGGATGACAGTCCGAGAATTTATCCAGGAAGTGGCCTCAAGAAGTTCAGCCCCTGGCGGCGGATCTGCTTCTGCTGCTATTGCTGCCATTGGTGCAGGATTGGGTTCCATGGTGGCCAAACTCACCCTTGGAGTTCGCAAATTTGAAGATCTTGATGCAAGGTTGCGCAGGATTGTTCCGCCCCTTCACCATGCTGCCCGCGCCCTGATTCCCATGATTGATGCGGATACAGATGCGTTTAATGATTATGTGCAGGCCCTGCGCCTGCCTGAAGAAACCAGGGAAGAAAAGAAACTCAAATTTGAAAAGATGCAGCAGGGCTTGAAAAAAGCAATTGATATTCCCTTGACCACAATGAGGCTTGCGGATGCTGCCTGGGATGCCATGGTGGAGATTGCCGGATGTGGAAATCTTGCGTCAAAATCCGATGTACAAGTCGGGGCAAAAGCCCTTGAAACCGGTATCTGGGGAGCCTATAGAAATGTCATGATCAACATGACAGACATTACAGATGAAACGTTTAAAACCAAG
This sequence comes from Pseudomonadota bacterium, assembly GCA_018821715.1. Lineage (GTDB taxonomy): Bacteria > Desulfobacterota > Desulfobacteria > Desulfobacterales > Desulfobacteraceae > Desulfobacula. Next base: position 2,236 of record JAHJLN010000083.1, on the reverse strand, counting down.
ACTGTTAAGCTTGCCAAAGACATGAAAACACGGGCGGAAAACCAGTGCAAAAAGGTCCTGGATATTCTGGAAAATCGGAAGGAATAGGATCAAAGACCGCGGAGCAGTTGGATTATTCATTGGCTAAATAAGGAGAATCCGTATATAATAACAATTTTACGCGGCAAATCCGGTTTAAGAGTAAGCGTGCTGTGTATCATCTTTTTTTATGGGAGTTTTATGTCTTTGCTGCGCGTTTGCTATCAAACCATTGAGTTTGGTGATGTGGATATTCATGTCCGGACCTTGCGCAACCTACTGCAGTATCTTGATGTGGATGGTGCTGCCGAAAAACTGGGAATATCGTCAGCCTCATGGCCGATGTTCGGGGTGGTCTGGGAATCAGGCGAGGTTCTGGCACATCTTATGTCTGACTATACCATTGCAGGAAAGCATATCCTGGAAGTCGGCTGCGGCATTGCTCTGGCAAGCCTGGTGCTCAACCATCGCCTTGCAGATATCACCGCCACTGACCATCACCCGGAAGCAGAGCAGTTTCTTGCGGAAAACGTTTTGCTGAACAAGGGTGAAAAAATACCCTTTGTCCGCATGGGATGGGGCGATAAGGACTGCGGCCTGGGGAAGTTTGATCTTGTTATCGGCAGCGACCTTTTGTATGAAAGCTGCCATGTCAACCTGTTGTCCGGTTTTATTGATCAGCATGCAAAGCCGCAATGCGAAGTGATCCTTGTGGATCCTGGGAGGGGTCATCATGCAAAGTTCAGTAAAAAAATGGTGAATCTTGGCTATTCCCACAGCCAGACAAAACCTGTCAATGCGGACTATCTGTCCTCACCGTTTCAAGGCCGGATTCTGCGCTATCTTCGATAGGAATTGATCTTGTTATGATGCGGATATAAAAGGGGCATGTAATGGATATATGGGTGGATGCAGATGCGTGCCCGGTTGTGATCAAACAAATTTTATTCAGGGCTGCCGAGCGGACAGGCACATTCATAACCCTTGTTGCCAATAAGCCGCTTCGCATACCGGATTCCTGCTTTATCAAATTCCTTATGGTTGATTCCGGTTTTGATGTGGCAGACAATGAGATCGTAAAGAGCGTGAAGCCGGGCGATCTGGTCATCACCAGTGATATTCCCCTGGCAGCCTTGGTGATCGAAAAGCAAGGCTTTGCGCTGAGCCCGCGTGGAGAGGTCTACTCAAAAGAAAACATTGGATCGCGATTATACATACGGGATTTTACAGAGACGCTCCGGGCAAGCGGAATCGAAAGTCAGGGGCCACCACCCATGAGCCAGAAGGACCGGCAGCGATTTGCCAATATCATTCATAAACTGCTCGTATCTCAAGCAAAAAAGGCATGATGATTCAACTCATCCCAATAGTTGATTTCGTTTTAACGCAATGAACAAATCTTATAAAACTATATTATTTCAAATGCCGCGTATTGTATTTCAGATCCAATTCGGATTATTGAGTATTGGAACAGTCAATCTTTTGCATGTGATCTTTGAGTTTCCGGATTGGTAAAAAAATCGAAAAGAGTCCATCATGCAAACTCCAATAAAATTGAATGGAATGCTAAAATCTTACTCAACTTAAGAGTAAAAAGGTTACCCTTGCATTTTCGGGCCGTGAATGATTATCTCCAATTAACGTAAACGGCATCTTTAAAAATTTGATTTTGAATTTTTCTGTATAGTTGAATTTTCCACCAGGGCCTAAAAAACAGTCCATACCAGATATGGTATTTGGGAAATATTCAAAAATCCCGGACTGGTGAAAGAAGCGCTCGGTAATTCATTTGATTTGACTCGTCCCTAATGATACCATTATGTTGCGAGTGGCCTTAACCTTTTGAATTTACAGAACATTCGAACACTTCCCGTGCAAGTCAGTATCGCCTTACAAATCAATAGGTTACAACGAATTTGAAAAATCCGTAAAAAAACTGACAACATAATTCTTACCGTGTTTTTTTGATTACAGCTAACCAATTACCAGTTCATATTTACAATTATAGCACAGCACCGTTATAATGGACATCAATGTAATTCCGGGTGCTGCTATAGCCTACCATCGACGTCCAAACTCTCTCGCGGTAGGAACGCCGGTTACCCAGCGCCCCCCGCACAGTCCCGGACGTGCAGTTTTCCCGCATCCGGTTCCTCGGTTGTACTCGCTTTCGCGTAAAGCATCTGCATCATGAAAACACCCTGTGCTTTTTGGTCGA
>JAHJLN010000082.1 GCA_018821715.1 Pseudomonadota bacterium | reverse complement strand
TTCCCAACAGAGACGGGCTGCTGGTCAACCACCCAGATTTCCAGGTTCCATAAATTTTTTAAGGCCTGGCCAAACCCTGAAAAACGGTCTTTTACAGAGCGTTGATCCATTTGCTTTTCCACCTGCGCCAGGAGGTTTCGCTCAACCTGATCCGTGGCAACAATCATGGATTGAAATTCCAATCGCCTGTCAAACTGTTTTCGCAATGCATCCATTTCAACCAAAAAATGATTTTTAATGGATGGGGACACCTCCTCCTGCATCAATCCTTCAATGGCAGATATTTGTTTTTGCAGGTTCACCAGATAATTCTGCTGTATCTGCAGGGTCTGGTTCAAGCTGTTAATATTTTTTTCCGTCTCATCTTTTATCTGTATCTTTTGGCTGAAGGGAAGATCTTCCTCCACAATGGCATACCGCTTCTGCCAGATTGCTTTCTGCTGGTTGAGCAAAACAAGAGAATCCTGCTCGAGTTCCAATACAAGGATATAGGTTTTTCTCCATTCATCCCTTGCCTTTAAAAATGCCTGCGCAGTGTTCCGCTCCTGTTCAAGGCTTGCGGCATCCAGGGTTTGCCTTGCTTTTATCCATTCCTGGTCAACAGCTTTCTGGTCAATTTTGAAGTTGTTGATGTCATTTTGAATAGCAATTTCCTTGTTTTGGATTAACTCCAGTTGGTGATTCAGGTCTTCTTTGTCATGGTGAATATTTGATCCCACAAAGGATGCCTGCTCTTTTAACAATTTGATTTTGATGTCAGCCGAGCGGTTTTCTATTTCATACCGCTCCATCTCAATGGTCAATGCATGAACCATGGTTATCAGATGTTGAATAGACAATTCCATTACTTCAAGCGCTATTGTGTTCCCGGAGCTTTGCTGTTCAGGGGTTTCTTTAACCTGTCTGAGTTCCTTTTCTTTCTGGGCCAGTTGATTTTGAAATTCTTCATGATTTTTTTTCAGAAGTTCAATTGTCAGTTCAATATTTTTTTTATTTTTTGTGGCAGTAAAAATTTGGGCTTGAATTGAATCATGGAATGTCAGGGAATAGGGGGGTTTTTTAATCATTCCGTTTGTGCGATAGTCTTCATAAAGCTGTTCAATGGCTTGTTGTTCTTTTTTGACCTTTTCCAGTCCGAGAAGGGCATTTTTTAATCTGACATGGACTGAACGCAAGGCATTTAATCCGGCCATCTTTTTTTGAATCTGATCGCTTGCTGTCCCCAGTTCATTGGCCAGTTTATCTGTTTGAGTCCGTGTTATTTTATCAATGGTGATATCCAGAGACTCAATGGTTTTGTCAATGGATTCAATGGAATCCACGTTTTCCATGTTTTGTGCAGTGTCATTTGAAGCAATTGCAGCAAAAGACTCGAATAAACCGCCCCAGAGAACCAGGAGCATGATGGAAATCAAAAAAAGGACAGACCGTGCACATCTGTTCGGTGTGAATCTTATCAGGGTTGCCATTCTCCATCCTTTTCTTTTGATCTGGTGAACCGGTTGAAATGGAATCATACCCCTTTTACAGGGGGGTGGGCAATAAAATTTTTCAACCCCTTTGTATTTGGCATTTTAAAAATTGTGCTTGATAATTGCCGTCTGTTTGATTTATCAGGCCATAAGCGTCTTAAATTCTTTTAAGACCAGTTTTGCTGTTTCGCGTCCTGCCATCATGACAGGGGTGTAGCCGCCGCCATGGGACCAGGCACTGGCAAGATAAAGTCCTTTGATGGGTGTTTTTGCACTTAGATGGGGCATGTTGCGGTCAAATCCGTAAATGGCGCCCTCCGGGTTTTTTGTATAAAACATATTGGTTAAGGGAGTCCCGATTTCCATGACCTCCACCATGTTGGAGAGACCCGGGATCAAGGTTTGTTCAACGCGTTGAATAAATCGCTGGGCAATTCTTTCTTTTTCCCTGTTATAGTCATCTTTTTGGCCATTAAAATAGTCTTTTTCAAATTTTTTCCAGGGGCTGAAATCAGACAGGCACATAATGGAAATTGTTGATTTCCCCGGGACTGAATACGCTTTAAACAGGTTATCATAAATGGTGATACTCATATTTGAGTCTGCCAGGTCTTTTTTTGAAAAAAGCGGGTGAAGGCTAAGGTCTGTGTCCTGTGTCAAATCAATTTCATATTCTTTAACATGGTCGATTTTATTCTTCAGGCCAAGCCAGACCACAAAACTTGAAAAAGAGGTGTTCCGCTTTTGGATCTGCTGTGAGAATTTAAGGGGAACTATGTTTGACGGCACCATTTTATTGATCAAAGCCGGAACACTGCAATTGGCGATAACTGCCTTTGCAGGGTATGCATTTCCATTGGTGTCTATAACACGCTTAACCTTGTCTTTATCATCAAAAAGGATATGTTCCACCTGGGTGTTGTAATGGATCTTTCCGTTATGGTTTTCAATGCAGTCTGCAAGGGTATCGCTTAAATTCTGGGACCGGGTTTTGTAGTACTGGCCGCCATGGACAAGATATTCTCCTGTGGCAATGGCATAAAACAGGGCATTGATATGGGCCGGCAAAACGCCGTAATATCCGGAAAAGATCGCCATGCAGTATTTTACATCACCATCAGTAACATGGTTTGACATCCATTGTTCAAGGGACAGATTCTCAAGTCTGGCCATCATGGAGGTTTTAAAGTGTCTGCCCCCCCAAATTTCCGATATCACCTGTTCCATTTCCGTATAAAAATTATAGATGCCCTGTTTTTCATGGGGGAAAACCCTGGATAATTCTTTTTTTACCCCTTCCGGATTTTTCGCCGGCAGGGTCACATCAAAGCGGGGAGTGACGATTCGCCTAAGTTCCGGTGTATAGGCAACCTTCAGCTGGTCCCAGATGCCAAGGTCTGCCAGAATCATCTGGGGCATGGCATGTTCGGCAACCGTTGCGTGCAATGAGACGTCAAAGGTAAAGTCTTGGCGGTCAAAAGAGGTGGCATATCCGCCCGGAACAGCATGCTGTTCAATCAGGGTAACATCAAACCCGTATTTGGACAGATAGGCAGCAGAAACAAGTCCGCCAAGGCCTGCTCCTATGATAACAAGTGGGACCTCTTTTTTGTCAGAGATACTATCTGCAACTGCTTCAAAGCCTGTCCAGCTTATGGCAGCTGCACTGGATGCCGCAACAAGGGTTTTTAAAAAATTTCGCCGGGTTAATTTGTCGGAAGATTCCATGAGACAGACCTCCTTTTATTAATGATTTATTTTATGGTAATGGAGATTTCTTTTTTAGGAGCATCCAGTTTGAAAACAGCCGCATCATATTCAGGGGGGCCGAACATCCCTCTTGCATCATTTGAAAACCCGTACCGCTCTGCCGGAATGCCAAAGACCATCGTATCTAGCTCATTGTTCTTGTTTTCATCATGAAAGACCTTAATGGCATATTCCCCATACGGGAGAGGGATGGTTTCAATGACTTCATTGTTGGTAATTTTAAAATCATATCCTTTAAACGGGGTCTCTTCAGTATAATTTTCTTTTGAATTAATCAGCGCCATTTTTGCAATACCGGCTGACGTCTCAAATCCTGTGATATGGATTGTCAAATCTGCGGTACTGGGGGTGGTTTGACCTGCAAAGGTATTCATGGAAGTAAGTATAAAAAGTATGAAATAAAACAGTATAAAAAGGTTTAATTGTTTCATGGGTTGTTTCTCCTTAGTTTGTGGTTGGTTAAAATTAAAAATCAGTTTTGATTTGTTTCATCATAGGTAATTTTATTTTAAATGCAATTTCATTAAGACCAATGGCAGAATAGAGGGGATGAAACCATGAAATTCAACCATGAATGGAAATGAAAACAAGGATATCTGTCATTGATTTTCAGAAAGATAATTGTTAATTGACACGACATTAGTTTCTTTCTTTTATGATATGAATGAATAGTGGTAAAAGGAATTCTCCTGATAATGAAGATCGGTGTTCTGGAACTTTTAAGCGAGGATGCAAACAGGTCCTTTGAAAAAATGCCCCATGACTTTTTAGTGGTTAAACAATATGCCAGCATTATGCCCCAGGCCGTGAGTGTATGGTGCAGAAACCTGGGCCATGATGTCTTTTATGCGACATATTATGGACAGAAAGATCCCATCAAATTGATACCCAGTGATCTGGAGGTCATTTTCATATCCTGCTTTTCCCGGGGCAGCGGCCTGGCATATGCCCTGGCAAAACTGATAAAAAAACAAACGCCCGGCATTCTGACGATTATCGGCGGTCCCCATGCAAAGCAATTCTCTTTTGATGCATTGCGATTTTTTGATGTGGTGGTTAAAGACTGCGATCAGATTCTGGTAAAGGAAATTTTAAGCGATTTTCCAAGGAAAAAAATTGTAACAAGCCCGCGAAGACTAAAAGACATTCCCGGTATTAAAGAGCGCCTGCCGGAAATCAGGATAGCCAGTTTCTGGAACAAAAAGCCGTCACGATTTTCGTTTATCCCTATCCTTGCAAGCACAGGCTGCCCCTATTCCTGTGATTTTTGTGTGGACTGGAACACGCCCTATAACCCTTTGCCCTTAGAAAGGGTTGAAGAAGATCTTTTATTTGCTGCAAAATATTTTCCCCAGATAAGAATTAATTTTTATGACCCGAATTTCGGAGTAAAATTTGACGAGATTATGACGGTCATTGAAAGAGTCCCTCATCCCAGAAAACGCTGGTTCCTTACGGAGGGATCCTTAAATTCATTGACAAAGGACCGCCTTAACCGAATGAAAAAAGCAGGATGCCTTTGTGTTATCCCCGGTATTGAATCATGGGATGCTTACTCAAGAAAAGCCGGGATTACGCGGGTTGATTCTGCCAGGGATAAATTAAATGAGATCATTGATAAATTTGAGCTCATTCATCAATACATCCCTATTATCCAGGCAAATCTCATGTTTGGCCTTGATACTGACAACGGTCGTGACCCTGTCCTGCTCAACAAAGAATTTATATCCAGAACCCCTTATGTGTCCCATTCATTGAACATTCCGGCACCATTCGGCCAGACCCCTTTGTTTGAAAGATATTTGAGCCAGGCAAGGATTTTAACCGCATTGCCCTTTACCTTTTACTGCAAACCGTATCTTGCCACGACCATAAAGAATTATTCGCCCATTGATTTTTATGAAAACCTCATAGAAACATTCTCTCACATGACATCCCCTGCCATGCAGTTTGCCGCCTTAAAAACCACAAAAAACTGGATCTTTAAAGGGTATCATCCCATAAGAAATATCAGTCTGAGGCTCATGATTCGAACCATGCGGCAGGTGTTGAACCTGCTGAAAACAGATCATCACTTCAGGGCTTTTCATCAAGGAGATACGATTGCGCTGCCGGACTATTATCACCATCAGTATGAGGCACTTTTAGGGCCGTACAAGGATCTTGTGTCCAGAGAAGACAGAATTCCCCTGCTGGAGACCACAGCGCTGGTGCACCAGGAATTTAAAAAAACCGGCACCTGATGTTAATCAAGTGTCAGGCTGAATTTATATCCCGTACCATAGACAGAGTGAATCACTTCTGTGCCCGGCAGATGAGCGGCTATTTTTTTTCTAAGATTTTTTATATGGGTATCAATGGTTCTGTTGTATCCGTCAAAATTATATCCCTGGACCCGCCCGACCAGCTCGCCCCGTGAAAAAACCCTGTTGGGCCGGGACACCATGGTTTTAAGAATGCCAAATTCATTGGGGGTTATTTTTAACACCCTGTCATTGATTTTTACTTCATGGCATTGGGGAGACAGAGAAAAGGGTCCGATAATAATTTTTTCAGGATTGATGTCCTCACGGGTTCTTCTGAGAACTGCTTTTACCCTTGCCACGACTTCCCGGGGGCTGAAGGGCTTTAAAATATAATCGTCTGCCCCCAGCTCCAGCCCGAGAAGGATATCGATTTCTTCTATTCGTGCCGTCAGCATAATAATCGGGATGCTGGAAAATTTTCTGATTTCCCTTAAGATTTTTTTTCCATCCATACCCGGCAGCATGATATCCAGAAGAATAAGATCCAGGGGTTGCTGATCCATGAAACCAAGAACACGGTCTCCGCGGCTTATGATAAACACATTAAAGTTTTCGGTTTTAAAATAATCTGATAACAGGGCGGCAATTTTTGCTTCATCTTCAACAATTAAGATATTGGGATAGGTCATTTGCTGCCTTTTTTAGACACCGGCAGTTGTATGCTTATGTTTAATCCGCCATGGTCGCAATTCTTGGCAATGATGTCACCATTATGGGCTAATGCTATTGTTTTGCAAATGGAAAGACCAAGCCCAGACCCTCCATGCTCACGGGTTCTGGAACGATCAACCCTGTAGAGCCTGTCAAATAATTTATCCACACAGCCGGGCGGAACTCCGGGGCCTGTATCTTGGATATAAATGGTCAGCACATGGCTGTGGAGATTATCCCATATGGTTAATTTCCCAGGTTTTCGGGTATATTTTAGATTGTTTTCAAAAATGTTTGAGAACAATTGTTTTAACCGGTCCTTATCCCCGATTATGCAGGTCTTCTCATTGATAAGGCGAACATCAAGGCTCAAGTCCTCCTGCTCAAACCGGGTGTTAAACAAATTGAGAACCGTTTTTAAAATCTCAATGGGTTTTATAATGTCGGTTTTCATGGTAAGCGCACCCGTATCTGCCATGGACAAAAGGTGCAGGTCGTTGACAATTGTTTCAAGGTAGATGGTTTCAGAATGCAGCGACTTCATTCCCTCCCTGGAGAATGTCCTTACACCGTCCTGGATGGCTTCGATTTCACCTCTTAGAATGGATAAAGGGGTTCGCAGTTCATGGGAGATATCAACCACCCATTGCTTTCTCATGGTCTCGTAAGTTTCCAGCGTCTTTGCCATCTGGTTAAAGTCTTTTGCCAGCTGTCCCAGTTCATCTTTTGTATGAACGTCAATACGGGTATCAAACTTGAATCGGGTCAAGGCTTTTGTTCCCTGGATCAGTTTGTTGACAGGAGAAAGGATATGCCTGGATAAAAAATAGGATACTATGCCCGTCAGGATAAAGATGATAATCCCGATGGTATAAAAGACGTCTAATTTTTCTTTCAGCACCGGACCCCGAAACGGATGGGGGGGGCCGCTTTGTCGATAAAGCCCGACCCATCCGACGATTTGATCATGAAGTGTAATGGGCTTGAAAATCATCTTGTCGATATCAAAGCCGGGTCCGGCAATCAGTATTTTGGCGGCATCATAAAGTGCGATCCTTTGATGCGGTTTTACCACCAGATGCTCGGGTGGCCCGGGTGGTCTGTTTGGCCTTTGGGGTCCGGGTGGTCCGGGGGGGTCAGACAAGGGTAAATCATCGGGTTTGCCTGGCAGAGCTTTTCTGATAAAGCGGTTCAGTATTTCAGGAGACGTTTTAAAGCGGTTCCAATTGTTATTTCTTTGATATTCAATTGCCAATTCATAGGATAGAATGGTGAGTGTTTCTTGTTCAAGTCTTTTTTCAACCTCTTGAAAGTGCCTGAACGCAAAAAAGCGAAGGGTTGCCATCATTAAAATTAAAAGAATAAAGGACACCAGAAGATAAACACAAAATATTTTATAAGAAAGTTTCATCTTCCTTATTTATTAATACCCTTTGACCGTGTTTGCAAGAAAGGCAGATAAATCTTCAATTTTTCTTCACAATTTAACCAATAAAAGGAGCGGTTGCTTGCAACCGCTCCTTAAAATGGAATGATTTGCGATAATTATAAACTTGGGTGTTTATGCAATCGTTCCAAGAAACGTACTCATACTGGCGCCACTGACATCATTGGAAAAATTTGTGATAAATGACTGGATGGCTTCCTGATAGGCCGTAATTGCAAGGGATTGCGTCAGGGTTTGCCTGGAAGAAAAGCCCTGCATGGTGTTCATGTTTTCTTTTCTTTGAGCAAGACTTTGTTCAACCTCTTCAGCAGAGAGTTGACCATCCTGGTTGGTATCAATGCGTGAGAACATATTATCGGAAAGACTTGATTCTTCGGCGCTGATCACGCCGTCTTCATTTGTATCCTCCTCCTCAAAAACAGCATCAATATCCATTGCGCCATTGTCCATACCGCCCATCGGCTTCATGCCGCCCATTTGCCCCATGCCACCCATTTGCTGCGGCGGTGGGGGCGGTGGCGGTCCATTGGAAAGCATGTCTTCAAATTCTTCCAAAGAGAGCAGGCCATCTGAGTCTGCATCAGCAGTTGAAAACATATTCTCAGACATGGAGGTTTCGTCAGCACTTAATACCCCGTCCACATTGGTGTCTTTTTTTTCCATTATTTTATTGACATCAATACTGGATGGGTCAAAGCTGCCCCGCATATTTTGCATTCCTGATGGACGATAGGCGGTAAACGATTGTCCAATTCCTTGGATATTCATTTTAGCCTCCTTTTTTAATGATTATAAAATGTGTTAAATTTATTATCCTCTGATTTTTTAAAAATTACCTCTCCATACGCATCACCTTCTTTCGTTTAAAAGATTCATATTGTTCCAGGCAAAAAAATAAAACCCATTGCCTGAACGTTTACCGGTACAAGAAGGATACCAGCGATAAAAATGTGTTTTATACGGCTGAATTTGTCTCAAATGATTATGTCGGCCTGGATTTAAAACTGCCGGGGAAAAGCGCGTAACGGGCACACATCTTTTCCTGTGGTGTCTTTTGTTTCAGAGTTCTTTGGCAAAGCTGTGAGTTGTAGACCGTCATATGTTTAGTCATCAAAAGTTTGAGATCATCAAAAGATCCAATGGCCTTAAAGTGAGTATGGAGGCCCGAGGTATGCATCATTTTTTTTACCCTGTTCAGGGTTTTGGAATGGTAATTTTTAACTATGAAACAATTTACATTACGGGCTTTGCAAAAGGCGGTGATGCTTTGGTTGTGCCGGGCATGGATTTTTTGAGAGTCCTGAGCCCCACCTGAAAATTCAATGGGGTCCATTGTAATGATCCCCAGGAGTTTAACAGGAAAGCGGTTCATGAAAGCTTCAATAAACCGGCAGGTATTATCCGGTGAAAAACAAGGGGTCATATCCACACGGAGCCATCGACTGGAAATGTCCATGGCAATGTGGATTAACGTTGAACTCAGGGCGCCGGCCAGGTCAGGCAAGCGTATAACCGTATAATAAAGATAGCCCCCTTGATGGTCATTTAAAGGAACCGGCAAAAGGGTATGGAGTGTTTCAAGACGGGAAATATGATATTTTTTCAGACATCGATTCAGACCGGACCTGGAGCAGTCAGGATAAATAAAACAGCGAACGATTTTTTGAAGATCATCAAGCCCGGACCGAAGGCACATCCGTATTAGAACCACTATGATTTCCTGGACAGGTGTCAAAGCAGTTGCAATTTTATTGGGAGCATGGGATCTGTCATAAACAGAATTTCTTTTCTTCCATTTTCGAACGGTTGTTTCACTTATCCCAAGACGTTGAGCCAATTCAAAGGTGTTTATATGACCGCTTGCCTGGATAAATGCCCTTTGAGCCGGAGTGGTTTTGGCATTTTTATGAAGATGAATTTTCATTGTCACCATTTTGGGTTAAAGGTTGGGTAAACAATCCTGTAGGATTTTTTGTGAAAAATAAATTTCCCCCCTGTAAAACACCTGGGAATTGTCATCAAAAAAACGGCACATTTTTCCTGCCCAGATGTGAAAAATTTTCATTCATGCCGTCATAGTATTCTATGGGGATGTAAGTTCAAGAGAGGGGCAAAATCTTCATGGTTTCTCCATATTTCAACCTTTTTTTCTTTTCATTTGCTAAAAAAAAATGCGACAAACAGACAAATACAAGGGATGAATGGAGTTGCCAAGCTTTGAGGCATTTAGTATCTTAGACCTTAAACAACTATTAAAAAGGCATTGGATGCAGGTTTACACGTCAAAAGACACGGTAAAATCTTTCGTGATTACCGCCATATTTAATACCATTATTGCGGTCGTGTTAACTTATATGGTTCTGGATGAACAAAAATTATTCGACGTGTTTATTATTTCACAGCTGATCGGTCTGTCCATCTGCAGTTTTGTAACAATGGGGATTTATTTTGCAGAGCAACGGCAGAATAACTGGATGGCAGCAGGTGTTGCCGGCGGTCTTTTCGCCGGAATTTTTTCAGGGTCTTTGTTGAGCTGGGGATTCTTGTTCTTTTTTCGCGGTGTGGATCTAAATTATTTTTTTAAGAATGTATTTTCCTATGGCGTTGTCTTTGGCCTTGTTTTTGGTGTGCCCATTATCTATTTTTTTTCTTCCAGGGAGAAAATTATTGAGTCGGAAAAACAGATCCAGAAAGAAAAAATCAACCGCCTGACCATGGAAAAAGAAGCTGCCATGACAACCTTG
>JAHJLN010000081.1 GCA_018821715.1 Pseudomonadota bacterium | reverse complement strand
TCGACCAAAAAGCACAGGGTGTTTTCATGATGCAGATGCTTTACGCGAAAGCGAGTACAACCGAGGAACCGGATGCGGGAAAACTGCACGTCCGGGACTGTGCGGGGGGCGCTGGGTAACCGGCGTTCCTACCGCGAGAGATCCTAAACATTCTCTCTAAAAAAACTTAATGATTATTAACGGGTATAATCATACGAGATTGAAGTATGATTTTGTGTCTACAATTTGCAAGAAAGATCAGTCTGTCAATAAAATGAAAGTAGAATATAAATGAAAAAAATGCCAGCGTCTGCTTTGGTTATTGCCGATATAGAAGGAACTGTCGGTATATATGATAAAAGACAGTGCAAACAGAATTCCAGGCAGTGGGAAGATACCCGAAAAATAGTTACAGAAGATATTAATGCGGTAATTAAAGGTATATCACAGGCTGGAGTGGAGAATATCACAATAAAAGATATGCACAATACTGGTTATAATATTTTGCCGCAAAAACTTGAAAAAAAAGTGGTGTGCATGCAGGGGCATTACTGGCGACCGGTACCGATGTTTGGAAAAATACCGGTAGCTGATTTAGCCATAATGACAGGCTGGCATTCTGCACCTGATCAGCCGGATGGATTCAGTCCGCACATTTTTCATAAAAGAATCAGGCAGGTGAAAATTAATGATACACCCGTGACGGAAGTTGAATTATTTGCGGCTTTACTTGGAGAATATAATATACCAGTCGCTTTTGTCACAGCCGATAAAGTTGGTTTAGATCGTATTAAGGCTAATTTACCTTGGGTATCAGCTTTAGAAATTCCAAAGCACAAGTTAACCCAAAAAGAAGAACTGGTTATCAGAAAGAAAATAACATCCGAAATCTACCTTGCAATAAAAAATTTTCAAGAATTTTCATCTTATAAATTAGGAAATCATATTGTGGAAGTAGTTTTAGATGACAGTGTGATACGCTGGAACGAGGAGAGCGCAGTTGAAACATTAAGAAAAGTGATGGCAATAGCCGTTCTCAAAGAAACCCCAGAGGTTCTTCATTCCAGCGTGATGGCTCTTTTTCGATTTCATAGTATGATCAGGGAACTAAGCTTCACCATCTGGAACAGATAAAAAGTTAGACGCAATTCAGTAAAGGATTCTTGTCGGACAAGGCTAATGGTTTGACAACATAGAATAATATGGCAAAAAGGGGTCGCCTTGATTATCGTTCTAAATTTTCAACAATCAACATGCACCGGGTTTCACCGGTGATGTTGGTGGTTTTTTTTGCGACACGAGGTCGCGGAATTGGCTGTTTGGCGCAGCCTTTCAGAGTGTGACCAAACGGGTGTTCTCATACCAGTACCCTTTCACACTTTTGAATTTATTGCTTTCATTTGATATTTCCGATAAAGAAGCTACCAAAATATATCGGTATGACGGCCAAAAAAAAATGGCGGCAAATTGATGGCCTGGATAAGCAATGAGCGTATATGGATAGGATTGAGTTGCTAAAATGAAAAAGTATGTAGTCGTTCACGATGACACTTCGGATACCGTCCTTGGGTGCCTGGGTTTTATTTTGCTGACAATACTCGGATGCACTTTGTATTTTTTTATTGGTAAATTAACAGTCTGGCATACTTTAGAACTACCGTATAAGTACATCGCATGTTTTTATAATTTTCTTATTTTAGAGCCTCTGAAATTGTCCGGTACAATCTGGAATTGGTTGGGATCAAAGCCCTTAACAGGATATCCTAATCTTAACTTATTAATTAGATTAATAGCTTCATCCCTTTACCTATACGCCATTTGGAAGGTTCTTCGTTTCGGCAAAAAATCACTAAAAAACTATGGTGTTTCAAACTCAAAACTCTATGGAACGGTTGCATTTCCTGGATTAGTGGCTGCGCTATGGTTTTTTGGATCGGCTTTCTTAGCGTGGTTGTTTGCAGCAAACTAAATATATTAATAGACCCAACAGAAAAGGCTCTCTTTTCGTTGTCATCTGTTTCTAATCTCATAAAACGGAGAAACATTAATGAAATCGATTATCATCTCAATTTGCTTTTTACCCTTATTTTGCTCATCGGTTTTCTGTCAAACAACCTCACCGAAAGAGGTTGACCGGATTATAGAAGTATATTCCACAGGAAATAACGTCCAATCAATAGCAGAAATGACCTGTACCCCTGAAGCGGTCAATAGATACCATGACGGGCAATTAGGCAATGCATTTGCTGATACGCTTAGGAAAAACCTACATGAATACAAAAAGGGCAATTTTACTATTTCAATGGGACAAGCTTCTGTCAACGCTGAGGTATTCGCTTATTGTTATCAGAAAAGTGGTCGTCCTATGCATCGGGTCCTTTTTGCTGATTTCGTTGGGAGTTTTCTCGGTTTAAATGTTATTTCGGCACATAAAATATATGCAGATTCCACAACAAATACACAACTAAAAGATGCATACAAGCTGATGCAATTTGCCCAGATTAAAAGCGGGAGAAGTAATCCGATTTACGATGAGATGAAACCACTTGTTGCAACAAAAAAGTCCATTGGAAGTACAGGACATGGTGGCAGTTTTCAACTGTCATCATTCGATTTGGTTGAGCAATTTAATGCTAACAGGATGCGCTTTTCAAAGAAATACAAAGGAAAAACCTTAACAGTAACTGGCAAGGTTTCCGGGGTTTATGAAGCGACAAAAGGCAATGCAATGATTAGGTTGCTGGGCACAAACAAGTATATCGACGATCAGGGATTTAATGACAACGTTGAATTCATAATCTCTGCCGATAGTAGCAGTTTTAACAAAGCATTGGAAATTAATAAAAATGATACCGTAACCATTTCAGGCGTCTTTCAGGACTATG
>JAHJLN010000080.1 GCA_018821715.1 Pseudomonadota bacterium | reverse complement strand
GATGGCTTCCATTTTCTGGGCCTGCTTGAGAATTTTTTCCATGCGTTTTTGTTCGGTCAGGTCTTTTTTTAATTGTTCGTTTGACGTGGTAAGCTCCCGGGTTCGAAACATAACCTGATCATCAAGGGTCTGCCGGGTTTTTTGGAGTTGCAACTGGAGCTGGCGCATCACAAAATGTGTTTTCAGGCGGGCCAGCACCTCTTCCGTCTGAAAGGGCTTGGTGATATAGTCTGCCGCTCCCAGCTCAAGGCCGGTAACTTTATTGATCGTCTCTGTAAGGGCGGTCATAAATATGACGGGGATATATTTGGTCCTTTTGTCCTCTTTGAGTCGGCGGCATACTTCAAATCCATCCATCCCCGGCATGAGCACATCCAGAAGAATAATATCCGGAAGCGCTTCTTCCAAAAGCTCAAATACTGTTTCACCATTGAATGCCAGCTGGAGGTCAAACCCGAACTGATCCAGTAGCCCTTTGAGGAACTCAACATGTTCGGGTTCATCATCAACAATCATGACAATGCTTTTAGATTCCGGGGAGTCGTTCATTTTTACCTTTTGTGACCTTAAAAACGGATTATCGCCTGTTCCATGTTAATTCTCTTGATTCATTACCAGTTTGCAGACAAAACTGTCAAGCTGACATGGGTCATAATTTTAAAGTTTTTATTGAAGAAAAGAAAGGACGGTATTCCCTGAAATAATTGCCATGTCTGTCATTAACGGGCATTATTTTTTTATGACCTAAAATTTTGCTTATAAAGGGTGTGCATTCACGGCTTTATGATTGTAAATAAGCAGCCATTTTTATTTTTAATAATGCCCCTTTTAAAGAAGGTGTTCATTATATCCTTGTATTTGGTTTCATATTCGCTGTTAAAATAAAGATCACAAGTCTCTTTGAACCAAACTGTATCCATCAGGTAAGGGAAAAATTCAGTTTCCTTAAATTCTTTTTTCATCAACAGGGTATAAACAATGATTTTTTTGATCAGGTCATTTCCCAAAACCTCCCGGTCCAGCATATAGTGTTCAATTTTTTCTTTGCTGTTTGACAGGGCAGAGCCGATGTCACAAAAGGGTCTGCCGTGACCCGGATAAACCATTCTTACATCCAGAGATTCAAGCTTTTCAAGACAGGTTTGCATTTGAAACAGGGCCAGACTTCCTTCAACACGAAGGGTCATGACCGCTACGTCATTTTCCCATAGCGTATCAGATGATAAAAGAATTTTTTCTTTTGGATGATACAGGACAACACCGTCAGATGCATGGCCGGGCGTGTATATCACCTCAAATTCGTGGGGGCCGATACCCATAACATCACCATCCTCCAGCGGTTTTGTGCAATTGAAAAACGCGGCTTTTTGCCCATAGTATCGCCACCAGGTAGACCAGTCATCTTTTGTATCCATGAAATGTTTCCCGACTTTGTGCAGCGCAATGTCGCACCCGGATTTTTGCTGAATGATGCCATTGCCGCCGATATGATCACAATGGGTATGGGTGTTGATAATCAGGGAAACATCGGAAATCTTTGCGCCGGCATTATTAATTAACCGTTCTGTTTCATTAAAATCTGAAATATATCCCGTATCAATAAGTATGGGTGATTCAGATCGATAAACAAAGTGGTTTGCATTCAGATATCCCCTTTCGATAAAGAATAAATCTTCGAGAATTTCATTTTTAACCATTGCAGATAATTTCTCCTGTTGGACCCTGTTTATAATGTTAATGATACGCTTAAATGCAATCAAGTTAAAGGGTGTTCTTGACTTCATTTATAAGATAGCCTACAAATTTATTCAAGCAGACGTCAACCGTTATACTTCTTAAAAAGGCAGTTACACCATGAAATACGGGGCAATGAATTTTCCGATCAAGCCGGTACTTGATGAACTAAAAAAAATTTCAGAACTGGGCTTTGATTATTTCGAGCTGACAATGGATCCGCCCTGTGCCCATCATGCCACTGTCCTGGAGGTTGAAAATGAAATTATTTTGGCCCTTGAGCGCTATTCAATGCAGGTTGTCTGTCATCTTCCCACCTTTGTGTATACAGCAGATCTTACACCGGGTATTCGCCAGGCTTCTTTAAAAGAGGTAGTGGATTCCCTTGAAACAGCAGCAAGGATCGGTGCAAAAAAAGCGGTTCTGCATCCCAGCTTTATCAGCGGATTGGGACCTTTTGTAATCCAGACGGCAAAAGGCTATGCCTTTGAAAGTCTGTGCGCCATCATAAAAAAAGCAGATCATCTGGGGATGGAGCTGTGTTTTGAGAACATGTATCCCCAATACCTCTCATTTTTTGATCCCAGTCATTTTGCACAGGTTTTCACAGAATTTGCCAACCTGAAAATGACCCTTGATACCGGCCATGCGAATATTGATGATCCCGGCAAAAAAAGGCTGTATGAATTTATTCAAAGATTTCCGGACAGGATCGGCCATGTTCATGTCAGTGATAATTCAGGGAAAGGAGATGACCATTTTAAGGTTGGGAAAGGCAATATTAATTTTAAGAAATTTATAAAACTGCTCAAGCAGGCAGGCTATGATGATACCATCACCCTGGAGATTTTTTCTCAGGATACAGAAGATCTTGTTAACAGCCGGGATAAAATCAAATCATGGGTTAAATAAGCCATGTGGTTTTCAGTGCGGAATTATTTTTTTGACAGCCTTTTTTTAAAAAAAGACACTAGTTTTTTTGTTCACCTGAAAAATTATTGTTCAGATGCTTTTTATGCAGGTTTTGCAGCAATAAAGATGAACGATTTATTTTGTTTGTATAAAGAATATGCCCATAGGCATCAAGTGCCTGGTATAATGCTTTCATGTCTTTCGCGGTATTTATAAAATTTTCAAGGGGCAAAACAGCGGCATTTCCAATCAGGCAAATTGTTCTGGCGGCAATATCCCGGGCAAGGGGATAGGATATCTTATAAAATCCTGTTTCAGGCAGGGTTGTTTCGTGATTGTTACCAATTTTGCCCAGTAACCCCATGAGCGGATCAATAGACACCTCAGCACACATTGCCAGTGTTTTGCATAATGAAATTTTAGTATACAGCTTTTTTTCAACTGCCAGTTGCCGGCATAATACATCTGCTACAAAAGCGGTTTTGTATTTCTGCAGATGAATGGCGGCGCAGGACCTTTCAACCGGTATGTCTGAATGAAGCAAAGACAGAAGAGCCGACTCACCCAACGGGGCAAAATCTGAAATATCAGTTTGGGTTACTTTGCCCCGGTTTCTTCTTCCTGCCGTTAAATTGTCCATATGAAGTTTGAAATCAACCGCAACCACCTGCGCTGTCAGGAGGTGCCCCCCATGTTTTTGAGGACTTCTTTTACCTGGTTGCCGTCGGCAAGCTTTCCAAAGTGTTTCATCACGCTTCCCATGGCCTGCATAGGACTGTTGAACAGGGAGAGATCGACATTATCTCTCACCCACTGCTCGATTTCTCCGGAAGTCGCCATCTTTGGAAGATAATTATTCAGCAGCTCCAGATAGTCTGATGTGGTTTCTTTCTTAATCTCAAGCACAGTCTTTTCCGATTTGACAAATTTGCGGATGATGTTGAGGATGTCATCATCCATGATCTCCTCTGGTTTCTTGACCCGGGTGGTTTTTTTCCCGCTCTCCAGGGTAATGGAGACGGTGAGACTGGGAAAGTCCCCCATGATGAGCCGCATGGTGTCCCGAACGGCTGTATCCTTTTTGATCATGGCGTGCTTCATATCCTGGCGGATCTTATCATACAGGCAGGTCTCCATTGATGGGTCCCACCCGTATTCTGTTTTGATGTCTGGCATTGGCTTTGTTTTTCCTTTTATAATCAGTTGATTTCAATATTTATAACAGACCCCTATAACTGGATATTAGCCTGACTGGACGATGAAATCAATCCTGATTCAGCTTTATGCAGAGCGGCAAGTGCCACAAGCAGGTGAGGCTTCAGAGTGCTGTCGTTCAAATTTTTGCCCTTATTTTCTATAATTATTTTTTCTTTATATAATCCTTGTCAACAAAATGTCACGCAGTTCTTGTTTGGAGAGTAACGCTGGATTGTTTTTAATACTCGTTTTCTCGACAATTTTTTCAATATGGTTTATACCGACCCCAAAGTCGCTTAACAGCGGTATTTTAAGATCTTTTATCCATTTCTCCAGAGTTTCCACAAGGCGGCTGTAATGTATATCCTGGTCTGCAAAGCTTGAGCCGTTCAAAAGGCTGCCGGCTTTTGCATATTTTTTTAATGCAGGGGATGTCGGGTTGTTTTTTTTCAAATGGTCGATGTTGAACTTTGTTGCACTGCTGATCAATGTGCCGCAGATCATTCCGTGAGGCATATTAAAATAGCCGCCAATAACCGATGCAAATCCGTGAACCACCCCCAGCCCTGCATTTGCAAGAGTTAATCCGGAAAGATATGATGCAAAGGCCATTTTTGATCTGGCATTGATATTTTGAGCATCAGCCCAGTTAAGGGCCGCGTCACTGCAAATCGCCTCCAGGCCCATGAACGCCAAGGCATCGGTCATGGGCGAGGCCTTGGGGGATGTGTAAGATTCAAGTAATTGTGTAAAAGCATCCAGACCGCAGGATGCGGTAATTTTAGCAGGACAGGACAGTGTCAGTAACGGATCGACAATGGCGACATTGGGAACAAAATTATCATGGCGCAATGATTTCTTGAAACCATGGGGTCCGATTCGACTCAATACTGCATTTTTTGTCGCTTCACTCCCGGTACCGGCAGTGGTAGGGATGGCTATAAACGGGAGTTTTTCTCCATTGTGAGTTTTTGTTCCAACCCCTTCAAGATAATCAAAAACAGAATCCTCCCGGGACAGCATTGCAGAGACAGCTTTTCCTGCATCGATTACACTGCCGCCCCCGATGGCTGCAATCACGTCCAAAGGCACATCCTTATGGGCCAGGACAATTTTATCAACCCATTCCGGAGAAGGTTCTTGTTCCAGGGAAACAGACGTACTCTGGATGCCTGATTTTTTAAATTCAGACAATAAAAAATCATGGTGTTTAGAATTTTGAAATGAACGGGATCCTGTAATCAAAAGAACCCGTTTCCCGTATCGTTTAATCGTTTCCGGAAGCTTTCCGAAGGTTCCGTTCCCGAAAATCAAACCGGGATTACTGTTGAATGTAAAAGGAGTTAACATGGTTCTTTATCCTAATAGTTTTAATGATATTACAAAATCCAGACTATAATCATTATACCTTAGTTTAATGAATTCTCTTAGAAAATTAATATAAAAAATCAGGGTTTCCCTGATTGCTTTTTTTATGTTGGCCTTATATAGGTTATTCTTAACTAGTTTCTCAAAAGGCGATTGATGTAATCGACAGAGCGAAGCTATGTTCTTTCTTCATAAATCAAGGGGGCTTTTAGCTTCTTTAATGGTCCTGGATCTCACCGTATGGGTATAAATCATGGTTGTTCTGATATCACTGTGCCCAAGAAGTTCCTGAATCGTACGAATATCATAGTTGGCCTGGAGCAAATGACTGGCGAAACTGTGCCGGAAGGTATGGGCAGAGGCTCTTTTGATAATCTTTGATTTTCTTACCGCACTCTTTATCGCCTTCTGAACGTGGGTTTCATGGAGATGGTAACGCCGGTATTCATTCGTCTGGGCAACAAAGGTG
>JAHJLN010000079.1 GCA_018821715.1 Pseudomonadota bacterium | reverse complement strand
GTTTAGCATTATTGTGCAACTATTTTGCACGGACATAAATAGACTGATAGGCTTATTCTGTTGGTCATATACCGCTTATTGCAGACTACCGGTTTTTAATCCTGATAAGCATCAGACGGATGTTTTTTGGGGCCATCAAAGAACCGGTTTTTTTATATCCTCTTGCAAACCATTGATTCATCACCCTCTTATCAAAGCGGAGAATTTTATAAAGACCTGATAAATTGAAAAAAATCAATGATCAGGTTTTTTTTTGACCAGACTGCTGTCTGTTTTTTTAGAATAATTTAAAGCAGGCAGGATTCATAGCTTTTAATTTAAAAGCTATTATAAAAAGGTTAGGAGATTGACATAATGACCCAAAATGCAACACCACAGAAAAATCTTGCAGGTTCTGTCATGGTTCTTGGCGGCGGAATCGCAGGAATGCAGTCTGCCATAGATTTAGCCAACTCAGGCTACTATGTCTATCTGGTTGAAAAATCCTATGCCATCGGCGGCATGATGGCTCGACTGGATAAGACATTCCCGACCAATGACTGCACCATGTGAGTGATCTCACCCAAACTGGTCGAGGTCGGCCGGCATCTGAATATCGAATTATTGACAAATACGGAATTTCTTGAACTTGAAGGCGAAGAGGGTAATTTTACAGCTAAGGTAAGAGAAAATCCAAGATATGTTGATTTATTGAAATGTACGTCATGCGGGGAATGTACCAAGGTTTGCCCGGTGGAAACACCCAGTGAGCATAACCAGGGACTTTCACCGAGGAAAGCTATTTTCAAGCAATATGAACAGGCCATACCCGGTGGATACGGAATTTCAAAACGGTCCACAGCACCTTGCAAGGCCACCTGTCCTGCCCATGTAAGCATCCAGGGGTTTATCGCCCTGATGAACAAGGGCAAGTATGCAGAGGCGCTCAAGCTGTTTAAAGAAGAGCACCCTTTCCCCAGTTCCTGCGGCCGTGTCTGTCACCACCCCTGTGAAGCAGCCTGTACCAGGGGGGATGCGGATGAGCCATTGGCCATTCAGTATCTTCATAGATATCTGGCAGACGTTGATTTTGAAAGTGATACGCCTTATGTTCCTGAAATTGCAGAAAAACGGGATGAAAAAATTGCCATTGTGGGATCAGGCCCAGCCGGATTAACCACAGCCTACTATATGGCGCAAAAGGGGTATCCGGTAACTGTATTTGAAAAATTGCCGGTTAAAGGCGGCATGATGGCCGTGGGTATCCCGGAGTACCGGCTGCCCAAAGCTGAACTTGCAAAAGAAATAGCAGTTGTTGAAAGCTTGGGTGTTGACATTCAAACTTCAATTGAATTCGGCAGGGATATCACGCTTGAAAGCCTTAAGAAGGACGGGTACAAAGCCCTGTTCATGGCAACCGGTCTGCATGGTTCCAGAGGATTAGGTGTTAAGGGAGAAGATCTTGAGGGTGTCATAAAAGGGGTGGATCTTTTAAGAGATGCAGCCCTTGGCACGGCAAAAAAACTTTCCGGCAAGGTCATGGTCATTGGCGGCGGTAATGTGGCTGTCGATGTGGCCCTTACAGCCAGAAGGCTGGGGTCCGATGATGTGACCATGGTCTGCCTTGAAAAACGAGATGAAATGCCTGCCTGGGACTATGAAATTGAAGAAGCCCTTGAAGAAAAGGTCAATATTGTCAACAGCCTTGGTCCCATCCGATTTATGGGATCAGGTGGAAAAGTAAATGAAGTTGAATTCCAGGAGTGTACTTCTGTGTTTGACGAAAACGGACGGTTTAATCCCCAGTATGATGATTGCAAATTAACCGCCTATGAAACCGATACCGTTATTGTGGCCATCGGCCAGATGGGTCTTTTGGATTTTGCTGACAAAGAAGGCATTTCCATTACCAGACCCGGCGGACTTGAAGCAGATCCCGTTACCCTGCAGACACCCATTGACTGGGTATTTGCAGGCGGTGATGCATTTTACGGCCCCAAATCAGTGGTGGATGCCATTGCCAGTGGCAAGACTGCGGCAGAAAGCATGCACCGGTTCATCAACGGCCGGGATTTAAAACTAGGCCGTGAGAAATCCTGGGAGTTTGAAAAACCGGAAATTCTTAACGTGCCCAAACTTACGCGGCCTGTACCTTCCAAAATCAGTGTGGAACAAAGGGAAGGCAATTTTAAGGAAGTCACCCTGGCCCTTGCCAAGGAAGCCATTGACAAAGAAGCGGCCCGTTGTCTTTCCTGCGGGATCTGTTCGGAATGCTATCAGTGTGTGGATGTCTGCCTTGCCGGTGCGATCAATCATGAGGATCAGCCAAAGATCAGAGATCTGAACGTGGGATCCGTGATCATGACCACCGGTGCTACAACCTTTGATCCGTCCGGTCTTGATGATACGTATATGTACAAGAGATCTGCCAATGTCATGACATCCCTTGAGTTTGAAAGAATTTTAAGTGCCGGCGGCCCGACCATGGGGCACCTTGTCAGGCCTTCGGATCAAAAAGAACCGGAAAAGATTGCCTGGCTTCAATGCATTGGTTCACGGGATACCAATCGGTGCGGCAACGGGTATTGTTCATCGGTCTGCTGCATGTATGCCATCAAAGATGCCATGATTGCCAAAGAGCATTCGGAAAAAGAGCTGGATGCAGCCATATTTAATATGGATATGCGAACCTTTGGCAAGGATTATGAAAAATATTATAACAGGGCCAAGGACCAGGAAGGGGTCAGGTTTGTAAAATCCAGAATCCATTCTGTGGTGGAGGAACCGGGAACCGACAACCTGATTCTCAATTATGCCGATGAACAAGGCAAGATGCATCAGGAAGTCTTTGACATGGTGATTCTGTCCGTGGGCCTTGTGATTCCAAAGGAGAGTGTGGCACTTGCCAACAGGATCGGGGTCGATCTGGATAAATATAATTTTGTTAAGACCTCTACATTCAATCCCTTACAGACATCCCGTCCAGGCGTATATGTCTCGGGTTCTTTCCAGGGTCCCAAGGATATTCCATCCTCTGTGACTGAAGCCAGCGGTTCTGCCTGTGCAGCTGGAATTAAGCTTTCTACGGCACGCCATACGACAACAAAAACAGTTGTCATGCCGGAAGAAAGAGATGTCCTGGGTGAAGAACCCAGAATCGGCGTGTTTATCTGTAAATGCGGGATCAATATTGCCGGGGTGATTGATGTTGAGGATGTTGAAAATTATACCAAAACACTTCCCAATGTGGTGTATACCGGGGAAAATCTGTTTACCTGCTCCCAGGATACCCAGGTGTCCATCAAGGACCTGATTGACGAGCACAATCTCAACCGTGTAGTCGTGGCATCCTGTACCCCGAAAACCCATGAAGGCATCTTCATGGATACATTGGAAGAGGCCGGGTTAAATAAATATCTGTTTGAAATGGCCAATATCCGAAATCAGGGGTCCTGGATGCATTATCATGAACCGGAAAAAGCGACCAGAAAAGCCAAGGACCTGATCCGGATGGCTGTGGCACGGGTGGCAACCCTGGGGCCGCTTCACGATAAACGGATTTCAGTCATTGATAAGGCATTGGTCATTGGTGGCGGTATTGCAGGGATGACAGCTGCAAAAGGCCTGGCAGATCAGGGGTATCATGTCACTCTGGTTGAAAAGGAAAGCCAGCTGGGCGGCCTTGGAAATCGACTGCACCATACCATTGAAGGTGATGATGTTAAGATCTATTTGAAAGATCTCATTGCATCTGTTGAAAATCATCACAAGATAGACATCTTAAAACAGGCGTTGATCGTTGGATTTGGCGGCTATAAAGGCAATTTTAAAACCACTGTCCTTGTGGGCACATCCATGGAAGAACGAAAGATCGACCATGGTGCCATGATTGTGGCAACCGGTGCCACAGAATACCAGCCCAAAGAATTCCTTTATAATGAAAGCCAGGCAGTTGTGACCCAGCTTGAACTTGCCGACATGATTGAGGAGAATAAGACAAAAGATCTTGACCGCGTTATCATGATTCAATGCGTTGGGTCAAGAAACCAGGAAAATCCGAATTGTTCACGGATCTGTTGCCAGAATGCCGTTAAAAATGCCATTGCCTTAAAAGAGCAGAATGCAGACACGGATGTGTTTATCCTTTACAGGGATATGAGAACCTATGCCATGCTTGAAGAGTATTACACAAAAGCAAGAAATATGGGTGTGATTTTTTCTCGGTTTGATCCTGAAAACCAGCCTGAAGTTGCCAATGGTGAAAATAATAAAATGGCGGTAACCTTTACAGATCATGTCCTGGGACGAAAAGTGGAAGCCAGCGCCGATCTTGTTGTATTGAGCGCAGGGGTTACAGCAGCAGATACAGAAGAGCTTGCAACCATTATTAAAACCGGCAGAAATGCCGAAGGCTTTTTCATGGAAGCCCATGTGAAGCTGCGGCCCGTTGAAGCCGCCACTGAAGGTATTTTTATCTGCGGTACGGCACACGGTCCCAAATTGATCACTGAAACCATTACACAGGCCATGGCCGCAGCATCAAGGGCAACCACATTCCTTTCCCAGGAATCGTTGACTCTTTCTTCCGTAACAGCAGAGGTAGGACAGGAACATTGTGCATCGTGCCTTGTCTGTGTCAGATCCTGTCCGTATCATGTACCGGTCATCAATGAGCTGGGGGTCAGTTATATTGACCCGGCACTGTGCCAGGGATGTGGTGTGTGTGCAGCCGAATGTCCTGCTAAAACAATAAAACTAAACTGGTATGAAGATAATCAGTTGCTCAGCAAGGTTGAGGCTTTGCTGGAGGGGGTAATATGATAAAAGAGTTTGAGCCGGTTATTCTGGCTTTCTGCTGTAATTTCTGAGGGTATTCAGCTGCGGACCTGGCAGGTTCCATGAGATTGAAGATCCCGGCAAATTTTAGGATTGTCCGTGTTCCCTGTAGCGGAAAGGTAGATATTATCCATATTCTGAGAGCTTTTGAAAAAGGGGCTGACGGCGTGTATGTGGTGGGCTGTATGGAAGGCGATTGCCACTACAATGAGGGGAATTTCAGAGCCAGAAAACGAGTTGAACAGGCCGCCCGAATTCTTGAAAAAATCGGTGTGGGAGGTGAGCGTGTTAAAATGTTCAATCTTTCATCCGGCGAAGGCCCATTGTTTGCACAGTATTCCATTGAAATGGATACAAAGATTAAAGAAATGGGGCCCAGCCCCATCAGGGTGGCAAAACAAAAAAAGAAAAAAAAGGCAGCTTAATACATCAACCATAATAAACAACTTAATATGAGGTTTGCTTATGATAATAGCCCAAAAAAAACCCATTGAAGAGATAATAGAGGAAGTCAAAGATTTTGACAGAATTCTGATACTCGGGTGTAATGAATGTGTGACGGTTTGTGAAGCCGGCGGCAAAAAAGAGGTGGAAATACTGGCGTCTGCTTTAAGAATGAATTTCATCACAAAGGGTCATGAAAAAAAGATTGATGAAAAAACACTGGAACGTCAGTGTGATCATGAATACCTGGAAGAAATACGAAGCACTATTGATAATTATGATGCCGTTGTTTCTCTTGCCTGTGGTGTTGGCGTTCAGTTTACAGCGGAAAAATATCTGACCACACCCTTGATCCCAGGCGTCAATACCGTATGTCTGGGTGCCAATGAAGACAGAGGCCTTTGGACGGAAAGATGTCAGGCCTGCGGTTCCTGCATTCTGGCAAGAACCGGTGGAATCTGTCCGGTTTCACGATGTGCCAAACGCGTCATGAACGGTCCCTGTGGCGGCTCAACAAACGGAAAATGTGAGATCAGCAAAGATGTTGACTGTGCCTGGCAACTTATCATAGATAGACTCAGAGCATTGGATAAGCTGGATGATTATGAAAAAATCGCACCGATTAAGGATTGGTCCACGGATAGAGCCGGTGGTCCGAGAACGGTTACCAGGGAGGATGTGAAGATATGAGCACTCTAAATACGGCAAGTAATCTGGAAAAAGTGTTAAAAGCAGGTCACATTGGCGTCACCTCTGAATGCGGTCCGCCAAGGGGAAGTGATCCCGAAGAAGTCAGAAAGAAAGGTCTTTTAATTAAAGATTATGTGGATGCCATTAACGTAACCGATAACCAGACTGCCATGACCCGGATGTCTTCTCTTGCGGCCTGTATCCATCTCAAACTCATGGGGATTGAACCGGTTCTTCAGATGGTGACACGGGATAGAAACAGAGTTGCCCTTCAAAGCGATATCCTTGGGGCAGCTTCCTTTGATATCCCGAATATGCTGTGTCTTTCCGGCGATCATCAGAGTTTTGGGGATTGTGCTCAAGGCCAGAATGTTCATGACCTTGATTCCATGCAGCTGGTTCAGACCGTTCGTTACATGAGGGATGAGGGAAAATTTCTGGGCGGGGATGCCATTAAACGTCCGCCAAAAATATTTGTGGGTGCTGCAGCCAATCCGTTTGCCGATCCGTTTGAAATCAGGGTACCCCGTCTGGCCAAAAAGATTGCCTGTGGTGCTGAATTTATCCAGACCCAGTGCATATACAATCTGGATAAGTTTAAAGAGTGGATCAAAAGAGCTGCTGACAGGGGTCTGACTGAAAAAACCTTTATCATGGCCGGCATGACCCCCATGAAATCCGTGGGCATGGCCAAGTACATGAAGAACAGGGTGCCGGGAATGGATGTTCCTGATGAAATTATCCAGCGCCTGGCAGGAGTGCCTAAAGACAAACAGGCCCAGGAGGGAATTGATATCTGTGTGGAGCATATGCTGGAACTCAAAGAAATAAAAGGGGTTTCAGGATTTCATATCATGGCCATCGAATGGGAAGAAAAAGTCCCTGAAATAGTAGAAAGAGCAGGGCTTTACCCAAGACCGAAACTATAGTCAGCACCTCCAGAAGATCGATATTAAGGATACAGGCTTAAAGGAAAACCCTTTACCTGTATCCTTTTTTATATTAAGACTATAGAAAAAAATATTACCCCAAGGAGACAAGATGGCTGTAATTATAAAATACATTGTTGTCAGGAATGGAGAGGAAAAGATGACATTTGCGACAAAAAGAGAAGCAGACGCCTATGATAAGATGCTTGATATTGCCGACAATTTGTTTGAATTCCTGGAAACCTCAAAAATCAAGTTCAGTGAAAATCAGCTCGAAGACATCTCTTTATTACTGGCAGAAAACAGGGATAAACTGATACCCATCTTAAGAGGGATGAATCCAGGGACAAAAGCTGCAAAAAAACCTGAGCAAAAAGAAGGGGAGAATCCGCAAAAAAAAGCCAAAGCAAAAAAATAGGCGTGTTCTCATACAGGATTTTTTAAAAACCCTGAAGATCCTTTGTGGGAAAAACATACCAGATAAGGTTTTTTAAAATCAACCAACTGAAGACCTTTATATTTACCAAATGGCATTTTCATTGTCGCAGGACTTATGGCGTTTCCCAGAATAAAGTTCCAATTGTGTAGCAGCAGGTTATATTTTAAGCCAAAAACATGTTATAGCCGCCATCTAAAATCATGTTGACAATGTCAAAAGTGTTTTGATTTCTTTATTTTAAAATAGAGATTTTTTCTATTACTTTAGAAACAGATATGGCCTCAACGGAAAAATGAAAAATTAAATCACATGATCAGTATTATCTCCAACACCTTTGATCGAATCACATTTATCCTATAAATATCACATGACATCATCAATTCAGACACCCTTAGCCCTTAAAAATCATAGCGTGGTTACCCACAGCTTGAAGCGGTTTAAAAAGGTTTATATTGAAATTACCAATATCTGCAATTTGCATTGCAATTTTTGTCCCGGAACGTATCGGCCTTTGGAGGTGATGGATGAAGATCGGTTCAAACGGATTTTAATGGCTATTCGTCCTTACACAGACTATGTTTTTTTTCATTTGATGGGAGAGCCTCTTTTAAATCCCAACCTGGGAAGTTTTTTTGAAATGAGTAACGAGGCTGGGTTAAAGGTCAATATCACCACCAATGGCACACTGCTTGAACATGCGCAGTCGAGCCTGCTCAAAGCCCCTGCCGTGAGACAGGTGAATATTTCCTTGAGCAGTTTTGAGGCCAATGCAATGACAAAATCCTTGGAAACTTATTTGACGACAGTGACTGAGTTTGTAAAAAGAGCGGTAGAAAATAGCGGCATTATTTGCGCCATCCGGTTATGGAATATTGACTCTGCACTCTTAAAAGGAAGCAATCGATTAAATGAACAGATTCTGTATTTCCTGGAATCCCATTTGGATTTGGCAAAAGGATCTCTTCCCGTGCTTTCAAAAGACAGGCCTGACGTGATGTTGAAAGAACGGGTGTATTTGCATTTGGCTGAAAAATTTGAATGGCCGGATTTGAAAAAAACCGATGAAACCCACAAGGTTTTTTGCCATGGCCTGAGAGATCAAATGGGAATTCTCGTAGATGGTACCGTGGTGCCCTGCTGCCTGGACAGCAATGGGAATATCCCTTTGGGCAATTTATTGGACACCCCCATTGAAAAGATTTTGAACAGTGAACGGGCCGTTGCCCTGTTTAATGGATTTTCGCGGCGTAATGCAGTTGAACCATTGTGTCAAAAATGCGGGTATGCCAGGCGGTATTAACCCAGCATCCTGCTGACAGGTTTTAATCCGCCCACAGCAAAAAATACCCTTTTTATCTACAGTAGAATAGTTGTCGGTTTCCTTTATCTCCAATTATGCAGCTAGTTTTTTTTGTTGCGAGTTTACCCCGCCCGATCCCGCATACCCCGCCCCTTTTTTTTTAAAATAATAACTGAGCCGGATTAAGTCGAATGTGAAATAAAAAGGCAGTGTTGTTTCTAACCCTGCCTTTAAAGCGAATTCAAAATAGATTAATATTATTTTTTTCTTCTACTAATCCCTGCAAAGACTAAAAGACCGATACCGAAGAGCATCATTGTTGTCGGTTCTGGAACTGTCGCATCAGGGTGATCTGAACTTGATCCATAATTCAGCCAAAGGCTGTCAATAATGAATTTAGCAGGGCTGTATGCTGTATAGAGAAGGGGCTCGTTATTAATCACACCAGGCCCAGCATCCTTGGTAATGGATAGAAACTCCCATTCACCAATTTTTGTTGACAACGAAAATTCAAATCCAGTGGCGTTACTCCCCAAATGTAATCCTGCCTGGCCTTCAATCACGTAAATCCACCCACTTAAGGTAAGCTGTCTTGAAGTATCCCATCCAGGGGAATGATATGAATCTAATGAATAAACACCAGACCAGTTAAAAGCCTCTATATACAGTGCAGAATTTCCATCAATTGCATTGTGGGTTATTAGTTCAGTTGTTACAGGATTGCCGCCGTTATTGTCCCATTGATTCCAGTTGTCAGCTGCTGACGGTATATTATGACCCATGATAAGATGATTTAACCCAGAGGGACCCGTTTCAAAACTACCATTATTCAGGAGATTCCCTGTTTGATCTATTGTCGTTGCACTGGATGCGATTGTAAATCCCAGGAGTAGGCCTAAAAACAAAACAATTACCTTTTTTATCATAACACCACCTTTTGAAAAAATATTTTTAAAAACTTTTTATTAAGATG
>JAHJLN010000078.1 GCA_018821715.1 Pseudomonadota bacterium | reverse complement strand
GTAAGGCATAGGGCGGTTCCTGCTGGCTATACAAAAACTTCCGTCTTAATCTTAAAATATCGCATCTGAAAAATTTCACTTAGGCATACGTACGTGGGATTTTTGGCTGGATTTTTGGGATATTATCGAGACTCTCTACAGCTCATTAAATATCAGACGATTTAATCCACATTAAATACACTTCCCCGGTAATAGGCCAACTTCTGTGCCATTTGCCGATAAGGCTTCATGATTTCTCTGCGTTCATCCAAAGACAGCTTTTGATCTGCTTTGCCGGCCTTAACAAGCGCTGATACCTCATTGGCCGAGCTGCATCCCACAATGGCCAGTGTAATGTCATGGGACAGCGCAAACCGGATCAATAACTCTGCTGTGATTCCCATTTCAGGGGCTATGTAATGTTTTTGCCCCAGTACTTTCATACCGATAACAGCGATCCCTTTTTTGTGTGCCGCCGAAAGCGTCTGGGTTAAAAACCCGCCAATAATTTCTTCCACAGGATTTACCGGCATCAGAACCGAATCCACCGGCCATTGCTCTACAGCCCTGGTTAAAATTTGAGGATCATGGTGCCCTGTAACACCAATATGCTTTACCAGTCCTTTTTCTCTGGCTTCAATAAAGGCTTCCAATGCTCCACCGCTTTTTGAAATCAGGTGCAGGTCATTTTCATCTCTGACATCATGTATCTGCCAAAGATCCAGATAGGATGTTTTCAATCTTGCAAGTGTCTGGGTCAAATCATCAAGCGCACCTTGTTTGCTTCTCCGGGCTGATTTGCTGGTATGAAAAATCATTTCCCTTTTTTCAGGATTCTTATTCCAGTAAGTGCCATAATAAAGCTCACTGTCCATATAGACCCTTGCTGAATCATAATAGGTGATTCCTTGGGCCACTGCAGTCGTAATGACTTCCCGGGCCTGATCTTTCATCCCGGTTGTCCTGAGAACGCCCTCACCGCCCAAACCGATAACCGTAAGTTTTTTACCGGTTTGTTGAAAAACTGAAGACGATATCGTTTTGATTTGAGGAACCAATTCATTTGTCATGATTTTTCTCCTTTTAAAATGAATCTTTTCTGATCATATCAATATGGGGGATTTTGTCCTCAAGATAGCTCTGGGATGCTGATTCAAACCCATGGGATTCATAAAATTCTTTTAAATACACCTGGGCTGCGATCATAATCTTCTCATCGGGCCAGATGCGACTGATTTGATCAAGAGCCACTTTAAGCATGGCATCACTGATTCCATGCCCTCGGTTTTTTTTTGCCACAACCACCCGGCCCATGCTGACGTGTTTAAAACTTAAACCCGGCGGCAGAATTCTTAAGTATGCCACAATTTTTCCATCTGTATTTTTCCCGATAAGGTGAAGGGTTTTTTGATGCCTGTCTAAGTCGTCAATTTCAGGATAAGGGCAGCGTTGCTCCACCACAAATACATCCACCCTTAGTTTTAATATTTCATACAGTCCATCCGTATTCAGCTCTTTAAATGATTTTATTTCCCATTCAATCTGCATCATGTCTTTTGCAACTTTCCCAGATAATAAAATCCATTGGCAACATGGTGGTTCATGGTGGTGTATACCAGAGGTTTAAATTGCCTGGTCTTAAAATTTTGAGTCAGGCGGAACAAATGATCTATTGTGTGATGCCTGAGTTGTGCCCCTTCGTCAAGCTCAAACACGCCATAAGTGTTGTAAACATCTTTAAAGGTATTGTATCTGTCAACATTGCGCTGATCCTGGTTGATCAAAAAATCATTGACATACAAAATCCCCTGGGGTTTTAATACCCGCTCTATCTCACCCACCAGCTGTTCTTGTTTTTCATCTTTGACAATGCAGGTTAACACTGCAATCAATACAACGGCATCAAAGGTATTGTCCTCAAAGGGAAAGACTGCCCCGCAATGTTTTAAATCAAGATGCGGATAAACACGATTCCCTCTTTCAATCATTTTTTGTGAAAAATCAATTCCACAATTTTTTTTATACCCTTCTTGAAAAAGCGCGTTTAAAATTCTTCCATATCCGCATCCCACATCCAGGATGATGGCGTCTTTCGAGACGTATGATTTAAAACTTTCCATCTGAAATGGTGTGGTAAATTCTTTTTTTAAAGCTGCCTTGTCCCAGTATTCTTTTTGATTCATCATCATAACAGGTTTAAAATATGGCATTCGTTAATGAATTACAAGCCGGAACCCATTTTTCAGATATTAGGATTTGGGTGTAATTTTTATTTGACATATACATAGTCAACTATGTATATGTGTACATATGGATATTACAATCATTAAAAATTTTCCCATTGGGATTAAAGAGCAGTTAAAAAGACAGATCAAAACCATGATTGAAGACGGTCAAATAAAGGTCGGCGACATGCTGTTATCGGCCAAGGACATGGGCTTGTTTTTGAATATCAACCGGAATACCGTGGCAGCGGCATATAAAGAGCTTGAGCAGGAAGGCTTCCTTGATGTCATCAAAGGATCAGGAACCTTTGTTAAAAAAAATGTTCCCACAAAAAACAGGGAGCACCTTAAAAAAATATTCACTCATGCCTATGAGCAGGCTGTTGAATCAGGGTTTACAACACAGAGCATTAATAATTTTTTTATCACACAGCTTTTAGAAAAATCCAAAGCAACTCGAAAAGCCGGGAACGTCATCCTCATTGACTGCAATTATGAAGTTCTGGAATGCCTGGATAAAAAAATAAAGATGCAATGTGACGTAGAATCTCATTACATGCTGATTCAGGACATTGAAAAATTTCCCGGTAAATTTGTAAAACGGGCGAAAACATGCAGTTTTATCCTGTGCGGCATGAACCATATGGAAGAACTTAAAAAAGCCGTGCCTGACCTGCCGGTTGAGACCATTGGATTTCTTATAAAGACCGACTTTCAAATTACAAACCAGATCATGCAGCTGCCTGCAGGAACCAAGGTCGGGTATTGCTGCCTTACAAAAAAAAGTGCCCGGGCCTTTTTTAAAACCACCCTTTTTTCATCCGGGTCATCTCTTAACCGGATTCATGTGGGAATTTCTGATACAAAGGGCATCCAGACCATGCTGGACTCCTGTGATATTATTTTTGCCACACACTATGTCTATGACACCCTGGTTGAAAATTTTTCAACTAAAAAAAAGATTCATCGAGTTGATCTGGATATTGATCCGGGAAGTCTTGATTTTATCATATCAAGACTTATAAAAGGAGGAACTTTATGATGGACGCTTACCTTGAAGGATTTATCAATAAGTATGACAACTGGCTGAAGGGTAATTTAATCGCTTATTCTTCCAAAGTTATTCCCATTGGCGAATCTTTGGACCACACAAAACACATCATCCCTTCACAACAGGCAGTTCAAATTTTGAAAGATGCACAGCTGATAACACTTGCCGAATGCATCTGCCGAGGGCGGTATAAAAATTGTGACAAGCCTTTGGAAGTCTGTTTTGTTCTGAATGAAACCGGGGAGAAATGGATTGAAAAAGGATTATCAAGAAAGGTGGATATCAATGAAGCAAAAACCATATTAAAACAGGCCAATCGGGCCGGGTTGGTCCATCTGACGCTGTATAAACCAGACCACGAAGTTTTTGCCCTGTGCTCCTGCTGTTCCTGCTGCTGTCATGATCTGCAGCTGGTCATGAAATTTGGGAAAGCGTATATCCTGGCCAGATCAGATTATATTGCCGAAGATGATCCCAAAAAGTGCATTCATTGCGGCAAATGTGCAGAACGGTGCGAATTTAATGCCAGAACATATGAAAATATGGAAATGAATTATGATCCTGAACACTGTTACGGGTGCGGGCTGTGCATCACCACATGCCCTGAAAATGCGATTGCGCTAAATCAAAAATAAGGTTGATTTTAATTTTTGACAGTTTTTTATACAAATGTCATACCAGAATTTCTGGTTTACAGGGCAGATCAAATTTTGTATTCTCTTTACACAAATTTATTTTATTGGTATTAGAATATTTCTATGATGAAAAAACAAATCCATACTGTTATATTAAAAATCAAGCGCTTTGCCTTACCCATTTTCATCTGTACCCTTACCCTTTTTTTAAGTTGCAGCCCATCGCATATTTTAAACTACAAAGAAGACGTCAGCCGGGATTATACCTATATTGATTTTGTAAGAAATCCTGAGCCCTTTAAGGTGACATCAGAAGTTGGCGGAGAACATATCCGTTACATTAAAATCCTGGGATTTGAAGGTGATAAATTCCTTGTTGAATTGACACAGATTAAAGGGGATGTCATGTTCAATTTATCCGGATTGGGCTTTGATATTAAAAAATGTCCGGCCAATAATATAGAAACCGCCCTGGTAAGAGATATGGAAACCATCATTTCAATCGCTGTATATGCCCACCCCTATGGGGAATACACTCTAACAATTACAAAACTGTGAATTCAACCATCATAGCTTTATTTTTTTTCTTATAGTTGCATTTTTTGATGTCATCCTTATCTTTAAGTGCATAAACAGCAGGGTATTCAATGTATCAATTTTAAACCTGCTGCTGGATTTTACACTGTTATAAAAAAAAAGGAGGACGTCATGAAAGCGACTCAATGTGTGCCTCAAAAAATATCCAAATTAATGCTGGGTTCATTGATGATGGCTGCAGCCTTTGGCCTTATTATTATCGGGATCACCCTGCTGCCGGTTTTCGGGTTCATGCTGGCTTTGCCGGTCATTGCCCTTGCAATATATATTTTCAAACTCCACTTAAACGACCAGTGTGAGATTGATCTTTCGGCAGAGTAATTTTTTATACATCAAGTGCTTGGTGCTGTTCAAGTTTCCGGTAAAGTGTTCGCAGCCCAAGACCTAGCTTTTGGGCTGCTCTTTTCTTTCCCTCAAGATCTGACCCGGTCTGTTCAAGTGTCGATGTAAAAAGGCTTTTTTCAAAGTTTAAAACCGCTTCTTTATAGGGCAAAAAAGGGGTGCCGATCACTGGATCAATTTTTTGACCCGGTAGTGTCATTTTATTTATTTTTCCCTTTTGGATAGAATCCGGCAAAGCCTGAGGTGTAATGGTATTTTTCTCACACATATTGAGTGCATACTCTACTGCATTTTCAAGCTCTCTTGCATTTCCCAGCCATTGGTGAGCATTCAGAACTGCCAGAGTTTCTTTTGAGAAACAAATTTTTTTTAATCCCATTTCTTTAACAAACTTATCCAGAAAAAACCGGGCCAGAACCTCAATATCTTCTTTTCTCTCCCGCAAAGGCGGTATATGAAGCGGCACCACGGCAATCCTGTAGAACAGATCCAGCCTGAAGGCCTTTTTTTCTATCATGGCTTCAAGATTTCTATTGGTGGCTGAAATAATTCTGACATCTGCATTAAAAACACCTGTGCCGCCGATTCTTCTGACCTTTTTATCCTGTAAAACCCTTAAAATTTTTGCCTGCAAAGTAATAGGCATATCACCGATTTCATCCAGAAAAAGCGTCCCCATGTGGGCCTGTTCAAAAAGCCCGGCTTTCCCTGTCTTCAATGCTCCGGTAAAAGCGCCGGGCTCATACCCGAACAGCTCGCTTTCCAGCAAATTATCCGGAATTGCAGCACAATTTATCGGGATAAAGGCCTGTTCGACTCTTGGCCCATTGGTATGGATGGTTTTTGCAAACAATTCCTTGCCGGTCCCGGTCTCTCCTGTAATCAAAACATTGGAGGATGTTTGGGATACTTTTTTTATTTTTTCCGTCAAATCCAACAGGCTGTTTGACTTCCCTGCAATTGTCACAGGCAGAGCCAAAGAGTCTGAAAAAGACAATGACGATTTTCCTGACAGTGTCTTTAAAGCAAAATCCACTAGATTGGACGCATATCCAAGTGCTTTTTCATATTTTTCAAGGGCATCCTCTTTTTCACACTCTTTGATAATCTGAAAGGATGTCACTGAAATAATACCGGCCGGATCATTCTTCTGGCCAATGGGCTGAACCAGCTCTACTGAGGAAGGACACTTAAACTGAAATCTGCACCCTTTACACGATTCCATAAATCCGGGCTTTGAAATAATCAATCGCCCTTCTTTAAATGCCTCTTCCACTGAAAATTGGTGCACCTCGCGGCCCTTGTAATATCGATATTTTTCACTTGAGATCACCAACTTGCACTCTTTGTCAATAATGGCAACTTCCACATCAAGGGAAAGGGTT
>JAHJLN010000077.1 GCA_018821715.1 Pseudomonadota bacterium | reverse complement strand
TTAACCGTATCCCATCCAGATAGGACAGGTTTTTCCCCCATTTTCCAATAAAGGTATCCCCTTTGGATATCATCAACAGTCTTTCAACGCCAAAGCCCATCCCTACCCAGGTATCGGTAATATCCCATGCTGCATCCAGAGGGTGGGGGCCGATGGCTCCGGAGGCGACTTCAATTTTTTGGGGTCCGGCCACAACATCAAGCGTGGTTCCATAGACCTTTGAGTCTTCATCTTCAAAACAATAATCATTTATGCCGGCTGTCTTTGCAATCAGCGCGGCCAGCTCCTTTAACCGATCCTGCCGGTTTTCCATGGGAATACCCATTTCTACAAGATTCAGCATGGTAAATTCGCTGTTATGCCGGGCACCATCAGACTCTTTACGAAAGCAGGACCCCATTTCATAAAACCGGACAGGCCGATGGTTCAAGCGGGCAAAATCAACCATCAGGCTGTATAGACTGGGCGCCAGCATAGGTCTTAAGCATTGTTTTTCGTTTATCCAAAAAACCTGCCGGAAAAGGGGGTGGTCCTCATCGATGGTCATCCTTTCAAGGGATGCCTTTGTTATGATCACAGGGGTTGTTACCCTTATAAATCCCTGGTGGTGCAATACCTGCCCAAGGTTTTCCATGAGGGATTCCATGTGTGTTTTTTTGCCATGGGTCAACAGGTCTGACAATTTTGCCCTCTGGGCTTTAACCTGTTTTTTTTCAATCTGCTGAAATAATCTGTTTTGATCAAGAGCCCCGGAAAATTCAACGCCTATTTTTTGCAGATCCACTCCCAGTTCTTTTAATCTTCTGGCCTGGGTATCTGTCCATTTCAGGTCATTCAATCCACCTTCTCCTTTTTATTGTCTTATGAAACAAGTAAAACTGCCATGGCTGCAACACCCAGCTCCAGTTTATCATGGACAAGACGATCGCCCAGGATTTGACATCCTGTATCAGAAATTCCCAGGGGTACGCCGGGTGCTGCTACCAGCAGATGATCGGATATCAGTTCATCCGGGATGGTGTCTTCTGATGGTGTGGCTTCCAGGATATAGTCATGATGCAAAATAGCGGTGGTAAGATTGTCTTCAATCTGTATCCTGCTTTGCCCCGGATATCTGGAAAGCCGTTGTTTCAACAATCTTGCAGCTGGAACATGAGTGTCAAACAGCGTCACCCTGCCCCCCAGGGATAAAACTGCACGGGCAGCCGCTTCTCCTACTGGGCCGCATCCCATCACCAGTACGTCACGGCCCTTTATTCCTTTGGCCATCAGGTCCAGGGCAGCGGCAAATACCCGGCCGGTTGCCTCACCATTATCTGCCACATACCGGGTGTTTAAATTTATTCCCACAAACCTGTGATCATCGGCCATCATG
The DNA here is from genome assembly GCA_018821715.1 of Pseudomonadota bacterium. GTDB lineage: Bacteria > Desulfobacterota > Desulfobacteria > Desulfobacterales > Desulfobacteraceae > Desulfobacula. The sequence goes on along the minus strand of JAHJLN010000077.1, from coordinate 5,590 downwards.
ACAGCATCTGCCTTGTCTTCAAAGGCCATGGCAAGGCCTGTGGTATCCGGTTTATCAGAAACCCCGGCATTGAAGCCTAAAAAGTTGAGGATGGCTGCAACGGTTTCACTGAAATCGGTAATTATGCCCTGGCCTGCGGTTACCGGCACCACGTGAATTTTAAAAGAGTCGATCTGGTGTCTTATGATGGTTTCTTCCACATTACAGGCATGGCAGGCAATCTGGAGCAAGGTCTTCCCTGTTTTTATCACTAATTCCCGGTTGTATGCCTCAAGCCTGGACGGAATACGGCAGATATCACTTTCTTTTAAACGGGTCAATCCAGCTGCTCCTTGAATTTAAGGCCAAATCGTTTACTGATCTGCTCATAGCAGTTCCGTCGTCTGGCGTTCACCTCATTTTGAGACTTGGCAAAAAATATCATGGTGGCCACCCATCTGTTTTTTCCTGGTGTGTAGCTGGTGATGGCTTCGTTACACCCAAAAAAATCGGTTTCCAGTGTCAAGGGACCGTCCAGGGACATGATATGCTCTCCCAGGATCTCCATATCAGATCCAGAAACAAACAGATGCTCAACAATAACAAACTGCGCCTCATTCATTTTCGGGTCTGCCATACGCTTACCCAATAAAAGATTACCAAGCTGTTCAACCATATTGATCCCGGTTGACCATAAAACGGTCATGGGCGTCTGGCTGGGAAACCGGGCATCAATTTCAAGCAGTTTGAGCTCATTATTATTGAGGATCACCTCAACATCCATGATTCCCGTAAGTTTGATTTCCCGGGCAAGGGCAAGGGCCATTTCCTTAAATTGATCGATCTTGTGAAAGGATAATGTTGTGGGAGCTGTGATCCGTTTACAGTCAAAGGTCTTGTCCATGCTCAGGTCCGTGACTTGAAGGGCAAGGTAATTTCCAGGGCCGCCCACAACCTCAATGGAATAGGAGGGCCCGGTTATATATTCCTGTACGACCCTGTTCCCAAGTTTTTGCCTGTCCGGAAACCGGGCAGAAAATGCCTTTGAATCATTAAACACTTCTACCCCATGGCTGCCGCTTGCCTCATCGGGTTTGGCCACAACAGGAAAGCTGCAATCCGGCCAGGTTCCAGGTAAAGGAAGATTCATTTTTGTAAAAAGGGCATTGGATTTAAGTTTGGAGCAGGATGTTTGGTAAGCGTTCAGGTCAAAGGCCAGGGGAATGTTTTTGACTTTTGACCAGGTATCTATTGCCGTCAGCACCTCTGTATCCTCTATGGCCGGCAGGATAAAGTCCACTTCAGGGCAGTCCCTGGGTATTGGATGATCAAGACTGAACTTATATTCCAGGAAATGATCGCACAACCGGGCAGCCGGGGCATCAGGGTTTTTATCAATGACAAGGGTTTTCCAGCCCGCCTTTCTGGCCAGGTAAACCACTTCAACCCCCTGGAGTTTTCCTCCGATGACGGCGATCAGCATATTTTTCTCTCTTTTTTTTGGGGATAATGAAGGAATGCCGCCTGCCTGTTTTGTGTCCATGCCCTGTACTCCCGGTGCCGGGCAGAAGCAAGCCCACAGGTTTTAAGGATCGGCAGAACATGGTCCAGGGTTCTTCTGGACGTTTCAATATCCAGAGAGTGGTTGGCAACCCCTGCCAGGCCTTTTTGGGGTGGAACAATTGATGTCACCACATTGGCACCTGCATCCAGCCTTGCTTTTAAACCGGAAAGTCCGTCAACATCCAGGGAAGCCGGGATGAGCACATCCTTTAATACCAGGCGCATGACGGCAATGATTATCCGTTCCTTCAGGCTGTTCTGGGGTCTGGTGTCTGCCATGGGGGTTCCGGGCTGGGGAATAAAGGTCATCACCCTTGCCTGGTCCACGGCAACCGCTTTCATCCAGAGGATGGAATCGGCAAGGTCGTCCAGGGTTTCCCCCACACCCGTGAGGATACCTTCTTCAATGAGCATGCCAAGACCCTTGGCCAATTGTTTTTTTGCCAGCCGTTTTTCAAATCTCTGTCCCTGCCTTAACTCTTTATACAAATTTTTATTGTGTGTTTCCTGGTAACAGGCATACCAGGTGACATCTGCTGCGGCAAGCTTTGAAAGAATCGAATCGGGCAGAGCGCCCGGAGAAATCATTACACCAAGGTTTGTTGCATCCTGAACGCTTTTAACCATACCGACAAAATTTTTAAATCCAGCATCTCCTGACGCATAAAATTCCGGGTCCTCTCCCATGGTCAGATCAATCAGATGGACCCCGGCATCTGCCATTTCCCTTGCTGCATCAAGGATCTCTTCCCTGGTTTTCCGATATCGAAGAAGGGCTGTATTGGACTGTCTGTACTGACAGAAACAGCACTCATTGCGGCAGAACGTGGAAAAATACAAAAATCCGTACAGAAAAATTTTGTTGCCAAAATACCTTGTACGGATCTTTCGGGCAGCCTCAAAAACCCGGTCAATTTCTTTTGGATCAGAAAGGTTCAGAAGGTATGTTATCTCGTTTTTTTCTACAGGATAACCCTTTTGCAAACCATTTAAAATCCGGGTCAACTTAATATCTGCAGGCAGCATGATCTTTTCCTTTACCCCTACCCTTGTCAGCTCAGAATGGTGCCGGCCCTGACACCTTTAAGAAAATTTGCGCAAAAATCATCCCTGCCCAAAAGCATATCCCCTGTCTTTATGGCTGCCATAATTTTTTCATCCAGAGGATCAATAATGGCAGAATCCATTCCAGCACCCATCATCAATGTGATAAAGGTCCTGTTGATGATCTTTCTCTGGGGCAGTCCATAGGAGATATTGGACAGGCCGCCAATGATATGAACCCGGGGGTACATGGCTTTTATCCCCCTTACCGCATCCAGTACCATGACCCCTTTGCTGCTGTCCGTACTGATGGGCTGGACAAGGGGATCAATATAGATGGCTTCTGTGGCAATGCCGATATGGTTCAATTCCTTAACAAGAATATCTGCCCTTTCAATGATATCATCAGATGATTTCGGCATGCCCGAGTCATCCATGCACAGGGCAATTATTTTGCAGTCTTTGCCCGCAAGAAACGGCATCATGGTTTCAAACCGCTCTTTTTCAAGGCTGATGGAATTGATCATCGGTGTTTTCTCCACCATGGCAACTGCCGCTTCAAGCACCAAAGGATCCGGGGAATCAAGGGTCAAAGGTATGGTAACAACCGGCTGTATGGTATCCAGAAGCCATTTCATATCTTCTGTTTCATGACCGATTCTGGCACCGGCATTGACGTCAATATATGCCGCACCAGCGCCCTGCTGTTTTTGAACATCCTCGATGATATACCCGGCATCCCTTTTGGCAACTGCTTCCTGAACTTTTTTGCGGGAGGTATTGATCCGTTCTCCAATTACTTCAAACATCTTTGTCTCCTAAAGATTACCTGCCAAGGGTTTTGGCAAATCTGGCAGCAGAGCCTGCATCCGGGGCAAACCCATCCGCACCGATTTCATCGGCAAAGGCCTGGGTCACGGGGGCACCGCCGATCATGATTTTGACCTGATCTCTTAACCCGGCTTCAACAATGGCATCAATCGTAAGTTTCATCATGGGCATGGTGGTGGTCAAAAGCGCCGACAAACAGACAATCTGTGCATTTTTTTCTCTGATCTGGGCAACAAATGCTTCAGGTCCGATATCCACACCAAGATTGTGAACCGTCAGCCCGGCACTTTCCATCATCATGCCGACCAGGTTTTTGCCGATATCATGAAGGTCGCCCTTGACGGTTCCGATAATAACAGTGCCGCCTCTTTGTGCTTCGCCCTCACCCAGGAGCGGTTTTAAAAGGGCAACGCATTCCCCCATGGCCTGGGCAGCCATAAGGACTTCAGGGATAAACATGTCACCATTTTCCATTTTTGCACCCACAATATCCATGCCCGCAATAAGGCCCTGGTTTAATATCTCAGATGCAGAAGTATTCTGGGCCAGCGCTGCCGTTACCAGTCCGATCAGTTTGTCCTTGTCACAAAGAACCAGCGCTTCCTGCATTGCATTAAAGTCTGCCATTTTTTTTCTCCCCATAATATTGCATAAAAATTTTTATTTTTTTTATCTGTTTTCCATGTTTCCCTGGAGTTAAGAAGACAGGGTCTGACCTGCACTGACACTTTCTTCCATCTTGTCTTTTATCAACATGGATCCCTGGTGCCGCTTGAATAATGTTGAGGAATACTTTTCAAGTTTCCAGTCCGGAACCCGGCATTCGGGGCACACCTTGACAAACCATTTGTTCCTCAACCATCTTCCCGCCCGGCTGTTCAAAGAGTTATTGATGATAAATTCTTTGCTGCAATGGGTGGTGAGCCGGGCAGTATCCCCCATAATCTCTATGGAACGAATCCCGTGGAGTTGTCCTGTCCGGGACGGCCACAGCTTGATCTTGTCGATCAGGTTAAAAATCCTTACCCGTTTTCGATAAAATCGTTTTTTACCAGGACCTGGTTTTTTTTCTTCTATTGCCATTCATTATTCAATTTTATTTAACATATCCTGTCTTCATCAGGCCTTTTATGGCGGAGAGCCCGGGAGTCGCACCCGGCTGCATGGATTTAGAGTCCATGTGATCCCATCCGATCCGCCCTCCGTACCACTACAGTTTTTCAGTTAATACCGGAACGACTTCAAAGATATCCCCCACAATGCCATAATCGCACTTGGAAAAAATAGGGGCATCCTTGTCTTCATTTATGGCCACAATCACCTTTGATGTTTTCATGCCGGCAAAATGCTGAACCGCCCCTGACACCCCGCAGGCAATGTAAAGCCTGGGACTCACGGTTTTCCCGGTCTGACCCACCTGCATGGAATGGGGGGCAAACCCCGCATCCACAGCAGCCCGCGAGGCCCCGACAGCTGCGCCGATTTTTTTGGCACAGGCTTCCAGCATTTTATAGTTTTCAGCCGCCTTAATGGCCCGGCCGCCCGTGATCACAATGGGGGCTTCGGTCAGATCCAGCATTCCTGACCCGGCTTTTTTGGTCTCCACAATCTTAATGAGTCCCGGATCTGCCACGTTTGCTGTAAACACCATGAGGTTGCCCGGGGCAGGGGCTGCCGCAGGTTCAATGGAATTGGGGCGAAGGGTACATAACAAAAGAGGGGAGTTCACTTTTAATGTGGCAAAGGTTTTGCCTGAAAAATGTGATTTTTTAACTGTTTTTTCAGCAATGTTGACCTGCACGCAGTCTGATACCAACGGTTCATCCAGGATAGCCGCAAGCCTTGCAAACAGATCTTTTCCAGTTGTGCTTGCTGTTCCCAGAAACGCTTCAAGATCATATTCTTTTATAACTGCTGCAAGAACTTGTGCCTCAAGGTCCGGGCTTTTTGAAACATCGCCCGACGCCTTGATGCCGACTATATTGTCGGCCCCGTATTCTGAAAGTTTGTCTTTAACGGAAGGTACATCATCGGCTTGTACCAGCGCATAAATCTGATGACCTGCAGCAGCCGTCATCACTCCCAGGCTGGTCTCTTTTACTGCACCATTTTCAATTTCAATTAAAATTCCTGTCCTGGCCATATCCTTTTCTCCTTATCTTATAAAACCTTT
>JAHJLN010000076.1 GCA_018821715.1 Pseudomonadota bacterium | reverse complement strand
GATACCGAAGCTGAAAAATGGAAAGAAGCGGTAGCACCCATTATTGACGGATACATAAAAAAAGCAAATGAAAGCGGCGTTGATGGAAAAGCAGTTGTGGATTTCATCAAAGCAAACATGTAATATAATACCGTTGATTCATAATAAATGATCGGCCGTTTTTATTAAAGCCGGTCATTTATTGATACAGATAAAATTTTTATCAGGATACTTTATGAGCAGTTTTTCCAAAGCGCTGGACAAATTTTCCAGTCTTTTAAAAATCATTGGTGCCATAGCCCTCACCATCATGATGCTGTTAACGGTTGTTGACGTGATCGGTCGTTTTTTCAAGCATCCCATTTTCGGCTCTGTTGAGCTGGTTGGTTTTCTGGCCACCATCGTGGTTGCCACGGCTTTACCGTATACATATAAGGTTGATGGACATGTCGGCGTGGAAATACTGGTACGCCTGATGTCTGAAAAAGCACAGCTGATCTTTGACCTTTTTACCCGAACCTTAAGCCTTATCCTGTTCTGCCTGGTCACCTGGCAGATGTTTCTTTATGCAATGGATATACAAAAAACAGGGGAAGTCTCCATGAACCTTGAGTTTCCCATTTATTACATTATATACCTGCTGGCTTTTGGATTATTGATTTTTTCTGTTACTATTTTAGAGTCTATTTTTAAAAACATTCAGCAATTAAGAGAATTAAAAACAAAATGAGTCCAACTATTATTGGCATAATCGGTATTTTCATCATGATCCTTTTATTTCTGACAAGAATGCCCGTGGCATTTGTCATGGCCATTGTCGGCTTTGTTGGATTCAGCACCATGATTACACATAATGCCGGCCTGGTTCTTTTGTCCAGAAACGTGTATGAAGTTTTTGGATCATACGATTTAACAACAATTCCTTTATTTATCCTCATGGGGCAGCTGGGGTTCAACTCCGGCATCAGCAAGCGCCTTTATGATGTCGGATACAAGTTCCTGGGCCATACCCGTGGCGGTCTTGCCATGGCCACGGTATCCGCCTGCACCGCCTTTGGTGCGGTCTGCGGTTCCAGTCCTGCAACAGCAGCCACCATGGCAACCGTCGGGCTTCCTGAAATGAAGCGATACGGTTATGATGATGAGCTGGCGACAGGATCCGTGGCGTCCGGCGGTGGTCTTGGCATGATCATGCCGCCCAGTGTTGTCCTGATTATTTATGGTATACTCACAGAACAATCCATTGGTGCATTATTTGTTGCTGGAATTTTCCCTGCACTGCTGGTGACGGTATTATTTATCATAACCATATATATCCGCTGCACCATCAACCCTGAACAGGGCCCCTGCGGTGAAAAATTCACCTGGGCTGAAAAATTCAAGTCCCTGCTGGGCCTTGGGGAAACCCTGGCGGTCTTTTCCCTGGTTATCGGCGGTATCTTTTTCGGTCTTTTTACGCCGACAGAGGCGGCTGCCATCGGTGCCTTCGGCATACTTGTTATTGCCATTGCAAGAAGACAGATCACCTGGGCAGGATTTGTCAAATCCCTTTTAGAAACATTAAGAACCTCCTGCATGGTTATGATGCTCATCGCAGGCGCTGTTATCTTTGGAAAATTTTTAGCGGTTACAAGAATTCCCTTTGAAATAGCCGGATGGGTCAGCGAACTTCAATTGTCCTCCTTCCTGGTCATGGCCGTCATTATCGGAATCTATTTCATCGGCGGCTGTTTCATGGATGCCCTGGCCTTTGTCACCTTGACGGTTCCCATTTTCTTTCCCGTGGTCATGGAGCTTGGATATGACCCCATCTGGTTTGGTATCATCATTGTTATGGTGACGGAAATGGGGGTGATCACCCCGCCTGTCGGGATTAATGTCTATGTTGTTTACGGGGTGGCAAAAAATGTGCTAAAAGAGGAAATCCCGCTGGAAAAAATATTCAAGGGAATTTTCCCTTTTCTTATCGCTGTTATTGTGGGGGTGATCATCCTGATTATCTTCCCGATAATCATCCTGTACCTGCCCAACCTCATGTATTGACCTATACCTTATGCTCCCATTTGCTTTTGCCGCAAATGGGAGTATTTTTCAAAAAAAAGTGTTACTGTATTTTTAACACTGTTTTATAAAATTTTTGTTTGCAATCCCATCTTTCATGCTATAAGCGATAGATAATGAAATTTTATCGACTTTTTTTTAAGTTATTTTACCACAATGGCACAAGGGAGGAGACGCATGCTGAGCTTAAAACAGTTTAAAAATGAACGATCGGCGAACAACAAAGGCTTTACCCTCATTGAAATAGCCGTTGTTCTGGTGATTATCGGGTTGATCATTGGTGCAGCGGTTAAAGGAAAAGACTTGATTCAATCGGGTAAACAAAAAAAATTCTATACCAATAGCCTCAAAGCTTGGGAACTTGTGGTGGTCAGCTATTATGACCGGACCGGCTTTGCCCTGGGTGACGGGACTGTCAACGGGGGGTCAGCAGGAGTAACCGATGGCCGGTTTGACAATGTCCGCGGCAGTGCATTCACGAATATTGATGCCCGTCTCAAAGCAGTAGGATTAACTGTACCCACCAGCAATACGGCTAACAGTGGTCAGTTTTCTTTTAAAGGACAGTATAGCGGCACCCAGACCATCACCCTGAATTTATGGTATTTAAGAAGCAACACAGATGCCAGAAACAACAATGCCTTTTACCTGCAAAACGTTCCCACGGATCTTGCCATTGCCCTTGATACCATGGTAGACGGTCAGGCCAACTCCAGCTCAGGAACTTTTCGTCAATATCCTGACAATACGTCAGCCACGGGCGCATGGCCGGATGCATCTGTTACAACTGTTGTAAATGCCCAATATATTTTGGATGTTCCTTAAATTGATCCCCTTGAAAGCGAAATAATTTGCCAAAAAAAACTCTTATAACCGCCATTCTGGCGCTTGTTTTCTGTTTCAGCGGTCATTTGTTCATGACGGCCTATACTGAATATAGCGTCAATGTTAAAAAGCTGGCATTATTAAGAGGTCAGGAACGGTTTGTAAAAAATAAAATAAAAGAATTTGAGCAAAAAAAAATTATACTTGAAAGCGTAAATAACTTTATCCACACTGCAGAACAATCAGGGTTGACCCAAAATCAATGGGACCCTTTTTTTGTCAACCTGAAAGATGAGCCCATCTCTTTTTTAAAACTTCAAACCGTGCTTGCCCAGACAAGCAATTCTCATCATTATTATTTTAAACCTGATTCTCTTATCATTAGAAGGGGTGCTTTAAAAAATGATGACGCTAAAGAAGATCAGATCGGTGATGCTGCACAAATATCCGGCACTGTGACGCCTTCCAATCCGGAAACACCTCAGGCCCTGTCCGATGTCACCATCAGCCTGAACGGTGTTTTCCTTGTAAAACGCAGGGTGCCGTAATGGATAAAAACCATGTCATCGAGCTTGATGATGTTACCTACCGCTTGTCAGGCCAAACCCTTGAAACCCACAAGGATTTTCAATCTGTCAGGGGCTGTAAATTTCTTGTTTCTGATTTTGACAAATCCATCTCCAGGGTCATGCATGTTGAGGCAGATATCAAGTATGCCGAAGCCATAGTTGTAAGGAGCCTTCAGGATGAAGGAGAATTTGATGAGCCGGTTTCCATCATCACTCACTGGAAGAAAAAACGAGGAAAAAAAAGCACGGAAATCTTTTTTACAGCAGTGCCGTCAAGGATTTATCTTAACTATCTTGACAAGATAAATGGACACAATGACCTGTTGATCCTGATCCCTGTGTTTTCAATCCTTGCCAATTTTATTGAACAGCTTGCCGACAAAGATCCTATTGCGGTTGTCTTCAGGCATGACAGGTTTGCCGATCTTGTTATCGGTAAAAAAAACCAGTTTTACTTTGCCACAAGATGCATGGCATTTGATACAAGTGTTGAACAAATTAACTCTTTGTGGGAAACCATTTCAAGGGAAATCTTTACGGCTACCCAGGAACAATCCGTTCAAATCAAGCGACTGATCTGCCTTAACTGGATTGATGCCAAAGAAGAGATACCCACAATGGAGCCCTCTGGCTGTGAACATTTTATGTTCAATGAAGAGCCTATCACCCATGAAGGAACCCTTCACACGATTTCTTTTACCTGTGCATTAAAACTGTTTCCGTCAATGGAAGGAATCGCACCCCGGAACGGGAAGCTGCTTTACTATTCAGACAAACTATCCCCCTTTATCATGGCTTTTTTCGTTATCGCCATCATCGCACTTTTGTGGGGGTCTTTTTCCTTTACATCAAAAACAAAAAACCTTGAACAAGGTATCTTGGCCATTGAGAACAGAATTGATCTTTTGAAACAAGATATCCCCTCCCAATCTAAGGAAACCCATTATCTGGAGACGCTCAAATTTGTTGATACGCTTTTCCATAATCGTCATCAGCCCTCGTATAAAGACATTATCAATGATATTTCAATGGGAATTTCTACACCTTCCATTGTTGAACAATTGCAGATAGATTACACGGATAAAACAGTACAAGTCAAACTCAACGGCTCCATCCGCGCTGACTTTAATACGGCATATAAAGCGTATCAACAGCTTTTATCAAGCCTTCAAAAAGACGGATATGCCATTGACAACAGCACCTTTAATACACGGATCGATTCGTCCCGGTTTGAACTTGCCCTGTCACGGAGCATCCAATGAAAAATAAATACCATGGCCTTGCCGGCTTGATCTTTTCAGGCCTGACACTTTTCAGCATGCTGGGGTATGGCGTTTATCTTGCAAACAAAATGACGGGCAGCATTCACATTTCAGGCCCGGCAGTTGTTCCGGATATAAAGGTGCCTGAGAAAAGCACTCTGCTGTATATTGATTTTTTGATGCCGCATATTACGGATCTTGCCACATTAAACCAAAAAGATGTAATGGTTGATCTCAAACTTTTCGGATTTGACCCCTCTATGTCTTCTCAATCGAATATAACAAAAAGCCGGGACGTACTGCAGGAAAATTCGCAGGAATACAAGGAAAAAATCAGCCTTTCATATGCGCTGACCCTTTGTTTTGCTTCTTTGAAAAACAATTTTTGTGTCATTGACGGCACCCTTTATAAAGCAAATGCCATACTGCCCGATGGCGCAAAAATTCTGAAAATTGAAAATGACCGGGTATTCATCTTAAAGCACCATAAGAAACAATGGATTTATCCGTTAATCCAGCCGGACGTATCCAAAGAAAAAGTCGAGGAAGCCATATGAAACAGTGTACAAGCGTCGGGATTGTTTTAGTCCTGTTTTTATTCATATCTGCCGGGTGCCTTCATACCGGCAGTGTACCGGAAAAACAGGATTCTTCCATTGCATCTCAAATTAAAACAGACTCTGAAATTCTTGATAAAAAGCAGGAAACCCGGGCGCAGGCTCTTGAAAAACAAAAGAAAAAAGAGCTGTCCGTTACGCCCATTCTTCCCAAATATGATCCATTGGAAGATCATAAAATTTCTTTTTCCATGGTGGGGGAACGGCTTGAAACCGTATTATATCTCCTTGCCGACACTGTGGGGATGAACCTTATGCTGGATGAAAAAATTTCAGCCGGCCAGAATATCGTAACCCTTAACTTCCAGAACGTATCGGCAAAAACAGTCTTAAAAGAGCTGACCGATCAATTTGACCTGGACTGTCAAATTGATGAAAATATTATTAGAATCAAACCCTGGGCCGAGCGGTTTTTTTCTTTAAATTTTCTGGATACCAATGTTGAAATGGCCTTTAACGTGGGCGGTGATGTCCTGGGCGGCGGTGGTACTGAAACCGCTTCCGGACTGTCTGGAAGTGTTACTATGACCGGCAAGGGGGCGGAAAAAGCAAATCCCTATGTTATCCTTGAAGAATTGATTGGCAAAGTTAAATCAGAGAAAGGGATTTTATCCATCAATAAATTATCCGGGACCCTGTATATAAAAGATAAACCGTCCATTGTAAACACCGTTGCAACACTGTTGAATCATTTCAAGGAAATGCTCTCCCGCCAGATTTTAATTGAGGCAAGAATCATTGAAGTCACGTTGTCCAAAGGATTTGAATATGGTATTGACTGGGACCTGGTCAAGGCCGATTCTTCTGCATCCTCCATAGAACTGTCCCGGGTGGCATGGGATTTAACCAACGGCCTTGTTCTTAACGGCTATAATAGTTCTTTTACCCTGACCTCGGTAATTTCTGCCCTTGAAACCTTTGGCAAGGTGAAAATTGTCTCCAATCCAACCATCCGGGCCAAACACGGGAATCCTGCCGTTATCAGTGTCG
>JAHJLN010000075.1 GCA_018821715.1 Pseudomonadota bacterium | reverse complement strand
TCTGAAATGGTGAGCATGGCCTGGAGATGATTCACAGTGACGGCATAGCTGCGCCGCTTGGCCACCACTCCTTCTGCCGGATTGTCGGAATTGTAGATATACAGATGCGGCAGCCTGCCGATGGCAATTTCCGGCCAGCAGGCGCCTGACAGTCCTGCCCCCTTGCCCGGAAGCCATTCCAGGTTCCCGTGGGTTCCCACATGGATAATGACATCTGCCTTGAATATTTTTTCCATGTACATGTAGGTGGCAATGTACTGGTGGGGCGGCGGGATATCAGGATCATGGAGTATTTTGCAGACCTGGCCGTCGCATCTTGCACCTGCACACCCTCTTTTAGGCTGCATGATCACGTTGACGTTTCCGAAATTAAGTCCCGTGATCACGAGTTTCCCGTCATACACCATGCTGGGCGGCACCCCGTTCATCTCCTGCCCAGGCGGAAGACCCCAGCCTTCAATCATTTCATTTCGGGCTTTTTGGGGAAGTTCATCAAACCATTGGCTGTATATTTCATTGTCCAGCAGGGCCAAATGCCCGTTTTTGCTGATGATCTCATCCACCGTGGTCCAGCGGAATTCTGCAATGGCTTTTCGTTCAAGAAAGAGTTGCATCAGGTCTTCGCCTGATGCCGGGATATCCTTGACATCATAGCCCTGCCCTGCCATCTCATTCATGATTCTGACAACGCTCTGCCCTGAATCAAGGCCTGCGGCTCCCCCGATATTGGCCTCAAGGCCTGCGCATTCATTCTTGTGAAAGACAAATACCACTTTTCTTTGTTCAGGTCTTTTCTGGCCAAGCCGGATAACATTTGCCACCCGGTCTGCCATATATTCAAGGCGTTCCGGGATGATCTCACGGATTTCAAAGGACGTATCGGTTTTTTCATCTGTTATTTTGCGGCTGGCAGCCACCATAATGGGTTCGATATTACCTTCAAATTCAGGCATGGCAATGCCGAAACTGACCTCTTCCGTCAAACCCTGTGGATCCTGACTCCATTCCTGTACAGACTTGGAATAAGAAACCAGGGGTTTAAACACCGGCACATTGAGTTTTTTAAACAATGCCACGCTCTGGGTTGCCACACCGGTTTCACTGATATCTTTATTCTTGTCACGGCCCAGAAAAAAATAATGCAGGTTGATCAAAGCCTGGATAACTGGTTTTCCTTGCTTGTCAAAAAAATAGGTCTCCGCCGTTTTGACAGGCCCCAGCGACCCTGCCCCAGGGTCTGGTGTCCCATTGCAGAACACCGGCAGCACATTAAGGCTTCTTTTTTGAAAAGCGGTAATCAATGCTTCTTCCAGACAGGCATCCCCGTTGGTAAAACTGTGCCTGGAAAAAAGAATGCCCACGGTGGCATTATGGTCAAACGGATGAGCAGCCGCAAACTCTTCAAGGGTATCATATACCTGTCGGTCAGGCGGCAATAAAATTCCCTGCCAGGGCATGGGAACAGGATCCTGGATCTTGATTTCAGGCCTCAGGAAACGAGCTGTAAATTCCAGGAGCCGTTTATAGTTTTCAGGTCCGCCTTCTGCCATGTATCCATAGGCCCTTGCGCAGTCTGCCTGGGAAACCGTGGCACAAAGCCCCCAGTGGGTCGGGTCAAAAGACACGGTGACAATAACGGCCTCTTTATTGATTTCATCTATCCTTGCCCTGATTTCTTCAAAAAAAGCGTCATGGGTCCAGTAAAAAAGAACCGCATCCGCTGTCTTTGCAGCCTTGAAAAAATCCTCAAGCACATCTGAATCATTGTTGATTTCCTTTTGGGAAAAAATTGTCAAGTCCACGTACAGGCTTTCCGTTGCCGCCTTTATAAATGCAGGCAGGTACGACCCCCACATGATGGACACAATGTTTATTTTCTTGTTCTCAGTCATGACAGACCTCTTTTTATTTAAACTTAACTGGTTTTTGAGAAACTGTATGCGGCCGGGCATGGCAATATCGGTACACCAGGGTCATCGCATGTAAAAAAAACAAAATTGACTGTGGATCATTTTATCTTTATCAACAAGACCCGGCCACTTCAGGGTGAGGGGGGTTCCGCTAAAT
>JAHJLN010000074.1 GCA_018821715.1 Pseudomonadota bacterium | reverse complement strand
TGATCTCAGGTTCAAGCAGGTCACCGGCTTCTATTTCACCATCATCCGAATCTTTGGTTGACACTTCAGATGCATTGGTTTTCTGATCTTTCAAAACAATTTTTCTTTCTTCACCCGGCACTTCAGTTATTTTTTCTTCAGGATTTTTTTTGACTTCCATCCTGACCCTTTGTTGCAGCTTGAGGATATAGTCCCGCTGTTTTTCCGTCAACATACCCGCTTCTACCAGCATATCTCCGACAAGGCGGAGTTTTCTTTTGTTCCGTATATCATTTTCCTGTTCTTCCAAAGCCAGTTTTAACACACTTTGATTGATAAACCCTTTCCGGATGGCAATGGCCCCGAACTTGAATTCCTTCTGCCTTAACTCAAGCGTTTTTGCTGCGCGAGACAGTCTCTCGATATTCTGGGCAGATATCAGCTGGTTTTCTAAAAAGTATTCTTTTAAAGCAAGATCAGGATTCTTTTCTTTAGAACACTGGGACAAGCCTTTTTGAAGCTCTTCTTTTGTAACGAGAAGATTTTTCACCGCTAAAAGACCGATTAAAGGAATTTTCAATTTAACATCACTTTGAGTTGCCATAATCTCCTCACATTAGAATTAAATTACAGCGGCTATCAATCCTGTGGCAAGAAATGAAGATTCAATAATAAATTCTTTGTGCGCACCGGATATAAGATTGTCTTTTTCAAAAAAACTGATTAATAAAAGCATAATAAAGGGTATGAAAGCAAGAAAGAAAGCTCTTTTCACCAATAAATCAGTAAAAACAGTCAAAAAAATGATACCAATATTAAAAATCAAAGCATATTTTATAATATCAAAACTTTTTTTTTCCCCTAAAAGAATCGGAAGGGTTTCTTTTCCTGTGATTCTATCCCCCTGAATGGCAAGGATATCAAAAAAGGCGGTTCTCGCAAAAACAAGACCGGCTGCAAAAAGGAAAATCACTGCAACCGGCATCAAATCACTATGATTTGCCACGGCCGGCAAAAGACAGGTCACGGTTCCCCAGGCAAGGGTAATTAGAATGGTTTTTGATCCGGGAATGTCTTTTATTCTGGCAATCTGGCCCTTTTTTGAGATGATGGGAACCAGTTTTAAATTGTATGATAATCCCAAAAGGCTCATGACAAGCAGAATAACAAAAGACAACATTCCGGTGATAAAACTTAAGTAAAGACCTGCACCGCCTGATATCACCGCAAGAACCCACAGATAGGTTCGATTCTTTTTATAAAACAGCGCCCGTTGGGGATGATTGTATTTATCAGATTTAATGGTAAATAAATTATTGATGATCTGCATTGAAAGGACGTAAAGCATTGCAATCAAAGCATGGTGAAAGCTTTGGGCAGTTTGCTGAAGCACTGAGCAAGCATAGGTTAAAAAACCTGCGCCGGCTGCGGCCATTATATTGGTTTTCAACAAAAAATCACGCAATAAAAACAATGCTGCTTTTATGGGATGCAGCTTTTGAAGATTGGTTTCTATTTTACTGCAAGCATCGTTGATAATCCAGTTTGGCGTAGACGCTCCGGCAGTAATTGCAACAGACCTGGCAGAGGACAGGGTTTTATAATCAATCTGGGATGCATCTTCAATATGGGTAACAAGTTTGCCTGCCATCGAAGCAATCTGGGCCAGCCGTTTTGTATTGCCGCTCTGTTTTCCGCCCACCACAATCACTGCATCATTTTCCCGGGCAAGTCTGCGGATTTCAGACTGCCGTTTTTCAGTGGAGCCGCAAATGGTATCAAATATCTTATAATGGGGTGCGTGGGTTTTGCACCACACCTTTATTTCATCATAAAATGCCGTATCCTGGGTGGTTTGAGCTACCACAACAGCGGCTTTGAACCTGGGCAATGCCAAAAGCTGTGCCATGGAAGTAATCGTATGCCCGTTTCCCTTTGCATATCCTAAAAGGCCCACGACTTCCGGGTGTTTCTGATCCCCGATAATAAGGGTTGAGTACCCTTTTTGAGCATATTTGCGAATAATCACCTGGACCCTTACCACCCGGGGGCATGTCGCATTTATCACGGTAAACCCCGCATCTTTAAGGGCTTTTTCATCTTCCGGCGGTACGCCGTGAGCCCGGATCAGGACAATACCACTGCCTTTTTCGGGAATGGTATCAATCCTGAAAATCTTTTTTTCTTCAAGCATTTCCAGAACCTGGGGATTATGGATCAAAGGGCCATAGGTATAAATGGGTTCCTGCGACAGATTGGATGCATCCAGAACCATATCCACCGCGCGCCTGACCCCCATGCAGAAGCCAGCGGTTTTCGCGACAACAATTTTCATGCAAGATGGCTCAAAAGATCCACCAGGCGAGTAAACTCTGTTCTTGATTTAAAATTGATTTCTATTTTGCCTTTATCCCCGTTCTTTTTGATCCTGACACTGGATTTAATCTGGTGGGTAAGAAGGGTGCAGGTTTCCTCAAGAAATTGTTTTTCACCTTCAGATATTGTTCTCTGCAACTTTTTGGGATCTTTTTTAGCTGTGTTAACCAGTTTTTCTGTTTGTCTTACAGATAAACCTTTTTCAAGAACAATGTTAAAAAGATGAATCTGGTTTTCTTCATCTCCGGCCCCTAAAAGTGCTCTTGCATGTCCCATGGATATTTTTTCTGCAATCAGACTGTCTTTAATCTCCTGGGGAAGACTTCGAAGACGCAAAAGATTTGCAATGGTGGACCGGTTTTTTCCTATCTTTTTTGCCACTTTTTCCTGGGTATAATTAAATTCGACAATCAGCCGGTGGTAGGCTTCTGCTTCTTCTAAAACATTTAAATTCTGCCGTTGAATATTCTCGATAATTGAAACTTCCAGGACCTGTTCATCGGTCAGATTTTTCACAAATACCGGCACATGGGTTAATTTGGCTTCTCTGGCAGCACGAAGTCTTCTTTCTCCCGCTATCAACTCATAGGAATCATTGATATTTCTTACCAGCAACGGCTGCAGAATGCCCTGCTGTGCAATGGAATCTCGCAGGAGGTCCAGTTCTTCCCGGCTGAAGTCGGTTCTGGGTTGATAGCGGTTCGGGGCAATGTCGTTAATGGGACACATCAAAAAGTCAGGACTGCTCTCAAGCGTTTCAAAATCAGGGATCAGTGCTGAAATCCCGCGGCCAAGGCCGGTGTTTTTCTTTTTCTTTTTCATCATCTTTTTAGAAGTTCCCTTGCAAAAGCCATGTAGCTTTTTGATCCTTGTGATAGTTTATCATATAGAATAACCGGCAGCCCATAACTTGGCGCTTCTCCAAGTTTCACATTCCGCGGTAT
>JAHJLN010000073.1 GCA_018821715.1 Pseudomonadota bacterium | reverse complement strand
GGATAAAAAAAGTAATAAATTGTGTAAATTTTTACTTAATACCCCAAAAATTCATCACCCTATAGTTCTGTGGTTCTGATAGCTGTTTGAATATTGTAAGAACTCAACCCGTGATCCAGATGATTAATTATACGGCGTCTGTTGGTTTTACTCTTTTTCAGAAGGTTTTTTTGAAACCGGCATTCCCAGAACATCATCAGCTGTTTTTGCCACATCTTCGGCTTTTGTTTTTGCTCTGGCAGCCTTGCGGAATGCTTTTTGGGCATCGGCCTGGGCTGTGTCCAGCTCCTGTTTTAATTCTTTGTGTTTATCCAGGGGGATTGCACCTGAAGTGCCGGTCTCAAGCTTGGTGAGTTTCTGATTGAGAACCGCCACTGATTCACGGACGGTATCTGCGTATTCCTGTGCTTTTTGAGCTTTTTTCCTGGCAACTTCCAGGGCATCTGTGGCAGCGGCTATCAATGCGGCCTGCCCTTCTTCAGGTTCGGAATCCAGATCAATGTCTTCAGCAGCAAGCACCAGGACACTGCTGGGTAATCGGGGCAGGGAGTTGTCAAAAGCATTTCCCGTGGCATCCGTTAACCGGTTGGCCTTAAGGGTAAAGGGCAAAAAAACCATGGCGGCATTTTGAGAATTTTCCACCAAAACGTCTGGTTCAAACGAAGGAACGATAATGGCCTCGGCTTCAATGCGCACATCTTCAAGAATTTTGTTTAAAGCGGTTTTTTCAATCTTAATATTGGCTCCTGACCCCTGGGTCAGGACACGGATGGCAGCCTCACTCCACGGTTTTGTGCGGGTCATTAAATAGGCAAAGAGCAGCATCAGGCGGCTTGTGGCATCGTTCTGCCACCAGACATCGATGAAACGTTCCTCAACAGGCGTTTGCCGGAGGCGGTCCCAGGTTTCGGGCGTGGTATGCAGCACGACAATATTAAACCCAAACCGGAACATGGTTCTTAACAGCTGGGTATACTGATACCGGTTACTACTGGGAATGGTGTCGCCGGGTGTGTCAAACCAGTTGAGGACAATGGTATTGGGAGTTATGGGACCAAATCCAATGCTCTGGATGAGCACATCTAAGGCATCGGAAAATTCAGGAGTGCAAACAGTGAGGGGGAAAATCGGCAATTCTTTTTCTGTGATGAAATTTACCAGTTCTTTTTGCATCTCGGTGCTCTGTTTTCTGGCAAGGATACCTGTTCCTTGATTGACTTGCAGGGCTGTAGCAAATCCAGACCCGCCTTCAATCCATGAAGAAAAGGCGAGCAAGGCTTCCCGGTTTTTATTGCCATGATTAAAAATTAGCAGTCGCGGCTGCCAATCCCTGTCATGGGCCGGATGCTTATTGGCTTGCAACAGATGGTTTCTCACCTGCTGCATATGGTATGCACGGGCACTGTCAGCCCATCTTGCAGGACCGGCAGTGCGTTTGAGGTATTGATGGATGGCAAACAAGACCGCAATGGCTGCTGCCCCGCTCCTGAGATCAATGGCCATCATGACGCCGCCGCAGGTCAAAAATCCGATCAGGCTCAAATGCGGTGAGAACCATTTGAATCGGGGTCGAAAGGACGGGCTTTCAGTTCGTGCTTCGAAAAAAGTGGCATAGTTGAGCAGGCCATAGGAAATGAGAAAAAACATGGAGACCACGCGGGCAACCAGATTCAACTGACCCAGGGCAATGACGGCAACAGCAATGGCGGCTGACAATAAAATGCCGCGTCTTGGATTATTGGAAGGTCCAAAACCTTTTGCAAACAGATTTAAAAAAGAAAAGACCCGGTCGGCAGACAGAGACTGGAGAATCCTTGGGGCGCCCATAAAAGAAGCCATGGCCGATGACAGGGTTGCTGCGATAACACCGGCATCAATGAGAAACCCATATTTTGCAACAGACTTCATGGCCATGTAATTGGCGGCAAGTTCAGCATTGGGCATCACAGCAGAAAAAACCAGTGCTGTGCTAAAATAGACAAGGATGGAAACGCCCACGGCAAGAAAGGTGCCCATGGGCAGGCTTTTGCCCGGGTCTGCCAGATCCCCGGACATGCTGACCCCCTGGGTGAACCCGGTCACTGCAGGAAAGAAGATGGCAAAAAGAACCCAGAAGGGTACTGAGCTGTTACTGTTGATCCAGTTGGCTTTCAGCAATGCCGAATCCCAGTGAACAGCACCGCCCCAGAAAAAGGATATCAATGCGGCAACCAGCAGGGCCATAACGACAAATTGAAATTTAGTAGCCCAGTCCGCACCCAGCCAGGCAAAAATAAAAAGAAAGCTGACCGCACCAAATGCAATCAACCGGGTGGTCAGTGCTGTGGAATCCGGGAAAAAAGCTGCCATTGCTTCGGCAAAACCAATACAGTAAAAGGCGATTGAAACCGATTGGGCCAGAAACAGCACAAGACCGATTGAACCGCCGAATTCCATCCCCAGGGTTCTGGAAATCAGGTAATAGTCCCCTCCGCCTTTGACCTTGAGGTTTGTGGCCACGGCAGACAGGCTGATGCTGGTAAGAATGGAAATGGTATTGGCAAGAAAAAGAATAATCAAAGCCTGGCCTAGGCCGGCACTGCCCACCACATATCCCAGCCGCAGAAATAGAATAATCCCCAGAATGGTCAGAACGCTGGGCGTGAAAACACCGGCAAAAGTACCCAGTTTTCCGTTTTTTGTCACATTGAGGTGTTCTGGATCTGTTGTGCTGGAGATAGACTGTTTCAACCTTATTTTTTTATCCTTTCAGCTTTGTAAAAACCCAAAGCGGGTGCGTCCTTAGGGCTTTTAAACGGAATGTTTTTCAGCTTAAGGCGCCAGACAATTTCTTTTTGAGGGGTGATTTCAACCAATCCTGTGGAACCGGTAATTAATATATTTCCATTGGGCAGTTGGTTGGCATCCCTGACAGGCCACATTTTTCTGCTGCCAAGGGTAAATCGCCAGATAACCGTCTGGGTCTTTCTGTCAATTTCCAGTATTTCATTGGGTCTGTCATGATTGGCAACAAGAATGTTTCCATTGGCCAGAATCTGCGGGTCATGCTGGTGATCCAGATATCCTTTCCCGATAAGATTGATGACCTTGCCTTCAGGGGATATTTCCACAAGGCAGTTGAAATTTCTCGGGCTGATCAGGGTGTTCCCGGAGTTTAATCTTACCACTGCATTGGTGTGGGACCATCCCTGCTCATAATAATTGTCATAAGGCGGGATATCAAAATTGTCTTTGGCGTGCCAGGTCCATACAGACCGGCCCATGGAATTTACTTCCATAACCTGGGCATCGCTTTTTTTATCCTGATTTCCATAGACATACAGGGTGTTTCCATTGGCAAGCCGATCCGCATCATGGGATACCTTGCGATCCAGGTGAGACCAGATAGTGTTCCCAGTCCGGTCAATTTCAAAGATGCCTTTTCCCGGCAGTACAAACAGGATGTTGTTATTTGACAACGGTTCCACATCAAATCCGGGATTGTTGAACCGCCTTAAATCAGAGGGGACTACATATTCCCACAGGATATTCCCTTTCATGTCCACTTCAATGATTCTCGGGCGGTTCCGGATATGATTGTCTGAAAAAATTGTTGTGCCGTGACAGGCTTTATCCGGCAGATAAATGTCAACAATAAAGTCAGGTTCCTGTAAAGGGTCTGCATAGGTTACAGCTTTTGAATTCAATGCGGATTTGCACCCGGTTAAAACGAGAACTATTGTAATGATGATATAAAATAATGCATGCTTCATCATTCATCCTTATGGTCGAGATTAGGTTCGTCCCCGACTTCTTTTTAATTGGCAACTCTTGACAGGGTTTTATCTTTTTTTTGCATGTGCCTTGATTTATTATTGGCTGTATTTTCCTGCCAGTAAATCATCTGTAAACTTGTTATATATACCCTTTTTTTTTATCTTGGCAAGCCCTTGATTGAAAACCTGCAAAAGGTTTTCAGATTTTTTGCCGGTCTTGGGAAACAGCAAGTGTCCCGTTGTTTCGGATAATGGTTTTGAATTAAAGGAAATTAAATTTGATGCACTTTTATCGAATTCCTTTTGAAGGACACTATGCCCACTCACTAATCCAGAGGGGAAAATATCAATTCTTCCGCTTAACAGCTTTTGAAAATTCTGTCTGTCAGTTGTCGCTACATCAATTGTCAGTTGTTTTGATTCTGCGGCATCCCAAAATTCTTTGGTGTAGGTATACCCCCCTGTTGCGCCAATACGATAGTTTTTTAGGTCGCTCAATATGTTCCAGTCTTTCTATCAGTTATGAAGCTGTCGGTTTGTTGCTGGATTGAATATTTTTTCTATTGATGAGGGTAGGCGTTTTTGTCTAATTCTTCAAGACTTCACCCTTCTGTATGGCCACTTTTTTTATACGTTCGTATCTTCCATGGTCAGGGCTTTTTGTCGGCTACATCATTTGTGAGTTGACCAACAATATTTTCAAGTCTTTCATAATTCATTCTTCCCTCAAGCCATGAAGATTTAGCATTTACACATGCCTGATATGCAGAGATGTCTCCATTCTTTGGGTTGCCGCCATCGGGTGTGCTTGCCAGCAGGATGGCTTTTGTAGCAATGCTGGTAACCTTTGTAGCAGCAGAAGCTCTGTCCAATACCTGCCATCCAATACCTGCGAACATTACGGCAAGTGCACTGCATATCAATCCTCTCTGGGATAAGATTATTTCCCAGAATCCAAGACTGTCCGGTTTGATCGATCCCAAGACAGAACCAAATATGGCAAGCAGACCACTCAGCATGACAAAAAGCCATCCTGCCAGGGTCAGTGTGAAACTCAATGCCTGGGTATTTTCTGCAAGTTCCTGTGCATACGCTAAGCCTTTTCCCTCTTCATAGGGCGGGGGGTGTGGGACGATGGTTCTCAACAATAATGTCATGATTGACTCCTTTTAATATGTTGCGCCATGACGGCTTTTATTAAATTCGGATCAATGGAAACCACATAATAAATACCATTAATATTTGCTATCGTATCTCTAATAAATTCTGTCATTGCTTCTTGTGAATAGTTTTGTTCTTTAAGGTCCATAATTTCTCTTTTTAATGCAAGGATCAAGGATTCTTCAGGAGATTTATAAATAGCAACACCTCCGAATACATTCCAATGCCGACTTTTATCTGAACCATCTTCTTTATTGCCCGGCAATAAAAAATTTTCTAAAGCAACAGAACCGGGCAATAAATTTTTAGGGATGCTTTTGACCCAGCCTAACGGGATTCTTATGGCTTCATCAAGCAGTCCAACAGCTGATTTTTTGTCATTCCCGGCAATTTTTAGAGCTTTGCGAAATAAAAGAATCATTGGTAAATTATGGTTTTGAAGTTGAATATCCGTAAGTTTAGGCGATGTTTTGGAGACAGTCCTTAAATATCTGCGATCATATTGCGCATACAAGACAAGCTGTTTAAAATCATCCCGCTTTGTTTTGCTTTTAAAAGCCTGCCAC
This sequence comes from Pseudomonadota bacterium, assembly GCA_018821715.1. Taxonomy (GTDB): domain Bacteria; phylum Desulfobacterota; class Desulfobacteria; order Desulfobacterales; family Desulfobacteraceae; genus Desulfobacula. The sequence continues at coordinate 749 of JAHJLN010000073.1, read as the reverse complement.
TCAGCTCTATCTATATAATTTTTCAGGTTTGACAAGTCTCGTGGCGCAGATAAGGAATTTAAATCTAAAGCAATATCTAAATCTGATTTAAGATGACCTTCAATTGTTTTAAACATATCCTGATAGGAAATCCGGTCAAGGTTAAAAGCTGAAAATTCTTTGGAAACAAGTAATGCTTTAAGGTTGTCACGGAAAAATAAAATCTTTTTTATAAATTCAGATTGTGTTTTGATCGTTAACGTTTCAGCATCTTCCACCAGGCTTATCAAACCCAGTAATGCTTCATCGTATTTTTTTTGTTCAAAAAGAATATCGCAGTATTGGATTTTTTTGCTTACATACTCACTTTCAAGCCTGGTAAGCTGGTTTTTCCGAAGATTATAGGCAAATGAGAAGCGAAGCGCCTCATTGTATATTTCATGAAGGAGCTGTTCTTCATAGGGAGACGATGTTTGATGAAGCACAAAAGTGCGTAAGAATAAGAAAGGAGAAGTTGTTGTAACAGGATGCTTGAGCAAAAAAAGCGGTCGTTGAACATACTCATATTTTGGTAAATATTTGAAAAATTCTCTTGGTCTTGGATAGTTGATTCCTTTTCTCTTTGCCGTCTGTTCTGCAATGTAAGGGTTTGAAAAATCATAAAGATGTTCCAAAAATAACAGGTCTTCCTCATCTATTCGTTCATTTTTATTAATGTCTATTTTTAGTTGCGTTAAACTGTCGGTAAAAAAAGGATTGGTTATCACATC
>JAHJLN010000009.1 GCA_018821715.1 Pseudomonadota bacterium | reverse complement strand
GGTTCAACTTTTACAAAGGAGAAAAAAATGTCAACCTCTCAATCACCCATAGGAAATCCAGCAGTTGTCGGCCTGGCCGGCTTTGGTCTCACCACTTTAATTTTACAATTCCACAACCTTGGCCTCTGCGGTCTTGGCCCGGTCATAGCCTGCGGCCTGATATTCGGCGGCGCCGCGCAACTGTTTGCCGGCATGCAGGAGTTCAAGGTGGGTAACAATTTTGGTTACAGTGCATTTGTATCATACGGTGCGTTCTGGATCTCGCTGTGCATCATCCTGCTTTTCAATAAGTACGATATTTATAAATCCAGTCAAACCGATGTCGGCTGGTTCCTTGTGGTCTGGACCTTTTACACCATGATCATGTGGGTTGCCGCAATGCGGGTGCATGGTGCAATGGCCTCCACATTCACCCTGCTGCTCGCCGGATTTATCCTGCTTGACCTGGCCCATTTCGGTTATCCTGCAATGACCAAGTTTGCCGCTTATGTCTTGATTCTCTGTGCCCTGAACGCCTGGTACATGATGGCTCATGTTATCTTTTTGAGTGTTTTCGGCAAAAATGTCCTGCCCGTTGGAAAGCCGTGGATCGATCCGCAACCTTCCGCCGCCCAGAAGGTAGCAGATGCCGGCAAGCTGGTTCAAGCATAGCAAATATACAGCTTTTTAAATGCATTCTCCGGGCGCAGCACATGTGCCCGGAGAATTAATAAATTCGACCGTGCCGGGCAGGATCCGGTTTTTTGATCAAAAATCCTATTGCCGGTTGGATATCATGGTATTGATAATGTGCAGATCTGTTTCCCGCATACCCTTGGTGGCAAGGGTGCCGATATTTCTCACCGTCAGTTCCACATCCTCGTCAATAATGCCGTCTGTCTGTGTGGCATTGATGCCTTCCATGGCCAGAAGTGCGCAGTACACGGCAGCGCTGACACCGGATGACACTTTAATGGCACATCCCAGCTTGGCTCCGTCACATATCATACCGGTGATGCTGGCCGTCATGTTTTTAATGGTGCCGCTGATCTGGTTCAGGTTTCCGCCCAAAAGGTAGCAGATCCCGCAGGCAGCTCCGGTTGCCGCCGTCAGGATGCCGCACAATGCGGTGAGCTGGCCGATAAACTGCTTGATATAAATGGCCATAAGATTGCTCAGGATAAGGGCCCTGATCAGTTTTTCCTCACTGGCGCCTGTTTTCCGGGCCACTGCAACCACCGGCAGAATGGTGGTAATGCCCTGGTTTCCACTGCCGGAATTGCTCATCACCGGCAGGGTGCACCCGTCCATCCGGGCATCCGATGCAGCGGCCGTTATTGACATGGCATGGGATACCAGATCCTCTGCAATATATTTTCTGGCGATATTTTTTTTGATGGTGATGCCGGTCTTAAGGCCATAGTTTCCGGTCATGCCTTCCTTTGAGATGGCCTCATTGAGTCTGGCACCCTCCAGGATGAACCTGATTTCCTCAAGGGGGGTCTGGTCAGCAAATTCAATCACCTTTGCGACACTCAGGTTGTTTTCTCCTGTTGGCTTTTCCACATCAGGCCGGGCAGGTGTTGCTTTAAAAACAGACTTCCCGTTTTTTTCAACATAAATGATATTGGTATGGCGATGGGAAATGATGACCCGGCAGGTATGGCCGTTGGCTGTTACAATGCTTTCAACATACAACTTGTCCGTGCCATCCTTTACCGTGATCTTCACCTTTTTTTCAGAAAGCATCTGGTTTGCGGTTTCAAGGCTTTTCTGGCTCACCTGCTTTAAGACTTCAAGCCCGTCCTTTGAAGCACCGCAAACAGCACCCAGGGCTGCAGCAACTGGAAGCCCCACCATGCCGGTTCCCGGGATACCGACTCCCATGCCGTTTTTATAGATATTTCCACTGACAAACACCTCAATGGTTTCAGGAAAAACACCCAGAACCTCTCTTGCCCTGGCTGTTGCCAGGGCAACGGCCACAGGTTCGGTACACCCGAGGGCCGGGACAACTTCTCGATGGATGAGTGCAATGATCTTTTGCCGTTCGTCCTTGTCCAGCATGAATCCCCCTTTTTTGGAGTTATTTTTTAACCCTGTATTTCATCAAAACAAACCCATTGTCGATTTTTATGACATCCAGCAGTTCCAGCCGAATATCCAGGGATTGGTTAAACAGGGACAGCCCCCTGCCGAAAACCCTTGGAACCATAGTGACATGAATTTCATCAATCAGATTTTCTTTCATGAACAGCGTGTTCACAACAGATCCACCGATAAGCACAGCAGATTCACTCCCCTGGGCCTGAAGATCCGTTAAGATCTCCCCTGGTGGCCGATCTGTAAACACCAGGTCCAGATTTTGGCTTGTCCTTGTTTTATCCCTTGTCATGACAATGCTTTTGCGACCCGGCAAGACTTTTCCAATGGTATCAAATGTCTTTGATCCCATGATCATGACCCCTGCCTTGCGGGTCACATGGACAAAATAGGTTTTATCCGCCTTCCCGGTCCAGTCCACCAGTTCCATGGAATCCCTTGCAATCATGCCATCGGCCGTAACTGCCATTACCAATATCAGTTTCATGGTTTTTTCCTTAATTCAAGCCTCAATCACCGGGCCATTTCATGGTTTTGTCTTTAATGTGGTAGCAAAACCGATCCCAGCTCACCTCTTTTTTTGAAATCGGGCATCTGAGAGTCACCTTGGTATCGCTTAAACCGATTACCTCCCAGTCACCGGACCGCCTTGACCCCTCGATTCGAATCTTTTGCCCCTGTTTAAAGGGATAGGGTTTAAATATCGTCACATGATGATCCGTCATATTGATCTCCTCTTCCATTAAACGATTATGCCAGGAGTATATCCTGTTTTTTTAATCAAGGCAAATGTTGACAATGATAAAACATGCTTTAGTTTGTAATATAATAAGGTATGACTAACTTTTAATGACCGTGTATTAGAAAAATCAATGTCGGACCTTATTAAAATGAGGAGGAAAATCTTATGAAACAAAATACTGCCGGATCATCAGACCATCATTGTACGGTATTGGAACAAAAACACCTGGTATCTGAAATGACCCAATGCGATACTGACCATAAAACCTATAAAGACAAATATAACTGCTATCTTAACATCACCAGAAAAAGCCGTGAGAATAAGGCCTGCATGTATTCTTAACCGTCAATACAAAGCCGCCCAAACGCCCGGAAAACCGCTCCGGGCGTTTATTAACCTGCCTCAAATCATTTTATGGGGGTCCGCCCATTCATCGAATTGATCCGAAGATGCAAGACCCAGCTCAAGCGCCGCCTGCTTCAGGGTCTTTTTTTCCCTGTGGGCTTTTTTTGCTATCCGGGCAGCCTGTTCATAACCGATATGGGGATTTAAGGCTGTCACCAGCATGAGCGAGTCTTTCAGATGGGTTTCAATCTTTTCACGATCAGGGTTAAGGCCGCTGACACAATGATGATTGAATGACAGGGCGGCATCCCCCAGCAGCCGTGCTGATTCCAGAAAGTTATAAATGATCACGGGCTTAAACACGTTAAGTTCAAAATGCCCGTTTGAACCGCCAATGCTGATGGTAACATCATTGCCCATGACCTGGGCACACGCCATGGTCATGGCTTCTGCCTGGGTGGGATTCACCTTTCCCGGCATGATGGAAGACCCGGGTTCATTTTCCGGCAGCAGCAGCTCGCCTATCCCGCACCGCGGCCCTGATCCTGAAAGCCGGATATCATTTGCGATTTTCATGAGGCTGACGGCAATGGTTTTCAAAGCGCCGTGGGTGCTGACAATGGCATCATGGGATGCCAGGGCTTCAAATTTATTGGGAGCTGTTACAAATGGACAGCCTGTCAGATCTGCAATGGTCTGGGCCGTTTTTTTATCAAACCCTTCTGGGGCATTCAGACCTGTTCCTACGGCTGTTCCGCCCAGCGCCAGTTCAGCCAGATGGGACAAGGTATGATCCAGGGCCCTGAGTCCATAATCCAGCATGGATCCATATCCTGAAAATTCCTGGCCCAGGGTCAGGGGGGTTGCATCCATCAGGTGGGTCCGGCCGATCTTTACAATATTTTTCCATTCCCCGGCTTTTTTTTCCAGGGATATTTTCAATTGTTTTACACAGGGGATGGTATGTTCCGATACCATTCTTAAGGCTGCCATATTCATGGCAGCCGGAAAGGTATCGTTTGAAGACTGGGACCTGTTGACATCATCCTTGGGATGAACAAGACGCTTTCCCTGGCCCAGCTCATTTCCCAGCAGCACATGGGCCCGGTTGGCAATCACCTCATTCACATTCATGTTGGTGTGGGTTCCGGACCCTGTCTGCCAGACCACCAGGGGAAAATGATCGTCAAGGGTGCCTTGAATTATTTCATCACAGACCCGGACAATGATCTCTTTTTTTTCGGGCGCCAGCACCTTTAAATCACAATTGACCATGGCGGCAGCCTTTTTCAAGATCCCGAATGCCCGGATAATCTCGATGGGCATTTTGTGACTGCCGATCTTAAATAAATCCATAGACCGCTGGGTCTGAGCGCCCCAGTACTTGTCGCAAGGAACATAAACCTTGCCCATGGTATCTGTTTCTATTCTTGTGTGCATTAAAATCTCTCCATCTTGTTTATCATACAGGTATCATATACCGGAAAAAAACAATTAAATAAAATTTTCCTTGACTTATTTTGCATAAATTCTAATAAATGCACTATCCAGGTGCCTTAAAAAAGCACAATAGGGAACCTTGTTAAAATCAGGGACGGACCCGCCGCTGTAATCGGAGACGAACGCTGCATTATTGTCACTGGCTGTTTAAGGCTGGGAAGACGCAGCAATTAGGATGACCCGTGAGTCAGAAGACCTGCCTGGAGAAAAGTACATATTGCAATTCCCCGTGGACAAGGGAAAGGCAACTTTCAATCTGCGGAAAAATCAGGGAATCCCAGATCATTTAACAATAAAATGGTCCGGGGTTTTTTTTGTGAATTCCCCGGCAAAAACAGATTTTGCTTGAGGGATAAAAAATGAATACACTACTATCGGCAGTTCTGATTGCTGCCCTGCTACTGCTGCCTGTTATGGGTACAGCCATTGCATCTGATGAAAATCAACCCAGCACAAAAATAGACGATATGGTTGTCACAGCAACCAGAAGCAAGGAAAACATTAAAACCATTCCAGCCAAGGTTGAAGTGATCGATGCCCGGGAAATTGAGCTGACCACTGGTAAAACCCTGACAGAACAATTAAAGAAAAATGCATCCATTGGTGTTATTGAATATGGCAAAGACCTTGCAGGAATCGGGATAAGAGGCTTCAGACCTGAATTTTCAGGCATTACCAAGCATTCTCTTGTTCTCATTGACGGACGGCCTGCCGGGGCCACCAATCTTGCCACTGTCCTGAGCGATAATATAGAACGAATCGAAATTCTCAAAGGCCCTGCGTCTTCTCTGTATGGCGCCGAGGCCATGGGCGGGGTTGTCAATATCATCACCAAAAAGAATACCGGCAAACTGACCGGCATGGTTGAACTGGGTGCAGGATTCTATGACACAAATTTCCAGAAAGCTGCCCTGGGCGGCGGCATATCCGATAAAATGGATTTTGATATCTCTGCAGGGCGATATGATCAACAAAATGACTTTCAGATGGGAAACGGAGACACACGGGCAAACACAAGTTTTCAAACACAAAATGCCGATATCCGGTTTGGAATGGATTTCGGAGAGACCTGGCGGGCGGATATCGGTGCAGATGGATACCAGGGAAGAGCTATTGAAACCCCGGGGGATATATATAACGGGGATGTCCAGTCCGGCAAAAAAGACATGGATCGCTGGGGCCTGGATCTGAACCTGGAAGGACGGATCAGTAAAAGAAACACCCTTTTTATAACCGCTTACAACACCCGGGAACTCCAGAAAAATTACCAGAATTATACCGGATATGGACCGTATGCGGCAGCGCCCACTTTTCAGAGTTATGATTCAGAGACCAACTGGATCGGACTCCAGATCAAGGATGCCGTCACATGGAAGGATCACAAGATCATTCTGGGCATGGATTTTCAGGATATTGACAAGGAAAGCCGCAGTTATAATCAGGACGGATCACGAAAAGCCCCTTATTATCCGGATGAAAGCCGGAAAAATATTGCCGGGTACATGGAAACCATCTGGAATTTCATGGACAAACACATGACCGCAACCCTTGGGGGAAGATATGACACCTTTGACGTGGCAACTGAATCCACACCCTATAAAACAGATTTTACCCCTGGAACTGAATCCTTTTCCTGCTTCAGCCCCAGGGCCGGTTTAACCTATCTGTTTGATACAGGGATCAGGTTGCATTCCACTATCGGCAAGGCCTTTGTCCCCCCAAAGGCAGCACAGCTGGCAGGCAACAGTCAGGGATGGGGAGGCTCCACCACAGTGGGAAATCCCGACCTGGACCCTGAATCCTCTATCACCTATGATGCCGGTATCGGATATGAACGGTCTGAATCCGGATTGAATATGGATCTTACCTATTTTCATACCGATATAGAAGATAAAATCATCACGGAAACCACCGGACTTGTGACCACCTATAGGAACAGTCTGGGCGCAGAAATCAGGGGCCTGGAATACCTGGCTTCCTTTGACCTGGGCGCGCCTTTAAAGTGGGACCGCTCCCTTACCGTGTTTGTAAACGGTACCCGGATTTTCAATGCCGAAGAAGAACAGACCGACCATTCCATGAAACAAACCCAGAACGTTGCCAACCACACGGTCAATTACGGGATTACCTATGATGACGGCCGGGTTGAAGCAAAATTGAACGCCCGGTCCCAGGGCACAATGAAGGATACGGACTGGAACACTGCCGGTTCCCCAGAAGTCACCTATCCGGGGTTTACCGTGGTCGACCTTTCAGCAGGGATTAATTTTATGGCCCATCATAAACTCATGGTCAAAATAGACAACCTTCTGGACCATGACTATTACGAGAAAAAAGGCTTCCCCAAACCCGGGCAGAGCATTTTTGTCAGTTACCGGTATACCTTTTAAGTCATGGAATTCTGCTAATGCTCCAGCAGTCATCCCGGCTGCTGGAGAAGCAAAAATGGGTGTCCTGTTCCGCATCGGTCTGCCGCCTGTGATGCCGGCAAAAAAAAGGAATCAGAGACTGCCCTTGTCTTTTTTCATCTTAATATACCAGTCTTCACTGCCATAGAATTTATCGGAACATTCAGGGCACATGCCATGAGAAAAAGCAGCATCAGAACGATTTTCAATATAAGATTCAAGGTTATTCCAACACCCCTTGTCATCACGGATTTTTTTACATGAAGCACAGATAGGCAATAACCCGCTTAGCGTTTTTATCTGTTCAAGTGCTTTCTGGAGCTTCTCTTTTTCAGCTTTTAAGGTTTTCTCATAAAAAATCCGTTCACTGATATCCCTGGCACAGCCCCTCACGCCAATAGGGCCATTAGGACCTGAAACCAATGAATTCCGGTATTCAAGGATCCGTTTTTTGCCGTCCTGTGTTTCAATTCTTACCAGTCCTGTTGACGTTCCTATGTTAATCACTTCATCCAGGTATGCATCAAAGAAAGGCTTGGATTTTTCAACAAGGAAATCCTGTATGTTTTTATCAACCAATTCTGTTTTACCGTAACCACTTTCACTTTTTGATGCCAGATTGGTTTCAATGAAGTTTCCTTTTAAATCATGAAAATATATAAAGTCTGAGACATTTTCAAAAAGATCCCGATATTTTTTCTCACTTTCGACCAGGGCAGTTTCTGTTTTTTTTTGGTCAGTGACATCTTCCACAAAAATGATCACACTTTCATCCGGGACTGCTATAAATACAGTAGATACAAGCAAGTGCCGTTCCTGAACCGAGTCATCCATAAGAGAAAGCGTTGCTGCAACTTTATGATGGCTGTTGCGGGTCGTTAATGTATCCGTGACCGTATTCCTAACAATGCAGGTGTCACATGCCGGCCCGGATCCACAACCTTCAGGATCATCAATATGGTGAACACATCTTAATACCTCTCCCCCGCGAAGACCCAATATGTTCTCTGCTTTCCGGTGTGTAAATTGAAGAACAGCATCGCTCACCATTTTCACTCTTTTTTCCCGATCCATGAGCATTATAACCAAAGGCGTACTGGCCAAGACAGCCGTGAGCTCTTTTTGAGAATATGTTAGTGCCTTAATTTCATTTTTTGCCAGGACAGCCTGTCTTTTCAACCGATCAACCTCTTGTTCATGTGTTTTATATGCTGGTTTGTCTAAATTCATAATGTTTCACCCTTCAACTTCTTTTTCCTATTTCATTCTAAATCATCGGTTGCATCAAAAAAGCGTCATACATTACTATAAGGCATATGGTGGCTCGAGGCAAATTCATTTCAGATTTGAAATTGTATTTCCATAAAGATGCATTGAACCTGCGGTTGCATGGGATGTTACCTCTTTCCGGTTTTTTTCACGGTTTCAAGCTGTTCAAATATTCCTGCCGCCTTTTTGCTCTCCTCTTGGACAGACAGGACATATGCTTTGAGTTTGTGAAGGCCTTTGTCCTGACCTCGTGAAAGTCCTTTTTCAATCCAGGCAAGGGCTTTTTCCGGGTCATGGGCCATGGCAAAGGCCTGGCTTATTTTTAAAATAAACTCAGGTGTGGGGGTTTCTTTTGCCGCAGTCTCGTAAAACCGGGCTGCTGTTGCCGGTATGTCCAGGGAAAAATAAAGATCGCCTGCCAGCAGTCGTTCTTCCCCGGTCATGGGGGTGAGATACCCGTAAATGATGAGAGCAGACAACCCCTGCCTGATGTGGTCGTTGCTCAGATAAATATGGCTCAGTGCCTTCCACCACCTGGGCTCAAGGGTGTCGGTTTGGACCAGAAATTCGGCATAGGCCAGTGCTTTTTGATCCATTTTAAGGAAAAGATACTGTTGAAGCAGGATCTGTTCCCATTGTTTCTTTTTTTCTATCCTGGACTCTTTTGCAAGTTCCTCTATGTAAGGCAGGGCCTGCCGATAAGATTCAAGGGAAAACAGGATATGAACAAAGGTTTCCTTGTAAGAAAATGACATCGCTTCCGGATGGGCTGCCATCAAGCGGACAAATACATCCCGGGCTTTTTTGAAATCCTTTGCCTTGAAATGGCACACGGCTGCGGAATAGAGATGGACAGACTTCGGGGTCCGGGATGTGTTGTAGCCCTGTTCAAATGATGCTGCCGCCCCGGCAAAGGCCTGGGTTTCATATTGACATTTTGCAAGGTTAAGCCAGCCCGGGGAAAACAAGGGGTTAAGGTTCACCGATTCCTGGTAACAGGAGGCTGCCCGCTGGGTAACGGTTCTGCTGTTATTAAGCTGATCTTTCCCATCAGCCAGAGTGAGATAATAGTTTCCCAGAACAAAATAAGGATAATAGTGACGAGAGTCTTTTTCTCCTTTTGATATACAGGTTTCAAGCAGGTCAATGGCCTTGTGCACCTGATGGCATTGAAACAGGTTACGGGCCTTGTTGATACAGATGCCGGCAGCAAGGGGAAGCCTGTCCTGAACACTTCCGGGATCAGCTTCTTTGGCAGCCGTGCTTGACATCAGGACAAGCATCAGGGCCAGGACAAGGGTTACATATATACCCACGGGTTTCATCATTGCTCCAGCTCAAATCGGATGGTGGTTATTGCCTGTGTGGCAACCGGCATGCCTTGAACGGTCCCAGGCAGAAATTTCCACTTGGAAACACACTGGATCACGCTTTTATTAAAAATGGTTTCAGGCTCAGCTTCAATGATCTTGATCTCCTGCACAAGACCCTTTTGTGTAACAATAAATTCCACTGTAACAAAACCCTCAATACCCCTTCGGCTGGCGCGGACAGGGTAGATGGGCGGTATCTTAACAAGCGGGATAAGCGGTGAATCAAGCTCGCCCATGGCATATTGATTTTTGAGCACCGGCAGGTCCATGGAAAACTTTTCCAGGTCCGGCATCACAAGATCCATGGAGGCGGCCGGCAGTTTCGGGTTCATTTCAAAGGCACGATAGGGGTTCAGGGTTGCAGGTCTTGGCATGATATCGGTATTGCGGGAATTTGTCATATTTTTCAGGGGCAAGGGTTTTTCTATTTTTTTAGTATTTTTCCTGGGGGGCGGGGGGGCTGTTTTTTTGACGCGGATCACCTGAAGCTGCTGTATGTTATTCCGGTTTTCCATCCTGTCCGGGAGTCTCTGGATAAGTCCGGGCATGAGTCCGAAGAGGCTGACATTCAAAAGGACAGACCCTGCAATGGCAATGGTCCAGCCCCAAAATGGTCTGTCAGACTTGATCATATTGGCTCTATTCTCCTGTACCCTGGTTTGCGGCAATGGATACCTTTTCGGCGCCGGCCAGCCTGCAGGCATCCATTACACTGATTACAAGGCCGGTCAGGCTTTGTTTGTCCGCCACGATCACCACAGTACTGTCCGGATTTTCCGCAAGGGCCCGTTCCACATTGGCCCGGACCGCCCGGATATCCACACTTTGCCGGTCAATATGAATGGTGTTGTCCTTTGTGACACCGATCAGGAGGGTCGCGGCAGCCTTGCTGACGGCTGTGGAAGCCGTGGGTCTTGAAATATCCACGCCGGTTTCTTTGACAAAACTTGTGGTGACCAGAAAAAAAATCAATAAAATGAACACCATGTCAATCAAAGGGGCAATATTGAGTTCAAGGGCTTTTGAATTGGCCCGTCTGGCAGCGGTTATATTGAGCATAGGGGGTGGTCCTTTGGTTAAAAAGCAATTATAAAAATCGTTTTAAATACATGCCGGTTGCAGCCAGCTTATATTTCAGGTTGTTGGCCCTTTTATCCAAGAACCCGCTCATGTAAAGGCCGGGTATGGATACCATGAGTCCTGTCTGGGTGGTGATCAATGCCACGGAAATTCCCCCTGCCATGGCTTTTGCATTTCCAGTACCAAAAACAGTGATCACGTCAAAGGTTTCCATCATGCCCGTGACCGTGCCCAAAAGTCCTAAAAGAGGGGCAACACCCGCCAGTATCCGTATGGTGGCAAGATGGGTGGAAAGCGATGACACCTGGCGGACAACAATCTCATCCAGGATATAATCATCCAGGACGGGGTCATTGCTGCGGGCGGCAAGAAACTGTCTTACCAGAAGCGAGTTGGCTCCCTGGTATTTGTCATCCGGCTTTTGGTTGATCCTGATCAGTTCGCCGGCCGTCTTTCGTGAAATATTTTTAATATAAAGCCTGCGCAGAAACAAAAGCCGGTTGATGATCAAAACCCACATAAAAAAAGAGATGGTCAGGATGGGGATCATGACGACACCGCCGGACTGGATATAATTTTCTATGGAAAATAAAAGTGTTTTCATTATCGGTCTAGTGCCGCTGTGCCCAGGTTTTAAATATCATGTTAACGAATGCCACTGATTTTTCTTCCATCCTGGAAATCTGGGTTTCAACCCTGCGGCTTAAAAAGGTATGGGCCAGCATAATGGGAATGGCCACGGTCAAACCCAGCATGGTGGTGACCAAAGCTTCGGAAATACCGCCGGACATCATTCTGGGGTCAGACGTACCGTAGGAAGTGATCACATGAAAAGTATTGATCATGCCTGTAACGGTTCCCAAAAGCCCCAGAAGCGGAGAGATAGCTGCCAGCATACCCAGGGTGGATAAAAAGCGCTCAATGGCCGGGATCTCGCCCAGTATGGCTTCCTGGAGGGCATTTTCCATTTCAGGCCGTGTTCTGTCCTTGAGGGCAAGAGCGGTCAGCAGTATTTTGGGAAGGAATTTGCTGCGCATGGTTTCAAGATATATCCTGCACCCGTCCCAGTCCTGGGCAATGATCAGTTGTCTTAACGTGTTCATCAGCCGTTCCGGGTGGGTCTGTTTTCGTGTAAAAAAAATAATACGTTCCACAAGGATGAGAACGGCCATCCCCAGGATGATCAGGATGGGCCAGACAATGGGACCGCCTTTGGGAACCTGCTCCATCAGGTTGAGCTCATGGGTCAGCTGCCGGATGGCCCCGCCCTTTGAGATGTCCATATAGACATCTTTACTTTTTCCCTGCATATAATCTGCAATATTATTTTTTATTCGTGATGACGGCAGTTTTGAAAGGGCAAAATACCGCTGGCTCTGATCGGAATACAAGAGGAATCCAATCTCTTTATCCAGTTTGTAAATCCCGGTAAAGTTCCCCAGGATCAGCAGATCAGCCATCTGCTCCCTGCCCTGGCGGTCCACGATTGGGGCCGTTGTCATATTCACCCGGCCGGATGCTGCGATCTCTTCAAACAAAGAATCGGCCAGCATCCCGACATCCTCCATGGACGGATATGTTTCCTGGAGAATAAGGGGCTCTAAAAATTTGTGGCGCCCCGGTGCCATACCGGATTGAAAGCTCTGGAGCAGCATGGCTTTAAGGTCCTTGGCAACGGTCCTGACCACGCCTTCAAACTCCCGGTTCACGGCACCGGTTGTTTCAAGGTCCTGGCCAAGCTTGTCTGTCTCAATTTTCAGCTCACTGACATGGGTTTGAATCTGTTTGTTCCTGTCCTTTAACCTTTTAATATCTGTTTTGAGCTGTCCAATGGCATCCTGAAGGGCTGTTTTATCATTTTTTATCAATTCCAGCTGTTCCCGGGCCTCTTTTTGGGCCTGTATTTTTTCATCTTTGGCGTTGTTTATCAACTGCTGTTGCTGCTGCTCAAACACTCTAAAATCCTTTCGCATGTCTGACGGCATATTTTGGGCAAGCAATGGAAAGGCTGCAATACAAATCAGGAAGATGTTGACTGCCATTCGCAGACAGAATCTTCTGACCAGACTTGTCTGCAACAAAACAGGGGTCAGAAAAAATAACGCCAACCCTTGAATTTGCTTTGGAAAGACTTTTATATAAAAGGAAAGTTGTATCATTGGCCTTCTCCTTGTATTGCCAACCGTCCCAGGGGAAGGGATAAAAGTTCCACAGGTCTTCTTTTGCTGCCGATTTCAACAGCAGACCGGATGGCGGGAAGATGGTCATTTGCCAGAGGCGTCCATTCCTTTTGAGCCACGTTATAATAGGCACAAAAAGTTCGATCCAACGATAAAAAGAAAAGGCTAAGCCTTCCCAGGCGAAAAATATTGCCCAGAACTTCCTGGCCGCCGATCCATACTTTTTCCTGATACACTTCAATGGTATTGCCATACTCGGCTTCAATTAAAAGGGTTTCCATTATCTTCCGGTATTTTTCAGCAATGGTGATGTCCGACGCCTTCATCACTTTTTCAAGGGTTTTGCGCCGAAGCGTCCGTTCGTCCTTTAAAAAAGGTGTATCAGATGAAACAAAGACTTCAACCCGGGTATATAGCGTTTTTAAAAAAGGCAGCAGTTCTATTTGTATCCTTTCCAGGATCTGTTTCTGCTCTAAAAGCCTGAGTTTGATGGCCTGGGTGTCTGACTGGGTGGCAGCCAGGTTTTTATTTTCCATCAACAGGGTGTCATGCTCGTGTTTCAATTGTTCATACATTGAGATTAACTTTTCTTTTTCCTGTTTCCACTGGTCTCTTTCTTTCTGGTTTTCCTGACGGATCCGGATTGACTGCTCAACCGGCTCCTTTACGTGTTCTGCCGTATTGGTCTGACAAAAAGCTTTTGAGGATATTAAAAGAATGCCTGCCCCCCACAGCAGAAAACCTGACAGGATCAATGCGGTTGCCGTTTTTTTTCTTGAAGGTCTCATTTTAAATCCATGGTTTAATAATTTATGGTTATGCCACATTGCAGTTTAAATCCGTCATCCGGATACCCGTAGTGCGACTGGAAGTCCGTATCAAACAGATTATGAACATGCGCAAAAAACTCTGCTTTTTTATTGCAAAGTTCTATGGGATGAATGATTTTAGCATCTGTGGTGATGTATTCTTTCAGTTTCTGGGACCCAGTGTTCAGATTATCCGTATACTGATCCGTATACCCCGTTGTTGTCAGTTCCAGCTTTGTGCCGGTATGAAACTTTGTTTTCAGGGTAACCTTGGCTGTGTGCTCAGGCGCATAACTCAATTCTTTGCCATTGTCTTTATTCTCCGTGTCCTGCCAGATGTAGTTCAGATCCAGATCCGTGGCAGTGGTCAGATAAAATTTTAGGCTTGTTTCCACACCCATTTTAACTGCCTTGCTGATATTTTCCGGGCGATTGATCAGATCAATGCCCCGCTGGTATTTGATCAGATCCCTTGTTTCGGTCATAAACAGGTTTATTTCCAGCTGATGACCCGTTTCAAATGAATGAGACCCCCCAAGGGTGTAAGATATGATTTCTTCTTTTTCCAGATAGGGGTTTCCCCTGACCTGATCCATGGATCCGTGGCTGGGCTGATATAGCTGCCCAAATGAAGGTGTGTTCTCTGAATAACCGGCATTCGCTTTAAGAACGGTTTGGGGCATTACCTTGTAACTCAGTCCCATATGGGCACCTGGAGAATAATAAAAATCACTGGTATAATCAGATCTTAAGCCCGTGATGAGCCTGAATGAGTCCACTTTCATATTGTAAACCCCGTTAAAGGAGAACAGGGTTCTGTCATGAATACCTGTCAGGGTATGGTCTGCCTGACTGTACTCGATCAATGTGCCGAATCTAAGCTCGTTTTTTTCATTGCCCGGCGTTAAAAAAAAGTCGGACCTCAGTCCGGTTGCAACAGCATCCAATTGAGCCGTATCCCCATTATTGGCAGTTTCTTTCAATTTTTTAACATCAAGATATGCTTTAACATCATAATCCAGGATGTCCAAAGATATCCCGTCAAGTTTGAGATCCAGACTTGCTTTTTCATAGCGCTGGCCGGAATTGGGGGTGGGGTTATAGGTCGGGCCTGCCACGCCATGATCAGACACAAAGGCCTTTGCGTTCACCTGAAAATTAAGAAGATCTGCCTTTTTCCCATAATGCAGGCCTAAATACCCCTGGTCTTTCTGGCTGTTATCCTGTTTTCCGTCATTGTGACCAACCCCGCCGGAAATCATGAAATCACTGTTGTATGAGTCTATCTGACAGGTGCTGCTGATATTCGCCTGCCCGTAAGATCCGGCAGATACCCTGACCTGGCCTTTTTTCAACACTTTTTTACCCATTGTGTTGTATTTTGTTTCAATATAGATAGCCCCTGCACTGCTGCCTGGTCCCAGCCAGACCGGTACCGGGGGTTTAAAGACTGTAATTTTTTTAACAATATCAATGGGAATGGATCCAAGATCAACACCGCCATATTGCATTGCACTCACGGGCCTGCCGTCAATCAGCACCAGAACGGCGCCGGAACCGCCTCCGCCCCGGATGGAAATCCGGGTTCCCATGCCACTGGACCCGGGTTTGACATCCACTCCGGCCATGCTACCAAGGACTTCATCTACCTGAAGAAAATTTCGCTCCTGAATTTCGGTTTCCCCCATACTGACCACCTGGGAGGGGTTTTTGGAGATATAGTCATCGATTTTTTCACCAATGACCACGACCTGATCCAGCACAAAAGGCGGCTTTTCCTTTGTCCCGAGCTGCACGGCAGGCGCCTGTGCACCTGCCATGCAGCACCATGTAAGGCTGAATGAAACAGCCGTCAAGATCATGACCTTTAATCGACTTGCATTTTTTCCCCGCAGATATAAATTCAGAATAGCCTTTTTATTTTTCATAATCGTTCATGTTCTTAGTTTACGCAATATCAAAAATGATTTCGGTTGTGGTATAAATTCTTATTTATCCTTATATATTTTTTTATTTTCCATGGCCTGTTCGTTGACCAGTAAAACCCATGGCTTTTGGGACACCGGGTTGGGCCTGACCTTGACCCGGGTATCGTATACCGCCTGGATGGATGCTTCGGTCAATACGGCTTCAGGCTTGCCTGTCTTGAAAATCCGCCCCTCCTGTTTGCTCAGCAGCACCAGCCGGTCGGAATATTCAGCTGCAAGATTCAGGTCATGAAGCACCATGAGCACGGTCAGGGACAACTCTTTCTTTAAGGTGTTGATCAATTCAAGAATCCTGACCTGATGGGTGATATCCAGATGAGAGGTGGGTTCATCCAGGACCAGAAGAGACGGCTCCTGGGTCAAGGCCCTTGCAATGGAAGCAAGCTGCAGTTGGCCGCCGCTGATCTCATTGATTCTGGATTCACCCAGATTTGCAACCCCGGTAAGCTGCATGTATTTTTCCGCAATCTCCACATCCCCCTGGGTTTCAAAAAACTGGTATTTTTTAAAAAAAGGCAGCCGTCCCAGTTGAACATAATCTTTTACCGTCATGGCAGCCGGATTGATGGTCTGCATGACCACTGCCACGTATCGTGCCAAAGCATTGCTGGACAGGGTTTTTAATTCCTGGCCCATAATGCGGATCATTCCGGTTTCCGGCTGGATACTGTTTAAAATTGTTTTGATCAGGGTTGTTTTTCCGCAGCCATTGGGCCCAATGACTGAAACAAACTCCCCGGGGTCGACGCAGAATGAGATGTCCTTGAGAACCAGCTTTTTCTGGTACCTGAAGCTCAGGTTGCTGACCTCTAATACCGGTTTCACAGGGTCACCTTTCGTCTTGAAAGTGCCCATATAAACATGATACCGCCAATAATCCCCGTGATGACCCCGACTGGAAGCTCAAGGGGCGAAATAATCACCCGGGCGATAATATCGGACAGGGTTAAAAACGCTGCCCCGGCCAGGAATGAGGCTGCCAGGAGAATCCTGTGATCAGGACCTGTCATCATGCGGACAAAGTGGGGCACAATCAGTCCGACAAACATGATGATGCCGGCAACCGCAACACTTAAGCCCGTTAAAAAGGATGCTGTGACAAACAGAATCTTTTTGGTCCGCAGGGTATTGATCCCCAGACTCGCGGCTTCCTCTTCTCCCAGCAGCAGGGCATTTAAATCCATACAGAAAAAATAGGACACAAAAAGACCTGCCAGAGACCCTGCACAGGCAATCCTGATCAGGCTGACATTGGGTTCATCCAGGGTCCCCATGATCCACAGGACAATATTCTGGAGATCATCGCTTTTTGAAAGCGCCATAAGCAGCATGACCAGGGAGGATGCCACATAGGAAATCATCACGCCGGTTAACAGCATCCTGTTGGATCTGACGGCCTGCGTCCCACGGTTCAGGCTGTAGACCAGGAAGATCACAAGGGTTGCCCCTAAAAACCCGGATAAAGGATAGGCAATGATCCCGATTACTGCATAAAACTTGAATAAAATATTGGTGCACACTCCCAGGGAAGCGCCACCGGAAATACCCAGGGTATAGGGTTCCACAAGGGGGTTTCGGAACATCCCCTGAAGCAGAGTTCCGGCAAGGCTCAGGGAACCACCCACCGCCATGCCCAGCAGGATTCTGGGAAGGCGGATGCCCGACAGGATGCTGTATTCGGCCGTATCCCGGCCATGCAGAAGGATATGGGGTATTTTTTTTATTTCAATCCCTGCACTTCCCGTACACAGAGCAAGGATACCGACTGCCAGCACAAGTCCCAAAAGACCTGAAAGTATCAAAATCCACTGTCTGATTTTTTTATTCATCAAAAACCACCTCCGGGTGGATAAGGGATAAAATTGATTTTAATCCTGCAACAAATGTGGTTGGCGTCGGGCTGCAGATCATTTCAGGGTCCAGTACGAAAACTCGGTTCTGTTTTACGGCATCAATGGTTTTAAAGGTCATCCATCTCAGCTTTTCAAGTTCGCCTGCTTTTTTCGACGATCCCATGGTAGCGATGAGAATGATACCGGGATTATGGGTGATCACCTTTTCCCTGCTGTAAATGCCGGATGACTCATTTTCCGCGATATTGATACCACCGCCATACCGGATATACTCATTGATAAACATTTCCTTGTTGGCGGAATGTAAGGGTTTCAGGCCAATCTGCAAAAAGACCTTTGGCGTTTCAAGTCCCCGGGTCTTTACCCATATGGCATCTACCTCTTTTTGAGCCTGCTCTACAATTTGCCGTGCCGATTGTTCTCTGCCCAGTTTCTGCCCGATGGTCAGTGTCATGTCACACATCTGAGAGAATGTCTTTGGATTCAGGGCCCTGAAGACGCTTATGGATTGACGCTCTAACAGCATGAGCTGTTTTTCCCGGGAAAGAGGGCTTGCAATCACCAGATCCGGATGCAGTTGGATGATTTTTTCAACATTCATCTGGATGACAGACCCGATTTTTTCTTTAAACATGGCCTCTTCAGGGATATTGCAATAGGTGGTATCGGCTATCAGGCTGTCCTGGGCACCCACAAGATAGATGGTTTCCGTGATGATGGGAGATAGGGAAATAACCCGCTGGGGAATGCCCTGCCCGGCAATGACAGATATTGGAAAAAAATTCAGGAGGACAAAAAATGCCACGGCAAGGCTGATACCAAAATTAAGGCCGCTAATTTTCTTCATGGCTCAATTTTTCCAAAGCGCCTGTAAAAATGGCGTTCAATGCTGTTCTAAGGATAAATGGAATCGTATCATCCGTCATAAGGTCCTGTATGACCGACATCTTTTTGCCTGCAATGCTGCCTGCCACAACACGGCACCATTCCGCAAACAGGCTTATATCATTTACCAGACCTTTTTCATAGGCATCGCTCAAGGCAAGTGATGCTTCTAAAAATCCGGCAACCCCCGGGTCCAGCAGCAGATGTTCCACCTGGGCTGCAAACTTGTGTTTCGGGATTGATGCAAGGTTCATGCAGTCACAGGTTACCCCTGACGTCAGATCAAAAACAGAAATCTTTCTTTCCTTGAGGCGCTGAAAAATATGGCGCCCGGCCGTAATATGATTCTGGTTTAACACTGCATTTTTAACCCCGTCATAAACCGCTTTGCCCACAAGTTCCCCCATTTTTGAATGCCCACCGGCATTATCAATGGGCAGGCCCTCACCTTGAACCACTATAACATTATCGGTCCCAGTGCCGGTTGCCCCATGAATCAAAGGGGTATAGGTGCTGCGGATGTCCATGTCTTCAAGCGCTGCGGTTTTGGCTTCCGTAGCCGCGATAATCGCCCGCGCCATTGCCCTTTTGGACAGGTGCATGGTGGTCATGAGAATGATGTTAATGGTGCCGGGTTCGTAAAATGCGCCCATGTCCTTTGACATGCGAACCGCATTTGACATGACGCCGGCAGTGACAAGGGCCATAACTTTCATGTCCTTAAAGGTTTTTTCAGTCACGCTCAGGTTATCCATATCCGCCCCTGTCATGAGAAAAGAGGCGGTCTGTTCTTGTTTTCCCACAGCACTTAATATGGATGACCGTATATGATCTATGCCCAGCTGATGGCCCGGTCCCCAGGTTGGGGCCGGGGAATAGTGATTTCCCACGGTGAGGATATGATGCCGCTCACCTTCAAGGGTGGACAAAATAGTTTGCTCTTTCTTGAAATCAATCACCAGGGTTTTGTTCTCAAAGTCATAGACTGTTGAATATCTGATGGCGGCGGCCTTAACATAATCCAGATCAATGTCAATGAGTCTTTCATGGGTTGTCCTGACAGGCAGAAGATTATTTTCAGACTTTGAAAATTCATCCATGTAAATCATTGAAGACAGCCAGGAAACAAAATAGCCTGAATGGCTTGCCGCCCTGCAGGTCAGTTCACAGGGAAAATAAAAAATCTGTCCAAGTTTAACCGCATCCACGTCCTTCCAGCCAGGCTGTGAAAAAAACGTTTCTGCCGCTTTCTTGTCCCCGGTGCAGCCATAAATGACTTCAGGGTTAAATGCCAGCCATTGTTCTTTTGTCACCTTTACCACCTGGCCCTGCTTCCCGAAATCAGGCGGAATACCGCCGGCAAGCCGAATCAATTCATTTTGAAACGAGGTGTTCCCCGGAGTCATGACACTGTCTCTTCCCATGAGCCGGATCACCCGTTTCCGTCTGCCGGGAACCCCCTGAAAAAGCTTTTTCTGTATATGGTCAATCTCTTTTCTGTTTTTTTCAATCAATTTTTTTGCCGCATCTTCCTGATCACCTATTTTCCCCAGGGCCAGTATGTTTTCATAAGACTTTTCAATACTGCCTGTTTCATAAATAAAAATCTTACAGTCAGTACCTTTGACTGTTTCAATTATATTTTTGTGCAGGGGTGACAGGATAATCATATCCGGTTTTGCCCGGTTTATCCTGTCTGGCGACGGGGAAAAAAAGCCCCCCACAATCGCTTTGTCCAGGGCCCCTTTCAGGATTCCATCATGATAGGTAAGCGCAACAACCTCATCTGTGGCACCAATTTCAAACAGGATCTCAGTGGCAGCCGGAACCAGAGAGACAATGCGTTGAAATCGACTTTTATCTGTCACTGAATTCTGCTGTGACGCCGCTGCCATGCCAGACAGTTCAAATACGGCTGCCCCCACAAGACATCCTGCAAGGATCAATATACCCCCAAAAAATCTTGTCCCTTTCTTTTTTATCTGATGCATCCCCAGTTTCCAGTCCTTTTTTGGATTGATCATTTATTTTGTGTTCCAGTATCCACCGTTTTTTCTTCCGTTCAACGCCTATTAAACCATTGCCCTTTCCATCAGGCTGTAACCCTTATTTTCAGGAAAAAAAAACTCCGGACCGATTTTTCAATCAATCCGGAGTATCCCTTTTTTTTGTCCAGAATCTTAACCATCCTTTTTGGCCACGAAGGATAGTAAAACAGTCCAGGCAGGTCTTCTGACTTTTGGATCATCCTAATCACTGCGCCTTCCCGTCAACATAACTGTTCACAGTGGCATGCTGCAGTTTTTGTCCCCAATTACAGCGGCGGGTCCGTTCCGGAGTTTAACCGGATTCCCTATTCTGCCTTTTTTAAGGCACCTGAATCTTGCTCTTTATTCAAAATTCCAAAAGATATGTCAAGAAAATTATTGAATTATCTTTTCCCAGGGTTATCCTTTTTCCCAGCCCTGGCTGAAACCCAAATTAAAGATTACTGGAAAGGATTTATTCTTGACAAGAGATTTTGAATTCAGTATTGCTTTGTAAATTTGCAATTGAAATTGCATGCGTTAATATTTAAAATCAATCGTTGAATATAAGCCAAGAAGGCCTGATAGGAAGAATTCTATTTAGGGCTCTTGGCTTTTTTTATTTAGGAGCAGTTTAACCCAATGGGAAACAGATAAGAAAAAACAGTTAAGATCAAATTTAAGATAAAAAG
>JAHJLN010000072.1 GCA_018821715.1 Pseudomonadota bacterium | reverse complement strand
CGATAAAAACAGGCCCTTTAAAAAGCTTTTTTGACTCCCTATGGGGGGGGTCACAAAAGGTTTATCTCGACTGCGTCTTTAACCTGCCAGTGAACATACATAAATTCTAAAACATACTGTAATAATACTATTTATTTTATATAATAGGTAATTCAACAGAAAATATTGTACCCTGGTCTTTCTGGCTTTCAAATTTTACTTCTCCCTTCAGATATCTTTCGCCAAGAAGTTTAATGCTGTATGTACCAAGGCCTCTGCCAGACCCTTTTGTAGAAAAAGATCGTTGAAATATCTGCAGTTTTACTTCCTCCGGCATGACCTTTGGATTGTGGACCCAGAATTGTATTTTTTTATTTTTCTCTATCGAGCCAATTGTCACTACCTGACCTGCTGTTTCTGCTTCCAGCGCATTTTTCACCATATTGCCGATAATTCTTATCAACAACCTTGGATCACTTATGAAATTCATTGAAACAGCTTTGTCAGAGATTTTTATTGATTTTCCCTCTGCCACTTGATGATTTTTATAAACAGCGATCACGGATGACAAGATATCCAGTGAATTTAATCGGCTCATTTTTGTTTCAAGATTTTCATTCTCAGCTGCCAGAATTTCTCTTTGGGCATTTATTTCTTCAATCAATATTTCGGAAGAAGATTCTGCAAGATGTAAATATTCCTCCAGTTCCTCTTCTGTGGCTTCTTTCATCAGCCCGATCAGCCCTTGTATCCCTCCCGCCGTATTCAGGATATCGTGAAAAAAGATTCGTTCCAGCACATTCCGTCTTTTTTCATTGCTGATATCATTAACGATAACGACAGTAAAAATTCCATTTAAAAGCTCAAGTGTTTTTGCCCTGATCCGAAAATCAAAGGATTGATTTTCTTTGCCCGCCACCAGACGGAATTCTTCTTCTTTCAAGGTATCGGGTTCATTCTGGCTTTTTACCATGGCGTTTACAGCACCGCAGTATTTACAAAAGGCAGTCGTACCGCATCCGCTTTCCGTTTCATTGGAATGGATACAATTCAGTGCTTCCCCTAGCCTAAGTCCATATATTTTTTCCGGATCATCAATTCCAAGAACGTTTATCAGGGTTGCGTTACAATAAATAATCTGACGGTGTGTGTTGAGAATGGCAAATGCATCAGATATCAGCTGTGTCAATTCTCTAACCAGCGGTAAATTCCGGGCATGATGAATATCTGAAATTAATTTTTCAGGTAACGCCCTTTCAGGTGAAGCAAATTCAGTTTTCATACACTCTCCTGATCTTGAATAAAAAGAGTCCCAGTGTTAATTCTTCAAAATGAACTTGATATCCGACCAATACGAAATTTTTATCCTTCAGGAAGGATTCTCTTGTTCTCCATTGATGGTCACATTTGTTGCAATGTTTAAACCCCTTGCATTTTATCCTTTAAAAAGGCGGCATCAATTTTTTTTTATGCAGGTGCAATTTATTATCAAAATACATTAAAAAAAACTGCAATGCAAAAAGTTTAATTATTTCGGTTCGATTTGATCAAGGCTATGATATCCCTTGTTGCAAATGCCTGTAAATCAGAACCCATAATAGCGTATTGATGGGTCAGGCCTTTTTATTCCCTTGATATCACTTGATACTTTATTTTATAAGTAGAACTAATGCTAATCATATAAAGAATGCCCAGGTTCATGAAAATTTTAAATTCAAAACTTCAAGCACCAAAATTATTGAATGTCCTATACAGAGAAAGACTTGTCCGTCTTTTTAACGCCCTTGATCAAAAAAAACTGATAACCGTCACTGCGGGTGCAGGGTATGGTAAAACCACGCTGGTCATTGATGCATTGTCCAGAATGGATGTGAATACCGTCTGGTACAGGCTTGATCAGCAGGATACGGATTTCATGGTTTTTTTGACCTATCTTAACTTTGGCATTCTGCAAAACCACCCTGAAGACGAAAACAAATTTAAAAAAAGCCTTATCACAAAAAATGCCTTAAAAAACCGAAATGACCTTCTTCTTGAATTTATCAAAACTTTGGAAAATGATTTTTATAAAGAAACCGCTTTTGTCCTGGATGATTACCATCTGGTTCAGGACAGCCGGGAAATCAATGCCGCTGTTGAATTCATACTGGAACGTCTCCCCCAACATATACATTTAATCATTATCAGTCGTAAAGAGCCTCCCATAAAGATTTCCAAAATCCGGGTTGCGGAGCAGCTGCTTGAGATCCGCGAGAAAGACCTTTCATTTACGTCAACTGAAATTAAAGAATTTTATTCAACCGTATACAGGCTTTCAGCAACTACGGATCAAATTGATGACCTCCATGAAAAAACAGGCGGATGGGCTGCCAGCCTGGTATTGTTCAGCTATGCCTTGAAAGACAAAACACCGGAAGAGATCAAAAAAAACCTGGGGCGGTTCAAAGGCTCGCAACACCATATTTTTTCCTATCTTGAAGAAAATGTTTTTGAAACACAGCCGCCGGAAATCCAGGATTTCATGCTGAAGATCTCGCTTTTGTCAATGATTGATGCCAAAGCCTGCAACCGGATATTCCAGATCAATACTGCCCAAAAGATGCTAGGTCAGATGATCAAAGATCATTTATTAATCTTCCCTTTTAATGAAAGCTCATCTCTTTTTTATCTGCACCACCTGTTCCAGGATTTTCTTGTGGCCAAGCTGCACCAGCGACACTCGCTGCAACAGATCAACCAGCTGCACCGGCAAATTGCCGTTGAAATTGAAAAGGAGGATATTTTCCAGGCATTGCACCATTATATTGAGGGGCAGAACTTTGATGCGGTTGTCCGGCTCATCCAAGCCAATGAAATGAAATTTCTGATTGAAGGCAAAATCCATTTCCTTGGAAAATGCCTGGAGAAAATACCAAAGACTATTATTGAACAAAACCCCCAGCTTTTATTTGCTGAGGCAAAGCTATATTCATACTTTGGAAACCCCAGGGATGCTATTTTAAAGCTGAAAGCTGCCTATAAACTCTTTAAAAAGACGCAATCCAATGAGGACATGGTAAAATGCCTGATTGATATCGGATCACAATACTATTGTACCGGCCATGTCAAAGAGGCAAAGCTTTTAATGGAACAGGTACTGGACGACGTGGAAAAAACCTCGGCCACGTATATCATTGCCATGACATACCTGATCTTTTTAGCAGCGGTTCTGGGTGAATTCGACAAGGCAAAAAAATACACTCAACAGGCCAGGAACGTTATTTCAGAATATCCGGATTTTGAACGACAGGCAGCAACAGCACTGATTAACACCTCGTATACATATTACTATTATATTCTGGGTGAATTTTATCCGTCTCACCAGCTCAATAAAAAACTGCTCAACATATCTCTGGATCTTAAAATCGAACCCATCCTGCCCCTTGTTTATTACCAGTGCGCTGCCACAAGCAATGGTCTGGAACAATTTGAAAAAGGCGTTGAATACGCACAAAAAGGGATTGATATCTGTGAAAAAATCGAACTTAAGGACAGCAAGAAAGGCTGGGTATATATTGCTTTTGCCCAGAACTGCCTGGGCCTTGGCAGGCTTGAACAGGCCATTGACCTTCTGGAGCAAAGCATTGAAATTTTTGAAACCCCGGGCAAC
Organism: Pseudomonadota bacterium; assembly: GCA_018821715.1. Taxonomy (GTDB): domain Bacteria; phylum Desulfobacterota; class Desulfobacteria; order Desulfobacterales; family Desulfobacteraceae; genus Desulfobacula. Next base: position 14,347 of record JAHJLN010000072.1, on the reverse strand, counting down.
CGATGGGGACTTGCCAATGCCTGGGACTGCCTGGCCCATGTCTATCTTGAACAGGGGAAAATAGATCAGGCAAAACAACTGCTGACCAAGGCTTTTGATATTATTGACAATTACGGGCTGACCATCACGGAAGGCATTCTTGGAAACAGCATGGCAGATGTCCATGTCCGGGAAAACAACTTTATTTCTGCCCTGGACTGTTTAAACAGGGCGCGGCCCAAAATTAAAGACGCTTCCTTTTACCTGTTTGAAAACCATATGCGGACAGCCAGGTGTTATCATGACTTAAAAAACCAAAAACAGGCGATTTTTCACCTGGTTAAAGGACTTAAAATTTCAAAGGAAAAAGAGTATGCCCGGTTTGTTGAAAAAGAAAAAAAATGGATTTCCCTTTTGCTTGACAGCAGGGAATTAACACAAACGCAATCCATCCTGGTTCAACCCTTTCTGGAATCAATTAAAGATGCGGCTCCCCCTGTTTTGACCCTTTATTTATTCGGCAGCTTCAGACTCTTTGCCGGGAAAAGACAAATACCGTCTTTTCAGTTCAAAAGCTCAAAAGCATTAATGATATTGAAATACCTTGCTGCGAACTCAGGTGCCGGGTTTATCCAAAGAGAGGTCATAATTGAGATGCTGTGGCCAGATGAAGATCTTGAAAAAACAGGAAAACGGTTTAATGTGGCCATGAGTGCATTAAGAAAAGTGCTTGAACCGGATATTGCCCCAAAGGCTGCATCCGCCTATATCCTGCGGAAAAAAGACGCCTACAGGCTTTGCCGGGATAACGACACACGGATTGATGTTGAACGCTTTCTTGACCAGTTTCATGCAGGAAAAAAACTGGAAGCAAAAAGTCCTCAAAAAGCCCTTACCCATTATCTTGCTGCCGAATCTTTTTACCAGGGCCCTTTTCTTGAAGAAGATCCCTATGAAGAGTGGTGCATAAGAAAAAGGGACTTTTTGGATTCAACCTATATTCAGGTTCTGATCTCTATTCTAAGATTTTATGAAGCAACAAAAGATCTTAAAAACTGCATCACCTATGCTGAAAAAATATTAAAAAAAGATCCCTATGATGAAGAAACAGTAAGAAAGCTGATGGGATTTTATGCTTTAAAGAAAAATCCCGCCATAGTGAAAAAAACCTATGAAGCGTATAAAAAAAGCGCCAAAGAAATGGATTTCCCCGTAAGCCCTGAAACCCGCGCCCTGTTAAAAAATCTTATCCAACACCAGCAGAATGCCTGAAAAATTTAGTCAAAATTTAGTCGGCACGGTTATAACCCTTTCCAAAACCTGTGATTTAATAGTCAACCCCTGTAAATTGGAGGAGATATGCTTGAGCTTGCATTAAAAGGAAATAAGACCTATTGGCTGTGGATAACCGGTCTTTTAGCGGTTCTGGGTGCCGGCGCTTTTTTTTATGCCGATCAGTTGAGATACGGATTAATGGTGACCGGGCAAAGCCGGGATGTGTCATGGGGGTTTTATACCGCTCAAATGACCTATTTTGTCGGCGTGGCCGCAGGGGGCGTTATGCTAGTTCTGCCCTATTATCTGCATGATTATAAAAAATTCGGCAGAATTACCCTTCTTGGAGAATTCCTGGCGGTTGCCTCACTTGTCATGTGCCTTTTATATCTTTTAATTCACCTTGGGCAGCCCATGAGGGCATTGAATGTTTTTTTATATCCCACCCCCTGGTCCATGCTTTTCTGGGACGGTAATGTCCTGTTCGGCTACCTTGTTTTAAATATCATTATCGGGTGGAATATGCTGGAAGCAGAGCGAAACAGCGTTTCACCGCCGATCTGGATCAAACCCTTGATTTACCTCTCTATTCCAATGGCATTTTCCATTCATACCATCACCGCATTTATTTATTGCGGCCTTCCGGGCCGGGGATTCTGGCTGACAGCCGTCCTTGCCCCCAGGTTCCTGGCATCTGCATTTGCTTCAGGCCCGGCGCTGCTGATCCTTCTTTGCATGTTTATCCGGAAAATGACCCGATTCGATCCCGGGAAAGAAGCCGTCCAGACCCTTGCACTCATCGTCATGTACGCCTTGACTGCCAACCTGTTTTTTCTTGCCTGTGAAGTCTTTGTGGTATTTTACTCCGGCATTCCCTCCCATATCGCCCATATCAAGTATCTATACGTGGGCCTGCATGGCCAAGGCGTTCTTGTGCCGTGGATGTGGACATCCATTTTTTCCATGGTAACTGCGGTTATCCTTTTGATGATTCCTTTTACCCGTAAAAATGAAACCCTCCTGTTGTTCTCCTGCTGCCTTGTTTTTGCAGGGACCTGGATTGATAAGGGCCTGGGCATGATCTCAGGCGGATTTGTTCCGTCTGCACTTCATCAGGTCACAGAATATGTTCCCACAGTCCATGAAATCATCATATCTGCCGGTGTGACAGCCATCGGCCTGCTTATTTTAACCATATTGTATAAAATCACGGTTTCAGTTAAAGTGTACAACCAATCCGGCGCCGTTTAAAAACTGTATTTCACCCTTATAAAGATCCTGTCACGGTCTTTGTAAGGGTGAATATCCGACGCAGCATTTACTGACTCGTAGAAAACAATCCCTGCCTGGACACTTAAGGCGTCAAAGATATCCCAGGTGCCGGAAAGTCTTATGATGTTGCCATCCCCCGGATTCATGTACACCCAGAAAAGATCCAGCTCAAGGGTTTCATTAAAGAGATCCTTTGTGGCTTGAAAATATGAGATATATTCATTTTCTTTCACACTAAGATAGGATTGATGATTGAGGGTGTGGATCATCTGGGCTTCAAAGCTGAGCCGAAGGTCGGTAAATCCGGTATATTCAATACCTGCCAGGGCCAAAATCCGGTCCTGGCTGCTGACGGTCTCGACCAAAGACGCTGCAAGCCCTGAACTGATCTGGGATAGGAAATCATTTCGCATGATCTTTTTGTCTTTAATAAAAGCTGTTTCAACCTTGAAAAGACTTGACCCTTTAACAAGGCTTGAAGAAATTCCCAAGGTTGCCACCCTGTCATATTCCGGTGTAAAAACCATGATGCCGTTTTTAATACCGTTATACCTTAGATAAGGCTGATCATCAAAGGTGTCTGCTGCAACAAAAGAGATATCCCCCCCGTTAAACCCATGGGTGACCTTAAGGGCAACCCCTGTATCTTCAAAGCCGAAATCAGGTGTGTGTTTATCATTGATTGAGATACCAGGATTCCGCAAAAGCGTATAATAATCAAAATCCGACCCTTTTCCGGATATCCTGCTGCCCGGATGCTCATGAAGGGTGACCACTTCAACAGACCAGGATTCAAAAAGGGCTGACAGGCGCAGAGCCGCCACCGGCAGCCTTGCATCCTCAAGATCGATCAACCCGGGTTGGGTCAGGTCCCTGGGGTTTATGACATCCGTGATCCGGGCATAATCGGAATCCCCCCAGGCAATGATCTGCCGGCCCAGTCGAACAGAAAAAAAATCACCCAGTTTCCCGTCCAGGTAAAGGTCTTTCAGCTCAATCCCGTTTTTTTCATCATCCAGATTTGAACCGGTATACTTATCCTTTGCTTCAATATCATAGGCGGCATCATAAAATGCCTGGCCTGAGGCTTTGGCCTTATAGTTCTCATTTATTTTATACTCGGTTTCAATAAACAGAACCGGTTTTAACTTGGATAATTTCTCATCCTCTTTGTGAAACGCATATTCCGATTCAAGTTTGACAAACCCGCCAATCCTGAAAGCGCTGTTTTCAGCTTGTGATAGATCTTGTATGGGAACGCTGGTATCAATATCGGAAAACGGATCCGTCTCTTTGAATCCCTCTTCAAACCCGTCCAGCATTTCTTCCTGACCCATGTTCCGGGGATCTGCTGTTGCATCTGCAATCCCTGATGGGGCCGGAGTCAGTATAAACCAGAAAAGCCAGGCCATAAAAAAAAGACGGATATTGTTTTGGAATTTCTTTTTGCCCATTATAATCCTCGTTCCATGCTGCGTGTTGTAAAGGTTGCATCATTAATCGGAGTGTTGTACCGGACATTTGAAAACTTGAGCACTGAAGAATGCTCCACCTTTCCCTTGACTGTGGTGATCATGGTCAGTTCATGGGCGGTCCAGATATCATCGGTTTTTTTAATTTCTCCTGCCTTAAAATACTTGATTTTCTGTCCCTGTTTTACCCAGTATTTTCCTTTAACCAGCATGTAGTTGTCTTTTCTGATCCACATCATGGTTTTCAGATACCCGGTTTCTTCTATAACCTTATCTTTCACCTTACTTTTCGGTAATCCCTGGACCACCCAGGTATCAACCCCGTCCAGGATAAACGTTTCTTTTACAAAGGTATATTCCCAGTCATTAATCTGGATTCCATTGATATCGGAATAGGTAAAATCACTGCCCATGAATGAGCCTGACTTATCACTTGAAGCGATGCGTTTGACTTTCTGCAGGGCCGGCAGATAAAGCCATGAATCATCCTCTTTTACCTCGTCATCAAAATCATAGGACATGTAGGCTGTATTTCTCACATCTGCAGGACTTAAAAAAAATATAATGCCTTTGGTATCAAGACCATAATCTTTCCGGATATTTTTAATATTCCTGATCCGTTTTTGATTGCTTTTGTTGATCAGAATCATCAGGGTGTCGGTCGTAAGCGTGTCCCCATCTTCCCGGGTATCCATTTTTTTTACCACCTCAAAAGCGGTCGGATCTGCAACGCTTGTGCTGGTAATTCCCAGGGCAGCAACCACGCAACCCATGAGGATGACTAATATTTTTTTCATTTTCATTTTCTCCTTTTATTTAACTTTGAAGGGGGTGAAGTGCTAACCGCTGCGGTTCGGCTTCTTTTCTTCCAAGGCGTGCCTTTTTTTCAACAAAAACCATGAGAACAGGTATTAACACAAGAGTGCTGACAGCGCTGACCAGCATGGTGACCGTGATCATCCAGCCCATGATGATGAGCGGGGTCAAAATGGAAAACCAGAGCGCCACAAACCCCAGGCCCACTGTGACGGCATTGGAAACAATGGCTTTCCCGCTGTGGCTGATGGTATTATTGAGTGCACTTGAAAACGCCATGTCCTGGTCAAGATTTTTCTTTAACCGTGACAGGTAGTGAATGCTGTAATCCACACCAATGCCGATAACAATACTGGAAATAATGGCCGTACCGATATCAAGGGGAATCGAGAAAAATCCCATGATTCCAAAATTAATGGCAATGGTCATCACAAGGGGGACCATTGCAATGGCGGCATAGGATATTTTTCTAAAGGTAAGGGCAAGCATGATAAGAACAAGTCCCAAAGAAACGATCAGGCTTGCCATCTGCCCCTTTACAATTTCATCTGTTGCTGCAACGGAAACACTTGCCGAACCGCTGATATCAACCTTTATGTGATCTGGAAAATTACGGGCCGCAAACCCTTCCACCTTGCGGCTTAATTGATAGATATCCAAAGAAGAATTGGTCTGCAGCACAACCGGAATATTCAACCGGGTGTACCCTTGATCCGTAAAGTCCGTAAGCGTATCGCCCCCGCCGTTCTCATAGAGCAAAAGAAGCTGGGATATCAGATATTTTGACGCCTCATTGGTACCTGAAACTGCCGGCACCTTATTGTAGGAAGGGTCTTCGTCATTCATTACAAAATTGATCCGTTTGATCAGCTCGGTCAGCCCCAGAACCTTGCCGACCTTTGGCTGGGCCTTTACAAATAAAACCAGATCCTCCACATATTTTAAATTATACGGATTCTTAAACGGTTGGTTTTCTTTTGATTTAGATGTGATTAAAAGATTGATCACAGCACTGCCGGCTGCATCTTTATTGAGCTTTTCAGAAGAGATATAAATACTGGAATCCTTTAAAAAATATTTGGCATTATTGTTATCCACTACAACCTTTGATGCGCCGAATATGGCCACCATCAAAACTATCCCGGCAATTGACGCGGTGATGACGGGACGATTAACAAAGACCCGTGTGATATAAATCAATGCCGCAGTATAGGCTGCTTCAAATTTTGACCCAGGCTTTCTGTTTTTATGGGTTTTTTCCGGCAGAACAACCAGCAGGGCAGGAATAAAAAACAAAGAAAACAGCATGGCGACAAGCGTACCGATGCTGACAAATATGCCAAAATGTCTGAGCTGGACAATCTCGGTCATGGAAATGGCATAAAAGGCGACAGCCGTTGTGGCAGACGTCATTATCACCGGCAGGGTTAAATGCTCCATAGTCAGGACTATGGCTTTGATCTTGTCATTGCCTGAAACAAGGTTATCCCGGTATTCGGAAAACATGTGAATCCCGTCTGCAACACCAATGGAAAGAATAAAGACCGGCAATGTAGTCGTGATAATGTTCAACGGTATGTTCAACATGGCTTTCAGTCCCAGGGTGACGATAAGTGATAGAATCACCACGGCAAGGGGAACAAAAATTCCCTTAACCCTCCTGAAAGTGAGAAAGAGGCAAACCACTACAATAAAAATGACAAGGGGAAAAAGCTTCTGGGTATCTTTTTCCATGACTTTGCCAAGGGCCCCGGTTACAACCGGAAGCCCGGCAATATAATGGGTTTCATCCCCTGGAATCTCCTGTTCAACAATTTTTTTAACCTTCTGGTAAATCAGGTACCGATTTTGAGTTTCATCATCACCTGTTGAAAGCTCCAAGATAATGCTGGTGCTTTTACCATTATTTGAGAACAAAATATTTTCAAACAGCTCATTTGATTGCACCGCTTTTTCCAGTTGCATGAGCGCTGACTTTGTCCGGGGGACTTCATCAAAAACAGGATTTACATCCAGTTTTCCATCTTTGCCGGCAATATTGTCTGTATTGGAAAGGGAGGTGACCTCAATGATTGGAGACAGTTTGTCTTGCCATAGGTCAAGGGCTTTTAACAGGGGCGGGTTTTCCAAAGAAGATAAGGCCATGGTTTCTTTGATGTCATCAATGTGCATCCATGTTTCAGAATCAATAGGGCTTTTGGCAAGCTGGTTTATTTTTGCTGCCATTTCTGCTGATTCAGCCCGGCCCAGGTGCAAAAGAGACTCCCTGTCCTTATCTGTTACCAGATGGATATTTTCAAATGCCGTGGTCAATCTTTTTACCCTTGAAAGGGTATCAAAATTAAATACCGTGTCTTTTGCTTCCAAAAGGACAATAATCCCGTCATTTGCACCGGTATAATTCTGACGTAACTTTGCAAGATTCACCCGGCTTTCATGGGTTTTCGGCAGAAGATAAGGGGTTGGGTCCCTTTCAAGCCGCGGAATAAAAAAAGCTGCACCTATTGATACTGCAACAAAAAAGACAATGATTGTTTTTGGGAACCCAATAACAACCCTGGTAATTAATTGATTTACTTTCATTTTCTTTTCCTTTAAGTCAATAACTTCACGGGGTTAAATAAAAAATACAAACAAAAACTGCCATCCTAATTATGACCGCCGGTCACCAATGTTGATTAAAAAAAACCTGCATCTCCCCCTATATCCTTGTAAAGTCAGGATTCCTTTTTAATGATTGCTTGTTTTAGCGGATGTTCCATCGTCCAATCACAAGAGCTAAAAACATCGGTCCAATCGTGACCGGCGGTCACCAAACAGGCCAAAAAAATACCCGCCCTGTGGGTATAAAAAACCTTTTTTTAAAACCAGCGGGTTTATCTCATAAACCCTTTAAACACCATGTTTTCAACAAGTTGATACAATTCTTCAGACGGCTTGATTTCACCGGAAAGAACCAAATCCAATACTCCCTGAAACAATCCGATTACTACGGCAGAAAAATTATCAACCGATGCATCCTTGAAAATCTGCTCATCAACGGCTTTTTTTATCAATTTGCGTATGTACTCGGTTTTCCCATTACTCTGTTGTGAAAACTTCAGCAACACTTCCGGCGGCATGTCATCCATCAGCAGAAGCTGGTCGCACTTCCTGTAAACTGCAAATTTTCTGATATCATTAATCTGCATGTCCCAGAACGCCCTCATGGTCATTTTCATCTGCACCAAGACCGGCACATCAGTGGGTATGGAATTCCACAGATCAAACAGTTCATGCCCCTGACGAATGATCAAAACGGCAAAAATATCATTTTTGCTGGTAAAATGTTTATATATGGTGCCTTTACCGACCTCAGCCTTTTCTGCTATCATTTCAATGGTAACCGATTCAATGCCATGCTCAGCAAACAAATCAAAGGCTGCCTGGAGGATATCTTCTTCCCTGCGCTTGAATTCTCTTTCTTTTCTGTCTGCTATTGCCATACTTTCTCTTTTATTTTTTCTTTAACGCCTATCAATCTTATGTGACCATCAGTCACAAAAATAGGGGTTTAACCCCGGGTTGTCAAGAATATTCTTTTTAACCGCAATTTTTTTCAAGAATATACTTTCAATAGAAGCCTACGGCACTCAACTATGCAGGGAATATTCATTTTAAAATTTGCTCCAATTAGTCCTTTCCACCACGTGATACCATTACTTCGCGGATGATATGCGCCAGATCTTTCCCGGTTACCGGTTTTTGAACATATCTTCGGATGCCGATTTGAAGTGCGTCTTTTTTGGTAACTGTTTCATGAAATCCGGTACAGAGAATCACTGGAATATCTTTTCTGATGGCTAAAATTTTTCTGGAAAGGATATCTCCCCTCATCTTTGGCATGGACATATCGGTAATAATGAAGTCAAACCCGTCCGGATCTATTTCAAAGGCTTCTAGGGCTGCAGGTCCTTCCTCGAAGGAGGTTACATGGTAACCCAGCTTTTCAAGAATGGCCTGGGTCACTGCACGCGTGTCTTGTTCATCCTCCACAAGCATGATCTTTTCCGTTCCTTGGAGTCTGTCTTCTGTACCGGTCTCTGCTACAGGGTCTTTCCCCTTTACATTTTCAATAGCCGGCCAGAATACCTGGAATACAGAACCGCGACCAGGTTCACTCGACACCCGAATAAAACCTTTGTGGTCCTTGACGATGCCATTCACTAAAGCCAGACCGAGTCCGGTCCCTTGACCGACATCTTTTGTAGTGAAATAAGGATCAAATATTCTATCCATGGTCTTCTGGTCCATACCGTAGCCGGTATCTGCTATTTCAAGCAGGATATATGTCCTGAAGCTTTGGGTGATACGATTGGAGTCTCCTGGACCAGATTCAGTTTTGTCAGACAAACTGACCGTCAATCTTCCACCGGTATCTTCCATTGCCTGATAGGCATTCGTACACAAATTTATGACAACCTGATAAACCTGCGTGGCATCTGCCAGTATATCCTTCCGGGTATGAATCTGTTCCTTTATCTCGATGGTTTGTGGAATGGAGGAACGCAATAATTTTAATGCTTCCTTGACAATCAGATACGGCTTTAATGACTGTTTTTTATGCTCCACCTTCCGGCTGAAGGTCAGGATCTGTTGAACAAGCTCACTGGCTCGCCTGGCGCCTTTCACCAGCTGACTTATATTCTTTTTTACACTTTCAGGGTTATCGCAATTCATTTCAGTCAGCTGAGCATATCCAAAAATACCGGACAGAATATTGTTGAAATCGTGGGCAATGCCGCCAGCCAGTGTACCTATGGCCTCTATCTTACAAGCCTGCTGGAGATTCTTTTCAAGCTCCTTGCGTTTGCTGATGCCACGAACAATCGCCCACATCCCCTTTTGTTCACCAGCGTCGTTTCGCAAAAGGAATATCCTTATTTCAACTGGAATAATGCTGCCATCCTTTCTTATATATTCCGTTTCATAAACCTCTGAATAACCTTTTGCTAAAACCTCTTTGCTTATTATGTCCAGGTTGTCACGCTGCCCTGTCTCGGGTATCAATTCCAGGAAGGCCTTGTTGAAAAGTTCCTCTTCAGTGTAGCCCAGCATGCTCCTGAAAGAATCATTACTTTCAATGATGTCCCCCTGCATGTCAAGGCAGACATATCCATCCATCATGCTTTCATGCAATCTTCTATATTTCTTTTCTGAAATCGAAAGTGCTTTTTTCGCTTCCCGTAATTCCCTGGTCTCTTTTTCCAGATCCAACATTTTTTTTTCTAATTTTTCCACCAGGCGCTCACTATAAAGCTTGAAGAATTCCTTTTTGGGCGACTGTTCTGGTTCCGGGACTGGAGTAATATCACACCGTCCGGTTGAGTCCAATAAATCATGAATTACTTCCAGTAATATGTCCGGCTCGCAGGGCTTTTGCAGGAATCGATCCGCACCGATACGCATTGCAAAGGCTTCATCCTCCGGGCTTGTATAGGTAGCTGTATAAACAAGAAAAGGGATATAACATAATTGTTTATCAGATTTGACCTTTTGACACAGCTGAAACCCATCCATTTCCGGCATAAGGATATCACTTATGATCAGATTAAATTTTTCAGCCTGAAGTTTATCAAGGGCCTCAACTCCATTTGCGACCGAATGGACTTCGTTTTTGTCTCCCTTGAGCAAGGCTTCGATGAAATAACGATTTTCCTCCATGTCATCTACAACAAGTATCTTCATTTTCTTTCTTTTTGCCTCCCAAAGTCTATGGCAGATATCGCTTAATCTCCATCACAAAGGTGTCGGGATCGATGGGTTTTTCAATATAGGCGGTAGCGCCAGCGCTCAGGACTCGTTCCCTGTCACCGACCATCGCATAGGATGTCACTGCAATGATCGGCACATGTTCCAGTTCTTTATATTTTTTCAGTTCAGCTGCAACGGCATAACCATCCATTTCAGGCAACTGGATATCCAGCAGGATGGCCAGCGGCCGGCAGCCCAAAGCCAATTCAACACCGTTACGTCCGTCTTCTGCGCCAATAACGACAAAGCCCTCACTTTCAAGTAAAAAGCGCATCAGATACATATTTTGGTCATTATCTTCGATGATTAAGATTTTTTTATTCATCCTGTTCCTCCTGATTACTTGGGGAGACAAAGTGTGAAGGTGCTTCCTTGCCCCAATTGACTATCCACTCTGATAGTTGCCCCCATTATATCAAGGATTTTTTTACAGATCGAAAGTCCGAGACCGGTACCTTCATACTTTCGTGCGAGACCAGTATCAATCTGATGAAATGGTTGGAAGAGATGTGGTATTTGCTCTGGTTGCATGCCGATACCAGTATCGGCAATCAACAGGATACACTTGTCGTTTTCCTTCAGGCAGGTAACGCTCACATGGCCTTTTTCCGTAAATTTGACGGCATTACTGAGTAGATTCAGAATGACCTGCTCGATACGGCGCTGGTCCGCCCTAACCATTAAAGGACTATCCGGAAGATTCAATAGAAGAGCAATTTCTTTCTTTTCGGCCTGAGGTGTGACCAGTTTGACCATTTTTTTAATGGACAACTTCAGATCAAAAGATGTGTATGAAAGAACCAACTGCCCGGCTTCAATTTTGGAAATATCGAGAACATCATTAATCAGGGCCAAAAGATGACGGGAGCTGTTCTGCACCATGGATAACTGCTTATGCTGCTCCGGGGTCAAAGGCCCGGCCAGTTCTTTGATCATAATCCCAGTGAATCCGATGATGGAATTCAAGGGAGTCCGTAACTCATGGGACATGGTGGCCAGAAATGAGGATTTAAGCCGGTCCGCCGTCTGCGCCTTTTCCATGGCCACGGCCAATTCTTTTGTACGCTCGATGATGCGTTTTTCCATCTCCTTGTTGATTCTATAAAGCTCTTGTGTTCGTTCCGCCACCATTTTTTCCAGATTATCTCTGTGCTGTTTTAATTCAGTATGCAGTTTGCGGTTACGCATTATTTGAGAAATAAGACTTGAGAATACTTCCAAAGGCCGAACCGACTCATCAGTAGGTTTACGGCCTGATTTTGATTTATCAACCGAAATCACCCCGCTCAAATTACCTTTATCATCGTTCATGCGAACAAAAAGAAAGTCGTGTGGATGCCACATATCCTCTGATTCAGGTGGGGGACTATTGTCGAGGACGACATCTGAAAAATCCAACTTGCCTCTTGTAGCCGAATAGGGAATATAGAGGCTGAAATGCCCTATCTTGACGCCCATATCAAAAAGCTTGAGATACCATTGAGCGGATCTGTCTATTTTTTTGACGCGTTCAATATCAGCCATGTCATGGCCGCCATGGCATAATATGTCATGGTAAGGCGGCGTATCCTTAAAATTAGAGACCAGTATCCGATTGTAATCGGAATATTTAACAGCTGCTTCTGCAATCATAATAAATATGTTCTCGTCATCCTTAGCAGATATCATGGATGCTGCCGTAAGGCTGAACTGCTCTATCTGCTCTGACAGATTTTTTATTCTTTTTTTGTCCTCCAAAATTTTTTCTTCAGAAATTTTACGTTCTATGGCATTGGCAATATGTGTTGATACGGAGTTGATAAGTTCTAACTCTTTATCGGTGTATGGTCTTTTTTCAGTATAATTTTGGATCAACAAAACACCAAAAATTTCTTTGTTCACGAATAAAGGAATTCCCAACCACATTTTTGCCAAGACCCCAATAATCTCCCCTTTCAGTTTTGTTGCTATTTCAAGTTGTCCCTGCTCATTTAGAAGAAGCGTGCGTTTTTGTTTAATTACCTGATAGGTAACCGAGGTTGTCTGGCTGGCGTTTTCAATTTTTTTAACGTAGTCGGGATCCCTTTTATCTTCCCAAAAGGGGAAACTGATACTATCCATTTTTTTATCGTACAGCGCTATGGCAAAGCCTTCGAATTGAACGATACTTTTAACTGATTTATAAATCGACTCATACAATTCTTCCAGATTGGAATTTGAAAAAAAAGAATTTGAAATATGTAACAGTGTTTTTAGCAGAAGTTGTTCATTCGCTAAATCTTCTTTCACGCGTTTTCTGTCTATTGCCAGAGCAACCTGCTCACAAACTGAACTTAATAATTCCAAATCTTCTTTTTTTAAAATATTTGGATCCGTATAACTTTGAATGGTCAATACCCCGATTACACTACTTTCGACCATAAGAGGAACGCCTGCCCATACTTGGACGGGAGGACCAGCACAGACCAAAGTTCCTTGGTCACTGAGTTTTTTGATTTCCTTTCCAGTCAACAGATATGGTAATTTTTTTCTAATTACCATTGCGGATAATGACGTATTCGCGCGACCAACCTCTTTTGTTTCTTTCAACGGTTCATTCTTTTCAGACGCTATAAAAGCAATTTTTAAAGTGTCTGCTTCTTTAGAATATAAGGCGATGGAAAAATTGGTAACATCTAAAACATCTCCTAAATTTTGATGAATACGCCTGAATAAAACGTTCAATTCGGATATGGTGTTAACCGCATTGGAAATTTTGTAAAGTGTTTTAACAATAAGATCAGATCTGTTAATCATATCGCCTGTCCCTATTTAAAACCAGGATGTTTTTTTCAAAAACCTGCGAAAATCGGAATTATTTAATGAGTCGAAATCACCCCCATGTTGGTACTTTATCATTAGCCGTTAGCAGAATCAATTAAAACGAAACAAAATTTTCTGTAACCCCTGAAATGATATAAATATCTTCATTTCATACAGCCCTTGGCCTTGCCCAGGTATTGTTATAAGACAGGCTGATATTTTTTTCTTATGTACGTCTATTCCGCAACAAACAGGGTGAACAATTTGAATAAATGTGGTATCCAATTTTTCGGTCATAGCTATCCTCATTATTTTATTGTGGTGATAAAAAATTTGACAGTTATGCCCATTTCTCTAATTTTTCAAGTATTTCATGCTTTGTTGTGCCCGCCGGGGCATGGGGGTTAGTACGGTTTTTATGGACACACTTAAAGACACCTATTTTAAACGGAATGCAGCAAGCGTAGCTGTTGTAGAATTTTTCTGGGGACTTGGATTCCCAGTGATCCTTGAATCCACCTTTCTTCAGATTTTTCTTAAAAATATTGGGGCTTCGGATTTTCTGATCGGTCTTGTCCCTTCTATTCTCATTGTGGGTATTTCCATATTTCCTTTGTTATCCAGCTATCTGAGCCGGAACCATGAATTTAAAAAAAGAATTGTTCTCAATCTCCATGTAATATCCTCCTGCTCAACCCTGCTGTTTGGTGTTTTTCTATTTTTTGTAAAAGATGAAACCCTTATTTTACCGGCTTTTTTTATCTCTTATGTGATATTTTCCCTCTGTATCGGATTAACATTTCCTGTCTGGCTTAATTTTCTTGTAAAAATATTTTCTGAAAAGAAAAGCGTTCAGGGCTTGAGCATCATGTACCTTGCCCAGAACATGGCAAAGGTAATCGCCAGTATTTTCATCATCAAAATGGTTGAAGCCTTTTCATTTTCCATTACCTCTGCTG
>JAHJLN010000071.1 GCA_018821715.1 Pseudomonadota bacterium | reverse complement strand
TTGCCAAAATCATCAACAATAATAACTCTTTTTTTCCGATCCTTTTTGTATGGTTTTGGTTTGGAACGAACTATTTCTCTTTCCAGCTCTCTTGATATATCTTCCATAATCCACCTTTATTAACAAGTTTTAACTTTTTTGTCCCCTGTGTCGTCAACCCGCTGGATTCATATTCCTGAAAAAAAGAAACCTCACATGTTTCCTTTCTTAGTTTTACCTTAAAATCCCTGCCTGAAACATTAATAAAATTATATTTTTTTGCAAGAATTTGCTTTCTTTGAACCCATTTTTGTTTATTCATCCCATCTGAATAAAAATTTTCAGCATAAAAAAAAGCAAATTTTTCCATATCTTTTGCCGACCATGCTGCCAGCCACTGGGTAAGGGTTGTTATCACAGAGTCTTCTTGTACAACTGGTTTTACGAGTGGTATTGCTGCAAAGACCAAAGGTGTTTCGATTTTTTCAAATTCTTTTGGTGTGCTCTGAAACCTGTCACCGATTATTTGATAGCTGCTGTTCTTGTTTTCCAGGAAAAGTTTTCTTTTCCCTAATAAAATTTTTTTGTTTTCAAATGATAAAAAATAATCAAACAAAACCACAAAAACTTGATTATGAAAATAGATCCCTGTTCTTTCTATGCTCACCATCATGCTGGAACCTATCTTAGATGCTTCTTTTCGAATATTAAGCCATTGTTCCCACCAACTAATTTCTGGTAAATATTCAGATGAATAAAAAGATAAGTAGTCATGATAACTTCCGTTTTCAATGGCTTTAATCCATTGATTCAACAGATCGCTGATCTCTTGTTCCTGTTTGATCCGTGCTGCGCTGTCGGCCTTGTGGATTTCTTCAACCAGGATCACAGGCGTTGAATTCAAGGTTATATAGTCTGAAAGTTTTATAATATTCAAATTTTCTAACGCAATGCACCCATTTGAATCCATGGGTTTTAATTTTTTATTCGTACCGTGTATCCATATGGCGGATCCGTTTTTCCCCGCTCTTTTATCCATAAAATTGGGGTAATCAGTTGGGAATGCTTTTTGTCCGTATATTGGTGCCAAATATTTTTTTTCATATTCATCTTTTAAAAAATAGATGCCCTCGGGTGTTTTTTTGTCGCCTGATTTTTGTTTTACACCAAAGGCCTCACCTGTTGAGCAAGGGACCTGAAACTGAATCGACAGGTTTTTTTCTTTAAACGTATAAACAAAAAGGGTTTGACTTTTTTTCTCAACTAAAATTGCATTCTCATTTTCAGGTAATTTAATTATGGCGGAAGGAAGAATGGGATTATCTGCAAAAGCAGTTAAACTGAAAGTTAAAACAATTTGTATCCCTAATACCAGGCCTATCAACTTTGATTTATTCACAACAACTCTTTTTTCCATTTAAATTAATAATACTGCCTTTTGTTATGGTTTAAGTTTAAAATGCCGGTATGCTTTTTCCGATGCTTTTCTGCCGCTGGATGTTCGAAGGACCAACCCTATTTTAAGTAAAAATGGTTCTACGACATCCACAAGTGTATCGGTTTCTTCCTGCAATGTTGCGGCTATTGCTTCTATCCCCACAGGTCCCCCGTTATAAAAATCAATAATTGTTTTCAAGTAGTTCCTGTCTAATACTGTCAGTCCCAATACATCAATTCCTTCAAGCTCAAGTGCTGCCTGTACACTTTCACGGGTCACTTTCCCGTGTGATCTTACCAAAGAATAATCTCTGACTCTTTTTAGCAATCTGTTTGTGATCCTTGGTGTGCCCCTGGATCTTTTTGCAAGTTCCAGGGCACCGTTATCAGAGATGACGGTGTTCAAAATAGCAGCAGATCGTTTAACAATGACAACCAGTTGTTCTACAGAATAAAAATCAAGTGTGCGAAAAATTCCAAACCGATCCCTCAACGGAGAAGAAAGAAGCCCAACCCTCGTGGTTGCGCCAATAAGGACAAATTGCTTTAACCGGTATCGATGGCTTCTTGCATGAATACCTTTGTCAAATACAAAATCAACGGCAAAATCTTCCATGGCAGGATATAAAAACTCCTCAACCACTTTTGGAATCCGATGAATTTCATCTATAAAAAGGATGTCCCCCTCCCCCAGGTTGGTTAATATCCCGATAAGATCCCCCCCTTTCTCCAAGGTAGGTCCTGATGTGACAGTCAAATCTTTGCCCATTTCATTGGCAATAATATGGGAGACTGTTGTTTTACCCAAGCCGGGGGGGCCATGCAGCAAGATATGCTCTAAGGGTTCATTCCTTATTTTGGCAGCCTGTATGGCAATTTTTAAGGTTTCAACCGTATCCTTCTGACCAATATACTCTTTAAAGCTTGTTGGTCTTAAAGACACAATATCAGACGATAAATCATCAACTATGCACTCGGAGGTAACAATTCCTTTTTTATCAGAAGAATAGGAAATAATATCATCACTCATATGTTATCTTTTCTCCTGAAAGATTTCATCAAAAAGGTCTTCCGGTGTAGAAATCGTGCTGTTTCTTTCAAAGGCCTCCTTGACCAGGCGTTTTGCTGATGAATGGGAATGCCCCAGCTGTTCAACAAGGACATCTTCAACCTGCAATCCAATATTGCCCATCTCCACCGAAAGCGGAATCGTATCAATTTCTATTTTATTGCTGGAAAGTGTGAGAAATTTTTCGACTTTTCCATGAAGGGTTGCTATAATTTTTTCAGCAGTTCTTTTACCAATTCCACTTAATCCCGTTAAAAATGCAACATCTTTTTTTTCAATGGCCATTGCAATCTCACTGGACGGCCGGGTCATGGCTTTAACGGCTTTCATGGGGCCAATGGCATCAACCGTAATAAATGTCTGAAAAAATTCTTTTTCCTCAAGTGTTTCAAAACCAATGAGAACCGGCTTGGGTTGTCTTTCTGTTAGATGATAATAAATATATAAAGAAATAACCTCTTTGCTTGAGGCCTTAGACATCACCTTTTCAACCATTTGAGGATTCAACAGCACCTCATAGCCGATATTGCCGGCAAGCAGCAAAATGCCATCCGACTCAAAATGAAGAATGGTTCCTTCAAGATACCCGATCATAGCATCCCTTTATATCTGTAATATCCTGTCAAAGCGAGTCCCAGAGCATCTGACGCGTGAAAGGGTCGAATGGGTTCCTTGTGTTTCAACAAATGACGTACAGCACGCTCCATCTGGTGTTTGTCCGCGCGTCCATTCCCGCAAATAATTTTTTTTACTTCGCGCACAGGAATTTCCTCCACATCAAGCCCTGCATTATATGCTGCCACAAGAAGTACGCCTGAAACCTTGCCCAACATAATACCTGATCCCGGGTGTTTTTCAAGTGAGTATATATCTTCTATCACAACGCGATCAGGTTTTTTTTCACAAAGAAACGCTAAAATTTTGGAATAAATCGTGTAAAGTCTTAAATGAATCGGGTCCTTTGCATTTGTGGATATGCTTCCAAAAGAATATCCCAGGATCTCTTTTTTGTTTCCCTCTATAACACCAATACCGGTGCCGGCCAGGCCTGGGTCGATACCTACCACTTTTATCATATAAATTTATTGCACTAATTTAAACTTTTTAATTTCTCTTGGGCATATTTTGCTTCATTTGAGTCAGGGTGTTTTTTTAACAATTCTTTTAGGATAAGTCTTGCATTGGCCTTTTCACCCAGCTCAGCAAAGGCATACCCTTGTTTTAACCTGGCTGCGGCCAATTTATTGCTGTTAGGATACTCTTCCAGAACTTTCTGGTACTCCAGGATCGCCTTTTCAAACCATTTTTCAGCATAGTAACTGTCTGCAATCCAAAATCTGGCATTATCCGCATTATCAGAATCCGGATATTTATTTATAAAGTTTTCAAACTGGATACGGGCATTTTCTTTATCCCCATCATCAAACAGCTTTTTTGCAAAGTCGTATAACTCCTTTTCCTGATTCTTTGCCGGGTCTTCTGATGACTCAGGTTTTTTCTCAATCTGACCGGCTACAGACGGTTCAAACCCCATATATTTTTCAAGCTGGATCACTTTTTCATAATTCTTTGAAATAGCATGGTCAAGTCTTTCCAGTTCTTTTTCAGTTGTTTCTTTATCTTTTTGACTGAATGCTTCAAACCGGTGATTTATTTCTTCTATGGAACCTTCAAGATGTTGGAGGGCTTCTTTAATGGTCTGGACATCATATTTGAGTTCTGCATACTCTTCCTGGCTGATGCCGGCGCTTTTGTCTAGTCTTTTCTCTATGCCTTCAAGATCTTTTTTCAGCTTTAATTGAACCTGTTCATTTTGAACATCCAATTCATTTGTTTTTTCGTTTTGCCGGGTCAGCTGCCTGTTCTTTTCCATTTCCATGGCTGCCACCCTGTTCTCAAGCACAGCAAATTTCTGGGGTTCTACGCAACCGGAAAATAAAAGCAATGCAATTACACTGCAAAAAAAATATGTTGTTTTCATAACCAAGCTCCAACAATAAAAAGAGGGTGACAATTCAGGCGTAATACTTAAAGCAATACGCCTGAATGAAATCTCTTTTATTCCAATCGATTGATTACTCAATCACAAAATGTGCGCGTCTGTTTTTTTGATATGCGCTTTCGGTCTTTCCTGTATCTATCGGTTGTTCTTCACCAAA
This sequence comes from Pseudomonadota bacterium, assembly GCA_018821715.1. GTDB lineage: Bacteria > Desulfobacterota > Desulfobacteria > Desulfobacterales > Desulfobacteraceae > Desulfobacula. The sequence goes on along the minus strand of JAHJLN010000071.1, from coordinate 3,021 downwards.
GCTGACCATGTTCAAACGGGAACCGGCAACACCCAGACTGATTAAATATGCCTTTGCATTACTGGCTCGACGTTCTCCCAATGCAAGATTGTATTCGGTTGTGCCGCGCTCATCACAGTGACCTTCAATAGTTATGGAGACAGACGAATTTTCTTTTAACCAGGCCGCCTTTTCTTTTAACATCAATTTAGCCATGGAACTTAATTCTGAGCTGTCGTATTCAAAATGAACATCCTGATTTTCAAATCTATTTTTTGCAGCCGTGACTTTGGCTTCCTGGAGCTCTCTTTCCTTTTGCATCTGGTCTTGAAGTTCTTGAGCTTTGATGCGCTCTGCTTCTGCAGCAGCCTTTGCCGTTGCATCGTCAGCTTCTGTTTTGGCCTGATCCTCTATGGTTGTTGCATCAGACACGACTGTTTTCTTTGCGCATGAAGCAGTTAAAAAAAGCCCTGCGACCAGAATTGCCATTACCAAATTCATCCATACTCTGTTTTTCATTACCTTCTCTCCTCTTTCTTGAATTAATAAATATTTACAAATCAATCCTCTGTACTGTTTGACATTGACCAGTCCGGCTGAGTCTGTTTGCCCTTCAATCTTAAAAGCCGTCTCTGGTCTGTTCCGGATGCATTCATAACAAAGATCCTCGGGATACCACCCTCACGGGTTGATGTAAACGCCAGCATACTGCCATCCGGTGACCAGGATGGATCTTCATTGTCCCCTTCATTCATTGTTAACTGCACCGGCATTCCTGAATCAATATTCATAATAAAAATATTGATTTGATTCTCTTCTATGCCGACATAGGCAATTTTTTTGCCATCGGGTGACCAGGTTGGAGATGTATTATTGGAACCTTTGAATGTCAGCCTTTGCACGCTTTGTGATTCAATATCCTGTATATGTATCTGGGGAGTTCCGGTCCGTTTTGAAGTAAAGACTATTTTTTGGCCATCTGGTGAAAACTTAGGCGACACATCAATTCCCCAACTGTTAGTTATCCTTTTAATAATTTCTCCCTTTATGGTCAACAAATAAATTTCCTGATCCCCAGAAAAACTTAATGCAGCTGCAAGTTTATCTTGCCCGGGCATCCAGTCAGGAGAAATATTCATTCCTTTATAATTGACAATCGATCCTCTATTTTCTTTGAGGTTTTTAATAAAGATGTCGGGTTTCCCCTTTGCATAGGAGACATAGGCCAACCATTTTCCGTCAGAAGACCAGGATGGGGAGAGTGAAATAGTTTTGTGGGATGTAATCTGTTGAATATTTTGTCCGTCAAAATCACAGGTAAATATTTCTTTTTTCCCATTTACGATTGAAACAAAAGCAATCTTACTGTTGAATATGCCCCATTTCCCGGTAAGCTTATAGGATATTTCACTGCAAAACAGATGGATCATTTTTCTTATTTGCGATTGGGGGCCTGAATATACTTTGCCGACCAGAAGTTTGGTGTTAAATGTGTCAAAAAGCCTTAATTCAAGCTTTACCTTTCCTTTGTTCTCAACAATCCCCCCGGTGATCAAGAGTTCCGCACCAATGCCGGTCCAATCCCGAAAATTGATCTGCCCCAGTTGAATGCCGGCTTCTGCAGGGTTTGACAGAAACGCAACCGGATTCATTGTTTTAAGATATCCTGTAAAATCCAGCGCCTGGGTTAAAAGGTCTATAGCTGTTTTCCCATCTTTCACTTCTGCAGCATGCCCGTTAAATGCTTTGAATTCTGTAACAGCTACCGGTGTTTTCTTTAAAAACGGATTGCTGATGTTGATGTAAGTATACTCCTTGGCATCTGCTGATATGGAAAAAAATAAAAAAAAGCCCAAGATCAGGTAACCGTATAATGCAGATAAAATAATTTTATTTAACATATGGCAGATACTATATCGTTTTTTCATCTGAATCAAAACCATTTTATCTCAACCCCTTTGGTGTAAAAATCAGACCCAGATCATATGAATGCATTCCTGCCGGTAATGGCGGCAAAGGATTGATCTTCATTACCGCTTTTTTTGCCGATTCGTCAAGGTAGCGATTCCCTGATCGAGTCTCATAAATAATATCCCTTATTTCCCCGTTTCTTAGTATCTTGATCAGGATGATAACTTCAAGGTTCTGATCCATTCTGGCAAGGATATCATTAAACACCCAGTTCTGTTCAATTGCCGAGCCGATAACCAGATTATAAAGATCAATGGGCTTGTATCCTTTTTTCCCAACCCCTGTGTATGATCCCTTTGCTTCTCCTTGTTTTGTATTTCCCTGTTCTTTTACCTTTTTCTGGAGACGGCTCAAGGCCTGGGCAATCTTATCCTGGCTTTGATCTTCAACTTTTTTTTCCAATTGTTCCCTTGCGTCTTCCAGCACTTTTTCAGGATCAACTTTATCTTCAGGTTTCACCTTTTCAACAGGTGTTTTCTCTTTTTTCTTTTCCGGTTCTTTCTTTTTTTCCTCTTTTTTTGCCACCAGGTCTTTTAAATTCTTTGGTTTTGTTTTCAAACTGATATCCGGCTTGATAACCGGAATTTTTCGACTCTTTTTTTTAATGACTGCAGGCTTAACGGAAACACCGTCTTCTTTTGAAGTTTCTTTACTTTTTACGGGTTCCTCAATTGCAGGCTCCGAGGAAAAAGAAACCAGATCAATCTGGATGACGGGCGGCAGGGGTTTGGGAAGTTTAAATTCCTGGAAAAATATCATGCCCAAAAAAAACAAACCGTGAACAACTACAGAAATAAAGAAAAAAATGATCCCGATTCTTGCATTTTGATCCATTGGGGTGAGAAGAGGTTCTCTTCTATTTTTAAAATTTTCCTGGGAACTCATACCTGTAAATCAGGACTCATCTTCATTTTCTGGAAGTGTGATCATTCCAAGACTGTCTATACCAGCTTTTTTGATTTCCGAATGTCATATTATATATTATTCTACTTGTTTGTTATATCTAATAGCACTAATGTATAACTACTATATAAACTTTTCTAAAACTTAAACTTAAATAAAAGGTATAAT
>JAHJLN010000070.1 GCA_018821715.1 Pseudomonadota bacterium | reverse complement strand
ATTTTAACAATTAACAAAAATTTAAAATGTAATATGGTGAGCCCTATGTCTATCATTATGGGGTTTCAAAATTCGATTAAAGCCCCATTATTTAATCTTCCAGTAGTCGTTTTTCATTCAAACCAAAAGTCATGAATACTTGCAACTATTCATAACTTTTCAAATATTCAACCATTCAAACAGTATCCTTAAGGTCAGGGGGTAATTTTTTTAAAAAAGGGGACGGGGCAACTCGCAACAAAACAAAACTCGCTATATAATCGGCTAAAGTCTGGGGTATCTTTTCATCTTCAGAAAATAGCTTGACTTGATAAAAGCTGCTGGCTAAAATCCGCATCGGCATTACCGGCAATGGCCGGGGAAACCATGCTGCCGGGATACGGCAATTGAAAACCTTGCAACAAAAGAAAGATCTGAATGAAAATAGCCCTTATAGCCCCGCCCTACCCCTTGGAGGAAATCCCGTCACCGCCTTTGGGGCTGACCTATATTGCTGCTGTCTGTGAAGCGGTTGGTGCCGAAGTTATTATTATGGACTACATTGTACGGGGGTATTCTCCGGCAAAACTTCAAGAAGAGCTCAACGCCTTTGATCCGGATATTGTGGGGACCAATTGTGTCACCATGAATTTTAAACAGGCTGCAGCCATCATTGGCATTGTAAAGCAGACAAACCCGGATATCATAACGCTTATGGGGGGCCCCCATGTTTCCTTTGACAGTAAAAATACCTTGGCGCTTTACCCGCAAATCGACATTATTGTCAAAGGCGAGGGCGAAGCAACGGTTACACAACTTCTGGGTGTAATTCATAGCCGGGAAAAATGGCACACTGTCAGGGGAATTGTCTTTAAAGACAATGGCCGCATCATAGCAACCGGACGACGTCCTTTCATACAGGATCTGGATGCACTGCCCCTGCCGGCACGTCACCTGTTGCCCATGGCCCGGTATCAGGCCCTGGGATATCCTGTCAGCATCATCACCAGCCGGGGATGTCCCAACCAGTGCATCTTTTGCCTTGGGCGCCGCATGGTGGGCCACAAGGTCCGCTTCCGATCTCCCCAACAGATTGCCGATGAGATCGAGGAACTGATTTCCCGGGGAAGTTGTTTTATCAACATTGCCGATGATCTGTTCACTGCAAGCAAACAAAGGGTAAAAGAATTATGCCATGAGCTTGTGAAACGAAAACTTAATGTTTCCTGGAGTGCTTTTTCTCGGGTGAACACAATAGATGCCCAGACCCTGAAGCTGATGAAAAGCGCTGGCTGTCATTCTGTGAGTTTCGGCATTGAATCGGGCAATCCTGAAATGCTTAAGCGGGTCAAAAAGGGGGTCACCGTTGCCCAGGCAAAAAAGGCGTCAATTGCCTGCCGGGAAGCGGGCATCCGGGGTCATGCCTCTTTTATTGTCGGGCTTCCCGGAGAGACCCGCGAAACCATGAAGGATTCATTGATCCTGCAAAAAGAACTGGAAATCGAATCTGCCTATCATTTCCTGGCGCCTTTTCCCGGAACTGCTGTCAGGGAGAATATTGCCGACTATGACCTTGAAATTCTCACCCATGACTGGGACCAGTACAATGCCAACAGGTCTATTGTCAAAACCGCCGGTCTTTCCCCTGAACAGATGGATGCCTTTGTCCATGATGCAGGTGAGCAGAACAGGAAAGACTGGGAAGCCCTGAAAGTAAAATATGAAAACAAAACAGCAACCCCCTATGAACAGATGCAGGTGGGTGGCTTTTATCGCATGGAAATGATTTTCAAACTGTTAAGCCAGGACATTCTTGAGCAAAATTGCGTTTTCCACACAGACAGCGACACGGCATTAAAGGAACTTTGCCGGCGGATTTCAGCCATTGCAGCTCAGGATCAAGGATTTACGGAATTCACTATAAAGGATCTTATCACCAAAGGATACATCCAGATGGAATATTCCCAGGGAAAAACCCGTTTTTTCTGGATGCATCACAGTCAACAGAACCCTGCCCATTAATTGTTGAGAGTTTTTGCAAACATGATGGCCAAACCATCCTGCCTTTATGGTCTGATATATCCATTCAATTATCATCCGCTTTTTGTCATCTTTCCGGCTTTTATATATTCAAAAGAATCAAAAGAAATATCTGATACAAATTTCATATCTTTCCACAACAAGTCATAGCCTTTAAAAACCCTGAACGGTCTGACCATTTTTTCCCATCGCAATTTTTCGCTCGCACTGATGTCTCTTTTTTCTCCCACTTGACCATAGAGCTTCAGGCCCGGGCAGGTGGAAAATTTTCCCTTAACCAAAGATTTTAACCAGAACAGTTTTGAACTGTTTAAAGCGATGATGCACACACTGTTGTTGGTTTCCAGGTTTTTGTTCAAATTAACCGGAAACCGGTTGCAAAAGAATCCTTTTTGATCGGATAAGAGAAAAAGAGACCCAATGGGTGTTATATTCGGATTCCCTTTCGCATCAACCGTTGCGATTTTCACGCCTCCAAAGGAAGATTTTTGGCAGTGTATAAAATCTTTTCTAAGTTTATCCCAATTGGTTTTAATGTTTTCCATAACACCTCCTGTTTTATTTGT
>JAHJLN010000069.1 GCA_018821715.1 Pseudomonadota bacterium | reverse complement strand
AGCCAAACCGGGAGAAGGGGTCGACCACGTTGATGGAAATTCTAAAAATAATTCTCCTAGTAATCTAAAAAAATACAAACTTATTATAATATCTTAATCCGGCTTCAACCAGTTTCAAAACTCAAAGCATTCCGCCTTGGTGCCATCTGTTACAGACCTGTCATTCCGGGCTTTATGGGCACTCTGTGAAGGATAATTCCCAAAAGTCCTCCTGCTGCATCAATACCAAAATCCCAGAACAGCGGGGTCCGGCCGTCGATGAAAAACTGGGCAAGTTCCGTACCGCCTGCCAGCAAAAGGAGATGGATCATGACCACAAGGACGGGTTTTTGTCGCAGCAGCAGGGAAAGAACCAGGCCGAACACCGCAAAAAAGCAGAAATGGCCCACCTTGGACAGATCCCATGGAATCTGGTCTTCAAGCACATTACTGGTGGCATGAAACTGGGTTTCAATTTGATTTGATACCTGGAGTTTCATATCGGCAGGCATGGTGGTGCCGACGATGATGGCAACAAAGGCAAGCACCAGCATCACCTGCAGAATAAGCTGCCTGCCGCCCTGTAAAAAACAGGACCCCAGCAGAAAAACGGCAAAAATACCCCACAACGCAAGGATGCTTTTTTTAACCCATGTGTAGGCCAGTGTCTGGCTTACAGGATAAAGCCGGATATTTTTCAGCTGAAAAGTTCCTGAACACCTGCCCAGTTCGGCTGCCACCCGGATTTTTTTTGTCTCCAGGCCAATGGTAAAGGTCTGGCTGTAAGCGTCCCATTCCCTGGTTCCGGTTAAAGACGCGACCTGGTGCTGAAAATTCCATCTGTCTTTTTGCCCGTCATTCTGCACCAGCAAAAGCCTTGCCAGGTTCCATGGCTTTTTGCCGGGCAGTATGTTCTCACTTTTCATGTCTGCAGACAATTGCAGTATAGACCCTTGTTCAAAGACCTCGACCTCCTGCTGGATCTTCACACTTTTATTTTCATCCAGGGAAACAAGGAACAGGCTGTTTTCTTTTATTTCAGCCTTGTTGTTTAGAGGGGCATAAACCTTCCAGTTATCCGTCAGCATCTCAGGCCCGCTTTTTTTATACCGGTCAACATAGGTGTGGCAGGCAACCGTTACAACAGCCAGCAAACAAAACAGGATGATTTTCTTCATTTAAGATCTGTCCGATGATACCGGGCAATACTTTTTTGCTGTTGAGGCTTCACACCGGCAGCTTTTGCAAAGTCAGGCCATTGATTCACTGAATCAAGTATCTCGTCAATGATCTCAGCAGGTTTTGAAATCGATATGGACTTACCAACCTCAATCAGGTCAGCCCGCGTAAAATCATCCTGTTTGCCGTTGATAGTCATTTGATGCTGCTGGGTCCATTTTCCGGCAGGGTTGTGCGAATACATGACATCAAATGCCGGTGACAGACGCCATTGTCCCTGGGGCGTCATTAAAAATGCAATGTTTTTGGTATGGTCGTCCTGATTCCGCCCGATGACATTAAAGACCATCCGCCGATATTGCTGCACGGCCGCAGCCTTTGTCAGTCGAAGCTGCCGCATGACGGAAAAAACCTGTTCATAACTGTAGGCTCCGGCTGCATTAAAATCATAATGCGCAAGACCGCATAAAGACTGCAAGTGCAGTTTGGCGCCATTGACCCGGTCAAATCTTTTTGTGAGAAAATGGGCCCTGCCATTTTCTTCAAGCAGCCGGCATTCGGTCATGTCAATTCCTGCAGCCTTTGCCATTAAGGCATAGGCATACTCTATCCTGCCGTAGCCCCTGGGTTTTCCAAGTTCAATATCATCCACCCCGTCAAATTTGAGTATCCAGTACTCATATCCTTTGGGGACAGCAGACTGGCCCGAGATGACATGCCCTTTGCCGTCCATTGCAATAACGGCTTTGGGTCTTGCACCGCCTGCCGAGGTTCCAACCCTTAAAATATCTAATATGGCTTCTGAATTTTCCTTTTCCGAACTGCCGATGTCAACATCAAGCTGTGACCGCTCCTGCATTATGGTCTGGGCAAGGGCTACCATTGAGCTGATTTCCACAGGAACAGCACGATCCATCTTCCTGCTGACCGGCGGGTAAAATTCCAGGGCACCCATACCGCGCTTCCCAGTGTAGCAAAGCCGTTCAATGGGGCTGAAATCAGATGCAGAGCGACCGTTTCCTGCCAGCCATGAATTAATGACGGCATTGCCGAATTTGTCAGGAAGAACATCTGCCAGCAATCCCGGCAGTCCCATAAACGTGCCTTTACCCAGGCCTGGGAAACTGAAAATACGATTCCCCCTTGCCGCCGCTTCAAGCCCCATATGCAGGGGGGAAATATCCAGATTTTTTTTTAAAAAAGACGGGTCATATTCAAAAATACCATACCCGCTTTTTTCAAGCCAGGTTACGGCACCGACAACATCTCCCCACAGCCGGATAACAGCAGTGTCAATCTTTTTTACCAATCGCTTGGATCTTCCTTTGGTGTTTTAATCCTTTTTCCCGAGGCCCTTTCTCTCTGCTTGCCCAGACGGGCCTGCTGCAACGGACTGATTTGAATATCCGGGATAAAATTGTTTAAATTGTCCAGAACATGAAGTTCCCTTAATATGCTGATAAGGGTGGACAATTTTCCTTTTCCGGATTCCAGGGATTTAATGGCATTCAAAGAAAGTCCCGTGGTGCTGGATAATGCTGCCTGCGTTAAATTTTTCTGCAGTCGAAGTCTTTTAATACGATGGCCGACCTCTTTTCCAATGCCGGCATCTGTCATAGAATAAAAATCCATTATAATATACCTTTTTAGGTCTATTAAGCCCAATAATTACATATTAAAGATTTTTTTAAGGCTATTATAATTATTATAAATCAAAATTACCAGATTTTTTTTCATTGCAGCGCATTGCCAAGCCGGATCACAACGATAATGACCCAAGATATTTCATGCCCTGGACCACCCTGACACCGCTGTCCATTCTTTCGCGTTTCAGATGCAGCACCAGTTGAACAGCCGGGATATCATACCGTTTAGCAAAATTGATCAATGTTTTTTGTCGGGCCTGCCTCAGACCGCTTAACTTCTATCAGCAATTCAGGCGTGTTGTCCAGTGCCAGACAGAAATCAACTTCAGCGCCATCCTTGGTCCTGATATAGTGAAGAGATGCGGGCTTTCCCTCAAGGTCAACCTGTGCGCAAACCTGTTTTAAAAGGCTCAGGGCAACCATGTTTTCAAAAGCGGCACCTTCGTCACCTTTCACCAAGCCCGTGTCATAAAAATAGAGTTTCGGTGTTTTTAAAACAGATCTGGAGACCTTTGATTAATTCTTAAATTCATTTATTTTCTAATCTTAAATTTGAAAACCAGTCTAAAATTTTAGACTTTGCTTTGATTTAAATGCCATTTGGCTTCCTCTCATCTATGCTTTTTATTGCCCTTTTTATAGCACAAATAAGATGAATATTCAATTATTTTAGTCTGTTGCGTTAAATAAATTTAACTTTTTGGGGATGGATAGTTTCAATTTTGTAGTTTTGGGGTGCTTTTTGCTCTGTGTTAATCAAAGGTTTCTCTGTGCCGACAACACCCCTTTTTGGTATCAAAAAGGGTATTCTAAGACCAATATCTTTTGTAAAAACAAAAACTTCCTGGGGTCAGACCCCGTCGTCCTTATTTACCCATAAAATCATAATGATAGTATTAAAAGACACCCGTAAAATAATAATTTAAATTGTTAAAAATTTTGCTGCATGGTATAAAATTGTCAACAACTACTATATAAAAAAAGGGATAGTTCAAAAATGGAGCGAGAACAATTACAATTTCTTCATGATTGGTTGAATGAAAACAACCGTAAACCGCTTATCATTCGTGGTGCCCGACAGGTCGGGAAATCGACCTTAGTTGAATTGTTTGCCAAAAAAAATAAGAAAAGGTTGCTCAATGTTAATTTGGAACGGCATCCTGAATTAGCACAGATATTTTCAGGCAAAGATCCAACTCAAATTATTCAGCAGCTTGAATTTTTGCCAAACATGGGAACTATCAATAAAGATGCACTCCTTTTCCTGGATGAGATCCAGGCAGTTCCGGAGACGATTCCTGCATTACGGTATTTTTATGAAGACACCCCGGAACTTCCGGTTATCTGCGCAGGCTCGCTTCTTGAATTTGTTTTAAGCGATCATTCTTTTTCCATGCCCGTCGGAAGAATACAATATCTGCACATGGGCCCCATGACTTTTACAGAATTTTTAAACGCAGTTGGCGAGGAAAAACTGGGATCATTTATTTTGCAGTATACGCCGGATCAAAAAATCGGTGAAGTTGTTCATAATCGTTTATCAAGTTTACTGCGTTCCTATTATTATATTGGGGGGATGCCCGAAGCAGTCGCCGTTTTTGCAGACACCCAAAGTTATAAAAATGTGAGCAAAGTCCACAATTCCATAATTGAAACGTATCAAGAGGATTTTTCAAAGTATGCAGGGTCAAGAAACTTGTACCGCATGCGAAATGTATTTAATTTTGTTGCCAGAAACGTAGGGAAAAAAATCAAATACAGCAATATTTCCTCCCAGGATCAAAGTGGTACGCTAAAAAAAGACCTTGGCCTGTTGTCCATGGCCCGAATTATCGGAAAAGTTACTCACAGCCATTGCACAGGCCTTCCCCTGCAGGCTGATATTGAAGAAAAAGTGTATAAAATGATTTTTCTCGATATTGGTTTGATGAATGCAGTTTGCGGCTTGAACTGGCACATTATCTCGCAAATGGATGATGTAAAATTGATAAATGAAGGTGCCATGGCCGAACAGTTTATAGGGCAGCACTTGCAGCACCTGCTTGCAGATACACCAAACAGGGACCTGACATATTGGTTGCGCGAGGGTCGTTCATCCAATGCAGAATTAGATTTTGTTATCGGGATTGCAGGTAACATAATTCCCATAGAGGTAAAATCAGGCGCTTCCGGAAAATTAAAGTCTTTACACCAGTTTATGGGGCAAAAGAAAACACCGTTTGGTATTCGGTTTGATTTATCTTTACCATCGGTTCATCCAATAAAGACAATTATCAATATCGATAAAAAGCGAAAGGATGTTAACTATTCATTAATTTCACTGCCGCTCTATCTAATTGAACGCCTGGAAGTTCTTGTTGAGTACTATTTGCGTAAGTAAAGGGTCATAATTTGGAGCCAGGAGTTTTTGAACTGCTTTGTTTTCAATCAAGTTGGATTACCTTCCCGTTAGAAGCTTTTCTTGCTGTTTGCTTAATTAGACCTTCTTAAAGGGCAAAAACTTACCGGGGTCAGACCCCGCCATCGCAAACTCACTGTTACCCTATGTGTTATTCGAGATCCAAATTCAAATGGATTCCAATTGCTTTATCCAGGTTTCCCATCAGGCCCTGGGTCAGCTTTCCGATTGGTTTTATTAATCTTGCTTTGTCAATCGTTCGAATCTGGTCAGCCTTTCCTTTTGAATTTTTTTCCAACCGGCTCTCTTCTTGGGGAAGATAAATTTCAAAAGGATATATTTTGCTCATGTTTTTAGATGTAACCGGTATCACGGTTACAGTCGTGGAATACTGATTGCCGATATCATTGGATACAACAATGACAGGCCTTGTTTTGGCGATCTCATGCCCGATGACAGGGTCAAGACCTGCCAGGAATATGTCGCCACGGCTAATATTCATCCCAGTTCTCGATATCAAGGGGCTCAAATTCTTTTGTTATTTCCAATCCTTCATTTTTTGTTGCTTGATAACCTTCAGCAAGAAGGGCGGCCATTTTTTTTTCTTTCAACTGCTTAATCCGCATTTTTATGGCTTCTGCAATAAACTGGCTTCTCCTGCGGGGCCCTGAACATCGATCGAGTTCTGCAGCAACGGAAGAAGGAAGCGTAATGTTTAACCTGACCATTTCAGTATTCATTTTATGCTCCTTTTGGTTTTTATGCTCTTTATTATGCGCATAAAAAACCATATTGTCAAGCACACACAATAGCGTCTGTACCCGTCGCAGGGTTTTGACCTGTCTTCCTTATTTTAACGGCAACAACAAAAGCTTACCGGGGTCAGACCCTGCCATCAATAGT
>JAHJLN010000444.1 GCA_018821715.1 Pseudomonadota bacterium | reverse complement strand
TAAAATATTATAAAATTCCTGATAATCCATTAAAAACACACAGGAATAATATATCTGTTTTCCATACACTTATTTTACAGTGGGGTAGGGGGCTTACCCCCTCAACAAACGGGCATATTCTATTAAAAATAAGCGGTTTTTTTAAAAAACATATTGTGTTTCTGCCAGAAAATCTATATTGTTGTAATACGATATTACAGGGTATGCGGCGGTAATACCGCCGCCAATCTGACAAGCAGATTTAAACTTATTCGCTGAAGCTCAACGACCCTGCCCGGTATAAAAAAACCGGGAAAAAAAGGAAAAAAAAATGATAGAACCAGAACCAAAAAAACGATCAGAAAAAAGAATAAGAACGAAAACAATACCAGTTCGGGTTTCACCCGAAGAAAAAGAGATCATAACCAAGAACGGAAAAAAATGTTCAAAAACACCAAGCACATTTTTAAGAGAGCTCGGCCTTGAAAAAAAGATCAAAACGACATTTGACAGCCAGGTAGTTTTAGAGCTTGGAAAGCTTAGATCGGAAGTAGGGCGGTTGGGTGGTTTGGTAAAAGCCTGGTTGTCACCAAAGCAAAACGATATAGGCACAACACCAGAATCAAAAGAATACCTTACTAACAACAAACCGGAATTAAAAGAGTTGCTCAGAGAACTTAATTTCATTGCGTCAAAAATAGAGGATAAGGTTAAAGAAATATGATTGCCGAAGTTTTAACACGCAAAAAATCCAGACCCTTCAAAGGATTGGCAGATTATCTTAATGGTAAGCCTGGCCGTGTTGAAACCAACTTCTTTATAAACTGTTCTTTTGATGATCCAGAGTTAAACTTGAAAGAAATCAAAGCCCTTCAAACGGTTGCCAGATCCGAAGCCGATAAAACATATCATTTTGTTATAAGTCTTCGAGAAGGCGAAAAGCTTAATAATGATGAAATCAGAAGAGTGGTCAATATGCACCTGAAGGCCCTTGGTTTTGAAAATCACCAGGCCCTTGTGACAGCCCATAACGACACAGCCAATTTTCATATTCATGTTGGTGTTAATAAAGTATGCCCGGAAACCGAACGTACAATTTCACCATATAAAGATTTTGAAAAACTGGACAAAACCTGCGGCAAACTTGAAAAAATATTCGGGCTGCAGCAGGACAACAGAATAGGGCAGAGGACCAACAAAACCAAACGCCTCTATGACGGCCGGCAGTCATTCCAGGAATGGGTTTCTGATCTTTCTCCTGAAATTATGAACCAGGTTGAAAAAGCAAGGTCCTGGTCAGATCTGCATACAGCGCTTGCAAAATATAATCTTTGCATCCGGCAGCGGGGGGCAGGGTTTGTGATTTCCGACCGGGATAATAAATTGTTCATGAAGGCTTCAGCCGTTGATCGAAAGCTTTCTAAAAAATCATTAGAAGATTTATTGGGCAGCTATGAAAAAACAGAGCTTAGAAAATTACCAAAGCCTGACCTGGTTTATGAAGGCATCCCTAAAGGAGTTGAAAAACAAAACCTGATTTTTACAGAATTTAAGGATTCTGAAGCAACAAAAAAACAAACAAGGAATGAAAAACTAAATATTCTTTATGATCAGCACGGCAAGAAAATCCTTCTGTTAAAAGACTGGTATACAGATTGTAAGCAGGATTTACAAAAAGATTGGTTTATGGCAAAGCGTGAAAGAAACATGGTGCTGAATCGACACCGTCAAACCATGAAAGAAAAATTAGATCAATACTATAGGGAGCTGCAAACACAAAAATCAGAGATTATCCGTAAAACTTCACCTGTTGGCTGGAAGACATTTGTTTTAAATGAAGCCCAGAAGGGTAGGGGGGATGCGCTATATATATTAAGGAACAAACCCAAAAAACTTGTTTCTTCTGAAAAGAGTTTTTCAATTATAAAACGTTCAAAAATTATTGCCCCGGGTTTTAATAAGGTAAGCGGACATGGTGAATTAATTTATACGTTTGGGAAGGTCCAATTACGCGATGCCGGTAATAAATTAAACTTTTTTGGGGATTTTAGTGATGAAAAGGGTTTGGTTGAAGCATTAAAACTCGTATCTACAAATTACGATAAATCATTAGTTATTAATGGTTCCCATTTAATTAAACGGAATATCTCAGACGTTATCCATCGAAATAAAATTGACCTTGAATTTATGAATTTTAAGGTCAACCAGGGCAGGGGAGCAGAGAAGCAAGACAGAGGAAGATAAAGAGGAAAATTATGGATAAAAATTTATTATGGGAAGGAAGGCCGTCTTTTTGGGTCGCCACCGGGACTTTTTATAAACTATTTAAAACAATTATTGTCTGCGCTATTGTTTTGTATCTTACGAAATATTTACCAGCATGGAACATCCCTGTTCCGAAGATAATCCCTGTGCCTGAGTCCATCGCACAGTTTGGCGGGATAGTCTTTTATATTTTGGTGTACTTTGTTTGTCTGTTCGTGATCAGGCTAAAAGGCTTTATTAAACTTTTGCTTGAGATTTTTTGTATGGATATCAATCTGACAGACGAGCGGTTAAGTTTTAGGTCCGGGATTTTTAATAAATTTAAAAAAAAGATAGAGCTATACAAAATAAAAGACCTGTCTTTGTATGAACCTCTTTTTTATAGAATCATGGGCATCCAAAATATTAATATTGTTGCGGCAGATCACACGATCAGGTTCCCAAGGCTTCAAGGGGTGCCCAAAAAAGCGGATTTATATGAATTATTGAGCCATCACGTAGAGCTGGCAAGAGAAAAGAAGGGTGTCAAAGACATTGATTATTTTAACAAATAAAAAGGAAGAAGCTTATGGTTATTGATAAAATAATTTCAGGTGGTCAAACCGGGGCAGATATCGCCGGGATTGACGCTGCTATCTCCTGCGGTGTTCCCTACGGCGGCTGGCTACCAAAAGGCAGAAAATCAGAAAACGGGACCGTACCAGAAACATACACTGATTTTTTGGAGATGGAAAAGGGAGGGTATCCCAAAAGAACCGAACAAAATGTCATTGACTCAGATGGTACGGTTATATTCACCTACGGCAAGCTTGCCGGCGGTTCTTCGCTGACTAAAAAATTTGCTGTAAAAAATAATAAGCCCTGGCTGCATATTGACTTAGATTCAGAAAATCATCCGGTAGCAAAAATTAAATTTTGGGTTACCGATTACGACATTAAAATCTTGAATGTTGCCGGGAAAAGCGCAAGCAAGGCACCAACAATTTATAACCAAGTCAAAGCAATCATTACGAAACTCTTACAATAGGAGCAATAATGCAGAGAGAAGAAGCTAAAGAACAGTCTGAATCTTTTTCTTTATTTGAAATGGATGGCCATTTTATACCGGCCAGCAAATCAGTTGAAGGAAATCAGGAGTTTTATTCAACATTAAGAGGCCAAGAAAAATTTATAACGGAAGCCGGCAGTTTAAACCTGCATTTGGATTTTATCAGGGCCTTCAAAGACAAAAAAAAAGCATTAGATGCTGCCCAAAAAAAATGGGGTTCTGCAATAGATATTCAGCACGTTAAAGTAAAAGAAAAAAATACTCTTATAATTAATCAAGATGGTGTCGCAGCCATCAAAAAATCGTATTTATCAGAACAGGATAATTCTATCGTTCAAGAAGACATCAATATTTTAAAAAACGGCTCGCTCAAAGACGTTGAACCGGCTTATGCCAAAGCAGCTATTGAAGGGTTAATAAAAGAAGGTAAGTATTCTCATGAAGAATATAAAGAATTCATTAAAAGCATGAACCCAGAATATGTCCTGGACAAAGAAACCGGCTGGACGGTTGGACATGAAGCGGCAACTTTTGGCTGGTTTTCAAAAGATTTTAATGATTGGGATCTTCGCACAAATACCGGTTGGACTGTTGCCCATGAAGCGGCAAAAAACAATAATTTGCCAGAAAATTTTAAAAATTGGGATATGATTGATTTTTTTGGTGATTCGATTAAAAAAGTATCCTTAAATAGAGAGTTTTGGACCGGCTCAAACTATGATTTACAAACGCGAGTTAAAAAATTACCGGATGTAGTAACGATAGATCTAATAAATAGCCGTCGGAAACCAAAAGAAGTATTACCGGAAAAAGAATTTAATCTTGTCGGTAAATCTCAGATCAATAAAGACATGATGAATTCGACTGATTGGTTAAAAGCAAAGGCTGGTGATATAACCGCAGCTAAACGAGTTGTTGAATCTTTATGGTCTGAGAAAAAGACAGAACAGTTAAAAGAGCTTATCGGCGATGCAAAAGATAAAGTCCTTGTCACAATGCCGAGTACATCAGGTTTTAATGTCTTGCCAAAAGTTATGGCTCAAAAACTTGAGAAGGAATTTGACGGGAAGCTTCAAGTTATCCAAGGGGATGAATTTTTTAACCTTAGACACAACATGGAGGTAAAAAATGTTTCTCGCTTTGATCGGGTTTTTTTTGAACGGAAATATAAATCAGAAAAGCCATTCGATAAAAACCTGGAAGGGGTTCTAAGCCCAAAACCGCTGAATTTCCTTTATTCTATATAAACAGATGGTTACAGCTTCGTTACTGATTATTGTCAGCCTGCTACCTTTTAATTTAATACCACATCAATCC
>JAHJLN010000068.1 GCA_018821715.1 Pseudomonadota bacterium | reverse complement strand
TTTCCAGGGTCATCCTGATTTCAATGATGGCTTTAGGATCATCTGCATTCTGAAAATCCCCATACAGCCGGGTGATTTTCCCGGACAGCCGGTAGGTGATATCCTGTTTCATGCTGGTGGGTGCTGGCGTAAAATAGCTTGATGAACAAAGGGTTTCTGTTATTTTTTCAGTAATGAGTTTTGCAGGATAGCTGATAAATTCATTGTAAAAATCCGTGATATATTCGTTTTTGGTCATGCGGTAAACAAAGGAGTATGAGTCAAATTCAGGAGTGATAAAAAATTGTTTGACAATCAGGGTGTCATTGTTTCCACGTTTTTGGGAAGGAGAATCGGCAAGTTTGATTTCCAGGTCAAAATAATTTTTAATGACAGGCTCTTTTTGAAGGCCGGAACACCCTGAAAGCATATTTAAAAAAAATACAAGTCCAATAAAAATGATTCCATTTTTTTTCATCAGTCCTTTTTCTCCATATCGATTTTTTCCGGGGGCTTTTCAAAGAGCAGCCTGCCGGGGTATCGTTTTAAGTCCTTGCTCATCTGTTTTAAGTTTTCAGAAGTGGTTTCAAGATTATCAATGATGAGTTTGATTTTGTCGGAATTGAGCCAGACCATTTCCTCCAGAAGTCCGGACGTGGCAGCAAGGCTTTCCATTAATTTGTCCAGGTTAAAAGACAGGCTTTCAATTTTCGGCGATAATGTGGTTTCAAGTCCGGCAGTCATTTTTTTCGTGCTTTCAGCCGCTTTTTGAAAGTCATTGATCGCTTTGTTCAATGGCGTTTTCGATGTCTCAACAATGGTTTTTAAATCTGAAAAAGAGGTTTGCGCGTCATCTATAAGCTGTTTGACCTTGGCAGAGCCAATGGTCGTATTGATCTTCTGGTTGGTATCTTTCAGCTCTTTGAGCAATGAGGCGGTGAGAGACGAAATCTGTTCCATGTCAAAGTCATTGGTTTTTTTATCCAGGGACTTCAAAAGGGTTCCAAGATCCAGGATAATGTCTTTTAGATTGACGTTTGCAAGCTTATCAAGGGTCTGGTTAAGGGCATCGCCAAATTGTCTCATTGTGCTTCTCTGGGACGGGATATAAATGCTTTTGGGTTTCCATGAGATATCAAGTGCATCCTCTGGATTTTGGACTGAATAATCGGTTTCAAGATAAGCCACCCCGGTCAGCCCCTTGAATGAAAGGCGGATAACCAGGCCGTCCCTGATGGCATTCTGGATTCTTGTTTTAGCGGATGTGCCTGTCTGGCCCAGGGATATGGTGTCTTCAAGAGACAGGATGACCAGCACATAGTCTGACTTTATTTGATAGACCTGGGAAACACTGGTAATGGATTTGACACTCCCGATCTGGATCCCTTTATATTTGACCTCGGAACCGATGCTCAGGCCCTGGACAGATTCGTTGAAACAGGTTTCGGCAAGCAGTTCTTTTTTAAAAAATTCTCCTGCCCCGAAAATGATTAACAATGCCGCCCCAAGAGAGAATGCCAGGATGACAAACAGGCCGAGTTTAAAAAAATTTGCTTTTTGGGTCATTTTTTACCTTTAGTGATAGTCCGGTTAAAAAAGTTATAGACATAGGGATTGCTGCGGTCATTTTTCAGCTGTTCCGGTGTTCCGGTGGCCACAATTCCTTTTGCGCTTTTTTCAAGCATGATGATCCGGTCGGATATGGTTTCAATGCTTGCCAGTTCATGGGTTACGATCACAAAGGTAATCCCCAGGTTACGGGCAAGGTCTGTCACCAGATGATCCAGCTCTGCAGAGGTGATGGGGTCCAGTCCTGCAGAAGGCTCATCCAGGAAAATGATGGAGGGGTCAAGGGCCATGGCACGGGCCAGGGCAGCTCTTTTTTTCATGCCCCCTGAAAGCTCGCCCGGCATGAGAAAGGCGCTTTTTTCAAGGCCGACCAGTTGCAGTTTCAACAGGGCAATATCCTCGATGATCGGATCAGGGAGGCGTGTAAATTCTTTTAACAAAAGGGTAATGTTCTCCATCACGGTCATGGAACCGAACAGGGCACCGCTCTGGAAGGCTACCCCGATTTTTTGCAGGATAAGGTCTTTATCTTTCCCAAAGGCCTGGGACAGGTTTTCACCCAGAATTATCACATCACCTGAAACAGGCGGTAAAAGCCCGATCATATGCTTTAGCAAGGTGCTTTTTCCACACCCTGAACCGCCGATAATGACAAATACTTCGCCTTTGAATACCTCAAAATTGACATTTTCAATAATCGATGTATTGCCGTATCCTGCAAACAGATTTTCTACTTTTATGGCGGGTTGTGTCGGTTTCATATGCCAAGATAATAATAAACAATTGAAAAAATACCGTCAACCACGGCAATCATAACAATGCCGGTGACAACGGCCCGGGTGGTTGAGACCCCGACGGCAGACGGCCCGCTTTGGGTCTGGTATCCCCGGATGCAGCCAATTGCTGCAATGAGAATTCCGAAAACAAAGCATTTTACCAATCCCCCTGCCAGATCGTTCCATTTTACAAATGATGCAATCTGGTTGTAATAGGAGATAATGGGATATCCCATGGAGGTGATCACCAGGGCACCGCCCAGCATTCCCATGAGGTTTGAAAAGATGGTCAGCAAAGGGGTCATGATGGTTGAGGCAATGATCCTTGGCACAATAAGGAACCTTATGGGATCAAGCCCCATGACCGTTAATGCATCGATTTCTTCATTGATCCGCATGGTACCGATCTCAGCGGCAAAGGCAGAGGCAGATCTTCCGGCCAGGACAATGGCGGTCATCAAAGGCCCCAGTTCTCTGACCATGGAGATACCGATCAGATTGGCCACATAGAGTTCCGCCCCGAACATCCTCATGGGTATGGCGGCTTGAAACGCCATGACAAGCCCCACGATAAAGCTGATCAGGGCAACAATGGGAAGGGCGTCAACCCCGGACCGTTCGGCGATCAGGAATGTATCTGCCCACCGGATTCCCTTCGGATGCTTAAGGCTTTGAATCAGGGCCCAGGTGATCTCTCCCGTGTAAATAATAAATTCCTTTGTTTCCGACAAAACAGTGGAAAGGCTTTGCCCTTTATGTTCAACAAAGGACAGCTTTGGGGGCCTTTGTTGAAAAAGATTTTTTTGTTTTAAGGTCTTTGCAAGAGTTACAAGGGGTGAATACTCAGGCTTTAAGTTGACAATGGCAATATCCTTAACGCCGATGGAGTTGCCAAAGGTTTCCAGGTGGCAGAGAAAGGTTGCCCCTGCCGTATCCAGGTAGTCTACCTTTTCAAGATCAAGGATCAGGTTATGGCCGGTAAAGCTGGAAATCTTTTTGGTCATATCCTGCCACAGGTTTGATGCCCTGTTGGTATCAAGACTGCCGGTAATGGAGATAATGGTACCCCGAGTGTCATTTGAGACTATGAATTCCGGCTTAAGTTCCATAAATCCCTTGGGCGTTACCTTAGAATGAACCCGTGTTTCAAAGGGTCATCCGGGTCAATTAAAAATTCATGAACACCGGTTATATAAGCACTGCCGGTTACTTTCGGGATAATGGCCCTGTATTGTTTAACCTGTGTTTGTTGGGCAATCCGGCAGGTAAAGCTTGTATTGATAATGCTGTTGATGACAATATCAACTCCCGGCTGAAGCTGGTTTCTCTCATTCAGGATGGCAAGCCTTGCGCTGACACCGGTGCCGGTTGGACTCCTGTCGACTTCGCCTTCGGCAAAAACGCAGCAGTGTCTTGAATGAACATTTTCAAGATCCGGCGTGTCCACAAAGATGGTTCCGTATAAAAACCCTAAATCCTCTTCAAAGGGATGGACAATTTTTTTTGAAGCCATGATGGCATTTTTAATCCTTCTGCCGTTTTCCACAAGCTGGGAAAAATAGTCCGGCGTACAGGCAAGCCCAAGATCCCGGGCATTGACAAAGGCATAGAACGCCCCCCCGAAGGCCAGGTCATAGGTCACCTTTCCAAGTCCCGGGACATCAACAACTGCATCCAGTTCCGGTGCAAAAGAGGGCACATTTTCAAAGGTTACAGACTCAACACGGTCGCCATTCATATTGGGCATGGCGGTTACAAGTCCTGCCGGCGAATCTATCCGGATCTTCTGACCGGATGTTTTAATTTTAACAAATCCTGTTTCCACCGCAACGGTAGTGATGGCGATGATCCCATGACCGCACATGGTGGAAAATCCTTCATTGTGGATAAAAAGAATCCCGAAATCCGCCCCCTTTGTCACAGGTTGGGTGAGAAAACACCCGTACATGTCTGCATGCCCCCTGGGTTCAAACATGAGAATTTTTCTAGTGTGGTCCAGGTGCTTTGTTGCATACCTTCTCTTTTCAAGAATCGTATCCCCCAAAGGTTCTGGAACGCCTGAAACAATAATTCTGAAAGGTTCCCCGGCAGTATGGGCATCAATGGTTTTTATTTTAATATATTTATCCGACGGTATGAAGTTTTTCATGGTCAATGTTCCTGTGCGGTTTGTCAAGCATTTACGTATCTGTTGTTAAAGGTGTATAGCATGGTTGACGGATGTTATTCAACGGCTGTTTTTTTGACGGCAAGGGCAACCCATTCATCCTGGTATTCTTCATGGATGACAATAAGATGGTGTTTTTCAAGTGCAAAAAGAACATCGTTTTGCCGGTCTTTGATAATACCGGAAAGAAGGGTTATGGTCGCCTGTGTCATTCTCACGGATATTTCCGGCAGGATATCTACAATGACCTGGGCTATAATATTGGCTGCAATAAAGTCGTAGGACGTCGAGTCTGTTTTATCAAGCGTCGTGCACATGAGATCCCAGAGGCCGGGCTCAATATCATTTTTGGCAAGGTTTTGCCGGCTGACAGTGATGGCGACTTCATCCGTATCAATGCCCGTGATATGGTTGGCACCGAGTTTGGCAGCTGCGATCATCAAAATCCCGGAACCGGTTCCAACATCCAGAAATGTTGAGCCGGGGGTCAGATATTTTTCGATCAGTTTAATACACATGGCGGTTGTCGGGTGAGTGCCGGTTCCGAACGCCATCCCTGGATCCAGATGAATCACAATTTCTCCCTGTTTTTCAGCATGGTCTTTCCAGTCCGGTTTGATGGTAATCCTGTCCGTCACCTTTGTGACTTCAAAGTATTTTTTCCATGCATTATCCCAGTCTTTTTCATCCACAATTTCGGTTAGAATCTCGATCTTGATATCCAGATCCGCCAGTTTTTCCATTTGTTTTTTTATTTGTTTAAAGAGGATGTCAGAGGAATCAAGCAAGGGAAGAAAACCTGTTATGGAGCAGATTTCAGGCCGTGGCAGCGTATGTGTGCCAAAGCCTTCGTCCGGTTCATCCAGGGGGATATCACACACCACTCCTTTGAGGTTAAAAGAAAAGAAAATATCACATATCAGCTCTTCTGCTAAAATGATATTTTCAGCAACAAACTGAACAATTATTTTTTTGAATTTCATGGGGGTTAACTCTTCCTTGTGTTTTTGATAAAAAAATATTATTTTTCATTCTTACAGGATTGTCAAATTGAATTTTGCAAGGCAGACTATTTTCAGTCGTCTTCCCCGTTGAGATGCATCGGGCGCATGGTTTTTCCTGGAGAACATACTTATTAGAACAACTATAATGCTATCAAAAAATAATTTACAGAAAAAATTGCTCAGTTCGGTATGTTTGATTGTGACCATTGCCATTATTTTGATCACCGCCCTGGTGACGATTTTTGAAAAAAACAGATTCCAGCACATGGAATTTAACCGGATATATTATGAAACCCAGGCCATCAAAAAAAAGCTTGGGCACCTGATATCAGTTTCAAACAGGCGGTATTTAATGCGTACGCTGACAAATGCCAAAGCTGCAAATCATTTTATCCTCTATTTCGCATTGACAGATATCAACAATTCTATCCTGGTTTGTGATGATGGAAAAATGATTGGGAAGAATCAATTTGAGAAGGTTGTTTTAAAAAACATCACCACCCCCCTTTTTGAGGCATCTCATAGTGAAACAATGGATGAAATTCCAAGCCGGTTTAAAATTTTTCAATCCCAATTAACCCAAGATTTTTTTGAGGAACAAACGCTTGTGGCCCGGAAAAACGAAAGGATCTTAGATACATTCTGGGATATTATCTATGGGGGTGAAAAAGTTGGCACACTCAGGATAGGGTTTTCCCGGCAGGGCCTGAAAAAACACCTGATCTTCCTTATCGGCGGAATGCTGGGGACAGGTTTTTTTGTCCTCATTGTGACATTGGGATTGATTTTTATGATGATCAAGAAAAGCTTGAAACCCATGGATTGCCTTCGTCTGGAATTAAAAGACCTGCACAACACAAAAGACCCGAAAATATTAAGACAAAAGCTGGGTGCAATTCAATTGGATAAAACAGAATCTGATGTTGAAGAAATACAGGAGCTGAAACAAGCATTCTCAAAAATAAGGGATCTATTTATTCTCAATTGGGATCAACTTGAAAATCATCGGAATAATCTTGAAGAAATGGTGAAGGAAAGAACCCGTGAGCTTCACACATTAAATAAAACACTGACCCTACAGGTCAAGGAAAGAAAACAGATCGAAGCACGGCTGTTAAATGCACAGAAATTAGAAGCTGTGGGTACTCTTGCCGGTGGTATTGACCATGAGTTTAATAATCTGTTCATGGCGATTACAGGATATGCTTCTTTGATTCAGAAACAATCTGAGCCGGGCCACCCCAATGCTGTAAAAGCTGAAAAAATCAGAGATCTTGTTGATAATGGATCACAGTCCATCAAACAACTGCTTGGATTTGCACGAAACGGTAAATATGATATAGGCCCATTGAATATAAACGAAATAATAAGGGTGAGTCTGGAGATGTTCAAGCGGACCCGGAAAGATATTGAGATTGTAACAAAGTTTACGCAAGGAATCTGGAATGTATCTGCAGACCGGTCTCAAATGGAACATATTGTTATGAATCTTTTATTAAATGCATCTGAAGCAATGCCGGATAAGGGTCGAATTACCATAGAAACAAATAATATTGTACTGGAGAAAAAAAGAGTACACACAAATAAAATTGTATCTGGAAAATTTGTCCATTTTTCAATCAAAGATGAGGGCAAAGGGATTGAAAAAAAATATATCCAGCGGATTTTTGATCCGTTTTTTACAACAAAGTCGATCAGTTCCGGCACAGGGCTTGGGCTTGCTTCCGTATATGGCATTGTCGATAATCATGACGGATTTACAAGCGTGGAAAGTACGGTTGCCAAAGGGACCGGGTTCAGTGTCTTCCTCCCTGTCGCAAAAAAAGGAACCCAGTAAATAATGATCAATCCATATAACAATCTTTATATTTACTATTTTGACGGGATTCCATCTGTTGATGAAAGGATCCAGCGCAATGAGGATTTTCTCGGAACATGGGTGGATGAACAGATTTCTTTTCTTTTTTTCTCCTCTGCTGCTGATGGTGCTGTTGAAACGATTCTTGAAAAGAATCAGGGCCTGAGTCTGATTGAAAAATATGAAATGACCGGTGAACAATGGCATGGAGATAAAATTGAACCCTATTATGTAAATGACCTGTGCATTTATCCGCCCTGGAACAAGCCGGATTCAACAGATGAAACCATAAAAGGAATCCTGCTGGATCCGGGAGTTGTGTTTGGAACCGGCAGACACCAGACTACAGAAGACTGTCTTTACCTGATTCATCGGCTGTGTAGGTCGCAAAGGATACAAACCGTCCTGGATATTGGTACGGGAACCGGTCTTCTATCTCTCGGCGCTGCCGCCCTGGACTGTAAAAGGGTGATGGCCTGTGATTTCAATCATTTGGCCGTTAAAACAACCCTGAATAATATCCGGCTCAATGGATTTGAAGACCGGGTGCTTGCCTTCCAGGCCAAAGGAGAAGAAGTCCTGTCCATTCCCTGTGATCTTCTGGTTGCCAATATCCATTATGATGTGATGCAGCATCTGATTGAAAGCCCTTTTTTGCTGGAGAAAAAGTGGTTCATCCTGTCCGGCCTTTTGAATTCCGAAGCAAAAAAAGTTTTGGCCTCCCTTTCCAAAAAAGCGGTTCATATTGTCGAAAGGCGATGTCCTGATGGGATCTGGAATACCATTCTGGGTAAAACCATGCTGTATTCCAGTGCAAAATGAAGAGTGTTCGGCTGTTATCCTGCCTTTTGTATCAGAAGTTGTTTCAAAGAAAGGGGAATCGGTTCAATGCCGTTAACCAATGATTTGCAGTAGGGGAAATATGGAAAAAGAAGAATTAAATGAGCAGGTTAGAAATAAACTGGCCGGCAGTTTTGTCAAACTTTCGGAAGGGTTCACGCACTATGAACTAAAAGGTGGAAAAAACAATTGTGCTTATTCATGGGAATGCTGCACCTTACGTCACTTGGGACAATACTGTTTCTGCGCTGATCGCGGCCGGTTTCAGGGTTTTAAGATACGATCTTTTCGGGCATGGGTTTTCCGACAGACCTGAACTTTATAGGTACAACAGGGACTTATATGACAATCAACTGGTTGAGTTGCTGACCAAGCTGGCTATTTCAGAACCGGTATATTTGGTGGGTACATCTCAGGGGAGATGCGCTGGATGATGCCGCTTTATTCTATGAGAAGGTCAAACATCAGGGGATTCCGATGCTCCTGACATGGGGGTGCCACGATAAAAGTATCCCCGGCGAATCCATGAAGCGGTTGCGCTCTCTGATACCAGGGATTGAATACCATGAGATCGAGAATGCCGGCCATCTGGCACACTATGAATTCCCAGAGCAGATAAACCCCATATTGATTGATTTTCTGATGAAATAAAGGATGGATGGAGTCAAACGTTTCAGCTTCTTCCTGTGAAGCAGAAAGTTAGAAGCAGAGAATGATTCATGCAGTCTCCTCTCTGCTTTTAATACAGATATCTCTTTAGGAGAAGGCTATGCTTCCCCGCGTTCTTCCAGAACTTGTTTTAAAACGGTCAAGGCCGTGTTTGCAGCAGGAACGCCGCCGTAAATACTGGTCTGGAAAATCACCTCTGCAATTTCTTCTTTAGTGCATCCCACATTCAAGGCTGCATGGGTGTGGAGTTTGAGTTCATCCGGTTTTGAAAGCACGGTTAATGCTGCCACCGTTATGAGCTGCCGGGTTTGATGGGGGATTTTTTCTCTTGAATACATCTGGCCTGTGATGTAAAGGGACATGTCCTTTGCAAGGTCTTTGTCAAAATGTCTCCACAGGTTGTATGGCTTATCCTCATCTTTCACCGTGGAAAAATAAAGTTTTGCGGTTTCACCTGTTTTTTTTGCGATTTCTTTTGGGTCCACCTTTCCCTCCTTGTTAAACCGGCCATGAACAGCAACTTTAAAGGCGAAAAAAAGAGTGTTGTCTACAGCCGGTTTTTTAAATTATCTGTTGGCTTTTCTGAACCCCAGCTGATCCAGCGCAATGATCCATTTGCAGATGTTTGCAGAACCTTCAACCATGGAATAGGTTGGGGCATCCCTGTAGTATCTGGCAACAGGATATTCTGTTGAGTATCCATAGGCGCCCAGGATTCTCATGGCATAGTTGGAGCATTTGGTGGCCACTTCACCGGCAAGATATTTTGCCAGCGCAACATCAAGGCCATTGTTCAGCCTGCCCTGGTCTTTGGCCCAAGCCGCCTTGTAGGTAACAAGGCGGGCCGCTTCGATTTCAGCGGTCATCTGGGCGATCATATCCTGATTCATCTGGAATTCACCGATTTTCTTGCCAAACTGTTTTCTTTCATTGCAGTATTTGGTGGCCACATCCAGGCAGGCCTGGGCAAGACCCACGCCACCGGCAGCAGCAGACAGTCTTGTCTGGTTCAGGGAAGAAAAAACGATCTTTGCACCGTCTCCGGGTTCTCCTAAAATATTTTCCTTGGGCACTTTTACATTATCAAGGAAGACTTCGCCGGTGGGGGAGGAATGGGAGCCCAGCTTGTCAAGCCCTGAGGTTTTGATCCCTGCAAAGTTTTTGGGTTCAATAACAAAAGCTGAAAGCCCTTTTGATCCGGCTGCCTTGTCAGTATAGGCATAGCAGATGAGAACGTCTGCCACATTGGCATTGGAAATCCAGGTTTTTGACCCGTTCAGGAGCCAGTGATCCCCTTTGTCTTCAGCTGTTGTTGACATGGCCATGACATCTGAACCCGCATCAGACTCTGTTATGCCGAACCCGCCGATATACTCTGCTGTGCAAAGCTTTTCGATATATTTTTTTTTGATGACATCGTTGCCATATCTGAAGATGGTATAGGCACATCCCAAGACCTGCATGTTAACCTGTACCCTTAATGAAGAAGAAACCTTTGCAAGCTCTTCGGTTACGATCATGGCGGCCATGAATCCCATGTCTTCTCCGCCGTATTCTTCAGGGATGACGGTTCCGAAAAATCCGAGTTCCCCAAGGGGTCTCATGACTTCGTCAATGGGAAGGTAGTGTTTTTCATCCCATTCATCGGCAAAGGGTTCGATTTGTTTTTTTGCAAAGTTTCTGATTTCTTTCTGGAGCATTTGAAGCTCTTTTGATAATTGAAAATCCATTGTTCCTCCTAAACGGTTAAAATTTTTCAGCTGCTAATCCCATTTCTTTTGAAAATGAATTTGCAGCACTGGTCAGTATGTTAATACAATTTGAAAGATGATCCTTTTGTTTGAGTCTGATTTCAGGTATGGCAAGACTCAGGCTTGCAAGGATCTGTCCTTTATAATCAAAAACAGGGGCGCTCAATGATCCCAGACCCGGGGTTCTTTCCCCAAGACTTAAGGCATACCCCTGTTCTTTTATCTTGTGGAGTTCTTCAAACAGCTTGCCCGGCAGTGTAATGGTGTTCTCGGTAACCGGCTTGATTTTTGTGGTTTTAAAATAATTGTCCTGGAATTTTTTTGAGGAAAAAGCCAGAAGACATTTTGCAGACGCCCCGGCATAGAGAGGTGACTGGTTGCCGATGGGCATGCCGGCCTTGAGCACCTTGGGAGATTCAATGGTGTCGATGCAGATACGAAGGTCGCCTTCAATGATATTTAAATGCACGGTCTCAAGGGTGTCGGCTGCCACTTCTTCCATGAATCTTCGTCCAATGCGGGTCAGATTGTTTGAGCCGTTCAAATTCTCTAAAAACCTGTAAAAAACGTTTCCGATAAAGTACTGCCGGGTATTGGGGTCCTGCCGGACAAATTCATAGGATTTGAAAACCTGGAGGATTCTTTGAACGGTTGCAGGGCTGAAACAAAGTTCCGTGCTCAGCTCCCGGATTCCCCATGACGGTTTAACCTCCTGGAATTTGAGAAGGATGTCCAGGGCTTTTTCAATAGAGTTTGGCTTTTTATTATCAATGTCCATACAGTATCCCTTTAATTGAGTATCAGTTTTTCCGGATCAGTTTTTTCTCTTAATATTTTAAGTTCCTCAGCCTTTGGGCAAAGGGTTTCTCTAGCGGTTGAAATATCAATGTCAAAGCTGATGTGCTCTTTTATGGTTTCAGGATGAATGCCTGGATAATATTCTTTTAAAAACATTCGTTTTGAATGGGATTCAAATCCCATGATCCCCATATCCGTGATTACTGCGCTGGGACCTTGCGGGTTAAGACCCATTTTTTTTCTTGTGTCAAATCCTTTAATCCAGCCGGGACTTGTCACATAGGGCAGGGTGGGAACAAATTTGCGTTTTTCAAGCATCATGAATATGATATTGGTATTTACAAACGAGGCCACATCACAGGCACCGCCGCTTCCGGGGAATCTTGTCTGCGTGTTGCCGTAATCTCCGATCATGGTTGAATTCAGGTTTCCAAAGGGATCAATCTGGGCGGCGCCGATAATCCCCACAATATTTGCGCCTGTTTTTTTATTCTGCATAAAGGAAAAGGATTCAACAAGTGTGCAAAACGCCTGGGCCCCATACATAACCCTTGAATCGGAAACCGCCAGGGGCAGTTTTTCAAGCTTTGAATCAATGGCGCCGGTTTCAAAAAAAATCACACAGTCCGGTGCATAAATATGTTTTGCCGCAACCGCAGCCAGCATGGATATCCCGGTGCCGCAAAACACAATATCATGATTTTTTATCTGCCGGGCTGCTGCCAGTACCATGATTTCTTTTGAGGTATAGTTCATTGTTTTCTTTTGCCTATCCTCTTTTTATCTGGTCGGAATATCCGGTTTCAGGATCAGCCTTGATCTGTTCCAGCCTTTTGCCGCAGGCTTTTTCAAGAAACCGGGCATGGGTTTTTGTCCCCAGGATAAACTCTTTGACATAGGCATCAAATCGGTCCTGGCTTGCCGCCATATCCCGGTACAAAGATAGGAATTGTGCATCATAGTCATAGAGGCCAAAGCAGGCAGTGGGATAGGTGCCGAATGGGACATGCACCACTGCATCCACGCAGAATGACGGCAGCTGGTTTTTCTGGGGGTCATGGTTCATGATTCCCGGTTCTAAAAGTTCATCGCAGGTGACAATGACGGTTTGGGATGCCTTGGCCTGTTCAATATCGGAAAAGGTTAATCCCTTGATCCTTGTGGTTCCGGTAGTATCAGCCTGTTGCGCATGGATAAGGGTGACATCCGGGTTGATGGCCGGTACCAGAACAATTTTTTCACCGGGCGCCTGTCTTGAAAAGGGATTTTCCATCACCACAAGCTTTTTGCTGCTAAGCCGGCTATCTTTTATTCTTGTTGTTGTATCAAATCCCCATTTGTTGATGATATCCGTTCCAAGAGAAGAGGTTGTCGGAAGGAAAGGAACCCCCATGGCCCCTGCCAGGAACCGCAATGCCATCTGGAAATTGGTATAATCTTCCACCATGATTTTGTTTTCAATCACATGCCGTCTGAAACATAAACAGGTCGGGGCAAACCGGCCGTTTCCAGAGTAAGCGATCTCCACTTTTGAAATGGCACCTGCACCCACAAGCTCATCAAGCCCCTGCCCATTGGAATGGGCATAGAGGTGAAGACCTTTTATTCCCTGCCGGATAATTTCATGACAGGCTGCCATGGGATTGCGGTTCAGCGTGAATCCACCAATGGAGATGTGGGCCCCATCTGAAATATACTGGCGGATGGCTTGTTCAAGGGCCATCACTTTTGTGTTGTTTTTTATATCAATCATCTCTTAAATTGTTTTGCATATCAAAACATTGTTTCATCATATGGTTGTAAAATAAACTAAAATTTGATACACTTGTCAAGAAAAAAGTTTAAAATATAGCTAAAAAATAGCTTGACAAAGAAGGTGAATTATTTAATCTTTATAAGATATTAAAACACTGTCTTGCTATGTGAAACAGTAAGGTGGAAAAGACTATCCGGAGGAGAGATTTTAACCCGGATAAGTCGAATGGATAAGGGATTATTTAAAGAAAAAAATGAACAATTTCATATCATGCAGAGAGCATAAAAAATGATACTCTCTGCAGATACAAAATTTTGTATGCAAGGTATTGAAACTTATTCAATAACAAGAAGCAGCTGTTTGGTGGAGACTTTGTCACCCATTTTTACCGCAACTTGCTTTACCGTGCCTTGGGCCGTTGAAACAATGGGATTTTCCATTTTCATGGCTTCAAGGACCAAAAGTTCCTGGCCTTCAACAACATCATCGCCTTCTGTTACATGTACCTGGAAAATTGTTCCGGGCATGGGGGCTAAGATTTCAGTGCTCATTTTCATCTCCTTTGTTCAAAAGATATTTGGTTCTTTTCTTGCCAAAAAAAGTTTTTTTCTTAAACAAGACAGTTTTCGTCTATACTTAAAGAAAAGTTTAAAGTCAAGTGGGGTGTTCCCTCTTGGCAGGATATCGGATTTACGATTTTATGATAAGAGTTTGGCTTTCCTTTAATGGGGGAGACTTATCTCAAATAAAAATTTATTATTGCACCGGGAGTAGAGAATGAGACAATATTTTGAAAAAATGACAGAATTTGGTGTGGCACTTAATAAAGGTCAATTGTTAAGTTCAGAACAAAACGTAAAAAACATCAGGGAAGTGGAAGCCGGGATTGATGTTGAAGTCGAAAAAGTAAAAAACGCGGGTATGCCCACGGAAAAAATCAATGCAAGGGGT
>JAHJLN010000067.1 GCA_018821715.1 Pseudomonadota bacterium | reverse complement strand
TGTTCTTGCCCCTTATGGTGGTGCCCCTATCAAGAGTGAAAAAATCGATAAATTTTTCGTAGTCGCAAAAAGTGATCGTTTGGGAGTTTATCCAAACGTTAAAAAAACATATATAGAGTCGTCTGATCCAAAAAAGATATTGGAATTTGAAGGATCGGAGCATGCTCAACATCTCTTTAAAAGTACCTATAAAGAGGATTTGACAAAGGCTATTGTCGACTTTATTACCGATTGAAATGCAAATTATAACAAGTCACTAAACACTGACAGCGGGAACAGCCCCGCTGCAGGTTAGTTCTGCTCAAGGATTAATAATGTACAAAAAAGAATTAATAGAAATTGCAAATACGAAATTGCTCAAAGTCACAAATAGGCCAGAAATTGTGATGTGCAAAGGGCAAGGCATGTATCTCTCTGATATTGAAGATAATGAATACTTAGATTTTATAGGTGGGTGGGCTGTGAATTGCTTAGGACATTCACCAGATGTAATTTCAAATATTCTCGCCAAGCAATCCCGCACATTGGTTAATGCAAGTCCATCATTTTACAATCTGCCAATGTTGGAATATGCAGAATTATTAATCAATAATTGTTGTTTCGAACGAGTGTTTTTTTCATCAACTGGCGCTGAGGCAAATGAGGGTGCCATAAAATTGGCAAGGAAGTTTGGCTACGTTTGCAAAAATGGTGCAGCTGACATTATCACAACCCAAAATGGTTTCCATGGAAGAACACTTACAACAATGTCTGCAACAGGGAAAGAACAATGGGAAACATTGTTTGAGCCAAAAACAAAGGGATTCTTCAAGGCAATATTTAATGATTTTGAGTCGGTTAAAAACTTAGCCACGGAAAAAACATGCGCTATAATGATTGAACCCATTCAGGGCGAGGGTGGCGTAAATGTTGCTACTAAAGATTTCATTCAAAAATTACGTGCTTTTTGTGACAAGGAAAATATCCTTCTCATTTTTGATGAAATTCAAACAGGAATGGGAAGGACTGGTAAACTATTTTGTTACCAACACTATGGCATAGAACCGGATATAATGACTCTTGGCAAAGGGATAGGCGGTGGTTTCCCTCTTTCTGCATTGCTCGCAAAAGAGAAATTAAATATTTTTGATCCAGGCGACCAAGGTGGCACATACACAGGTCAGCCGCTATCAATGTCAGTTGGTTTGGCAGTACTCAGAGAAATCTTGGACAAGGATCTTGTTGAGAATAGCCGAAAAATGGGTGATCTAATTAAAAAACAGCTTTGTGAGCTTTCAAAGCAATATGAAATTGAAGATGTCAGAGGCCAAGGCTTGTTAATAGCGTTTGATCTGTTGCAAACCAAAGGAAATGATTTTGTTAATAAGTGTCTAAAAGATGGGCTGCTTATTAACGCTCCAAGAGACTCATCGATCCGATTAATGCCGCCATTAGTAGTGAAAGAGAAAGAAGTTGAAAAACTTATAACCATATTGAAAAATAACCTTAAAATACGAAAAATAGCATAACAAAAAGTTCCACTGGAAATCTTTTCCGCTGCGCTCCAAAGTTTCCAGTGAACTCCACGTTGCAATGGATTCTCTCCAAAAGCAGAGGATTAAAATGCGTTAATTTTAGACATCACATTTTTTTGTGCTATACTCAAACAAAAGCATTTGGCAAGTTGTAAATTTACAATATGAGAACATAATAGAATGAATTATACCATCAAAAATTCAAAAGCCTTTTGAAATGAGTAGATATGAAAAATTAATATTGCAAATCCTTTGTGGAACCAGTGATGCTAACATATCATTCTCTGATTTATTGAAAGTTTTACAACAGTTTGGCTTTGAAATGCGTATCAGAGGAAGTCATCATATTTTTCGGAAAAATGGTATTGAAGAAAAGCTGAATCTGTAAAAAGAAGGCAATAAGGCAAAGCCATATCAAGTCAAACAAGTGCGGAACATCATGCTTAAGTATAAATTGAGGGATAAAGAATGATTAATAAATATGAGATTATTATCTATTGGAGTGATGAAGATCAGGCATTTATAGCTGACGTTCCTGAATTGCCAGGCTGTATGGCACATGGAAATACATATGAATCTGCATTAGATCACATCAAATCAGCGATGGATTTATGGATTGATACCGCAAAAGAATTTGGTGATTTCGTTCCTGTCCCTAAAGGACGGCGTCTATCATTTGCATAGAGTTTCTACATTTGTCGCCCAACCAGTAGGTGAACCGGACAGCAAGGGGCGGCTTTTTTAAAAGATTGAAACAACTTTTAAACGATGTGCTTTCAATTCATTTTTGTGGAAACCCTTGCTGCCCGTTACCCAAACGTATCAAAAAGCCTTGCACAATCAACTTGACATATAATTATAATATATTTACAGTATAAGTATGAAAAAAATAACCTTCGAATGGGATAATGTTAAAAATGAAAGCAATCAAAAAAAACATGGTGTGTCTTTTGAAGAAGCACAAACAGTATTCTTCGATGAAAGCGCAATTCAATTTGAAGACCCAGATCATTCCATTGATGAAGACAGATTTTTACTTTTAGGTTTCAGCCAAAGGCTCAAGGTCCTGGTTGTGTGCCATTGCTATCGCAGTAATGAATTAATAATTCGTATCATTTCTGCAAGGAAAGCAACTTTGAAAGAACAAAAGGTATATTTTAGGAGGCCATGATGAGAAAAGAATATGAGTTTGAAAATATGAAAGGCCGTAAAAATCCTTATTCTAAAAATTTGAAGAAACAGGTTACTATTAGAATTGGTGTGGATATAATAGAGTACTTCAAGAATCAGGCTGAGGAAACAGGTGTCCCCTATCAAAATTTGATCAACCTTTATTTGCGGGATTGTGTTCAATCTAACAGGAAAATATCTCTAAACTGGACCCAGTAAGACTCCGGGATTGAGACTTGCATGATCCAGGTATTGCTGGATTTTCCGGATAGTTGCCCCTGCTTCCAGGAGACGGGTGGCATAGGAATGACGAAGTGTATGGACAGATTTTCTTTTTTTTGGATTCCAATAGTTTGACAACCTTACTAAGGG
>JAHJLN010000066.1 GCA_018821715.1 Pseudomonadota bacterium | reverse complement strand
GTGTCTGTCACTTAAACATAACATTCTCCAGATAATCAGTATCCATAGCCGCATTCAACCGTTTGCTTTTCACACTGCCGTTGACTGTTTTATTGCTCCGCAATAAATTCAAAGCAATGTGCCGTATTGCAGCAAAATTCTCCGGGGCTGATCCTTTCCTTATCCTGCTTTCATCTTCTAAGGAACGCTATATCCAATACCCAATGTACTGAGTTCTCTATCCCCCAGTGGCTTCTGACTGCTTCTCCAAATCGGCTCCGGCAATCACCCCACAAATAGCAATAATGATGACATCTATCAGTTTATGAAGCTTATTATGGGGCCGGTGATACTCTGTTTTTTTGAAAAAATATTTATAATAATATCAAATTGCTATCATAGATATTAGAATCAATACGATGACCCTGAGGCGGGTGCCGGCACGACATCGTTGTGCCGGCACCCTGAATGGGTTTATGGATCGGCGGTTATGCGACTTCTGAAAATTCGGCATCCACAATATCATCCTCCACAGGATTTGCTTCGGACCGGTCCTGGCCGCTGCCCTGACCGGTACTGCCGGATGAATTGTTATTGTCATACATGACCTGGCTTAAGGCATGGATGGCATGGGTCAGCTCCTCGCTCATTTGTTTGATATCAGAAAGCTGATCTTCTTTCATGGCTTCTTTCAGCCGGGTGATCAGTGTTTCCACCTGATTTTTAGAACGGCTGTCAATGCCGGAACCCGCATCCTTGATCATTTTTTGGGACCGGTAAATCAGGGTATCTGCGTCATTGCGTGCCACAACCAGTTCTTTCTTTTTTTTGTCATCATCTGCATGAAGTTCAGCTTCCCTGACAAGGGTTTCAATTTCCTTTTTGGAAAGGCCGGATGAAGCAGTAATCTTTATGGATTGCTCTTTTCCGGTTGCCTTGTCTTTGGCTGAAACATTGACAATGCCGTTTGCATCAATGTCAAAGGTGACCTCGATCTGGGGCAGACCCCTGGGTGCAGCTGCAATGCCGGTCAATTCAAATCGCCCCAGGGTCTTGTTGTCGGACGACATCTGCCGTTCTCCCTGCAGCACATGAATGGTTACAGCCGGCTGATTGTCTTCAGCCGTTGAAAACAGTTCACTTCTCTGCGTCGGTATGGTCGTGTTTTTTTCAATCAGTCTGGTCATGACGCCGCCCATGGTTTCAATACCGAGAGACAGCGGGGTTACATCCAGGAGCAGCACATCTTTAAGATCGCCTTTCAGGATCCCGCCCTGGATGGCAGCGCCGAGGGCCACAACTTCATCCGGGTTTACGCTCTTGTCCGGGTCCTGTCCGAATATTTTTTTAACCAGTTCCTGAACCGCCGGCATCCTTGTCATGCCGCCGACAAGGATCACCTTCCCGATATCGGAAAAGGTCATGCCGGCATCTTTAACTGCAGTGATACAGGGTTTTTCAATCCGGCTCATAAACTCCGACACCAGGGTTTCGAGCCTGGCCCGTGTCAATTTAATATTCAGGTGTTTGGGGCCGCTGGCATCCGCAGTAATAAACGGCAGGTTGATATCTGCTTCCAAAGCGGAAGACAGCTCTTGCTTTGCTTTTTCTCCTGCTTCCTTGAGGCGCTGCAATGCCATGGTATCTTGTTTTAAGTCAATGCCCTGATCTTTTTTAAATTCATCGGCCAGGTAATCGACAATTTTCAGATCAAAGTCCTCGCCGCCAAGATGGGTATCCCCGTTGGTGGATTTTACTTCAAAAATACCGTCCCCGATTTCAAGTATGGAGATATCAAAGGTGCCGCCGCCCAGGTCAAAGACTGCAATCTTTTCTTCTTTCTTTTTATCCAGTCCATAGGCAAGGGAAGCTGCTGTGGGTTCATTGATGATCCTCAGAACATTGAGCCCTGCGATTTTACCGGCATCTTTGGTGGCCTGGCGCTGGCTGTCATCAAAATAGGCCGGTACGGTAATAACCGCATCCGTAACCGTTTCGCCCAGATAGTCTTCTGCTGTTTTTTTGATGTGAGCCAGGATAAAGGATGATATCTCGGCCGGGCTGTGAAAGCTGTTGTGCATTTTAATCTTTACGCCGCCGCCGCTGGCTTTTTCGATTTTGTAAGGCAGATTGGACAGGTCCTTTTGCACTTCAGGCGAATCATAGTTTCGCCCGATCAATCTTTTCACCCCGAAAATTGTATTCTCAGCATTGGTTACGGCCTGTCTCTTGGCAATCTGGCCAATCAGACGCTCTCCTGTTTTTGAAACAGCCACGATGGACGGTGTTGTCCGTCCCCCTTCCGGATTTGTGATGACAACCGGTTTGTCGTTTTCAAGTATGGATACGCAGGAATTTGTTGTTCCCAGATCTATTCCGATAATTTTACCCATTGTTATGTCCTCCATTTAAATTTTTTATGCAAGCAATTGTCATTTTTCTTTGACAGGCTCAAGGT